>JBFJOD010000030.1:0-26125 GCA_041617795.1 Gemmatimonadota bacterium | reverse complement strand
GCCCGTGAGCTCGTCTTCAAAGACGAGTCGCGAGGGATCCTTGCCTACGTAGTCGAGTAACTCGAGGAAATCGGTATAAGCCATCCGTTAGAGCACTGCCCGGTGGACGGGTCCACACGGCTCGGTTTGCCTTGATTCGCTCGGCTGAGGGGAGAGC
Source organism: Gemmatimonadota bacterium (assembly GCA_041617795.1). GTDB lineage: Bacteria > Gemmatimonadota > Gemmatimonadetes > Palauibacterales > KS3-K002 > JBFJOD01. The sequence continues at coordinate 25,968 of JBFJOD010000030.1, read as the reverse complement.
GGAGAGCGGGGGCGCCGCAGCGAGGCGGCACAACAAATATTAACAGCATTGAGCATCGACGCAATCTCAGGGCGGGCCGCTGAGCGTCGCCGCGTCGCCCACCTGTTCACCCGTCGGCCGTCCGGGCCGGCGGTCTACCGATGGCAGGCCTCCCCGGCTATGTTGCGGGTCCGCAGCGCTTTTGCTGCCCGGCCCACAGCCAGTCTATTTCGCCGGGAAACGCCGGGTCACCTTCGAGGAGTCTTCAGTATGGTAGTGAACTTGCGCGGCCGCAGCTTCCTGAAGCTCGAGGACTACACGGCGGAGGAGATCCGCTCCTTGCTCGAGCTTTCGAGGTCGCTCAAGGCCGCGAAGCAAGCTGGAAAAGAGCGACCGCGACTAACTGGCAAGAACATCGCCTTGATATTCGAAAAGACGTCGACGAGAACTCGCTGCGCCTTCGAGGTGGCGGCCTACGATCAGGGTGCGCATGTCACTTACCTTGGTCCGAGCGGCTCGCAGATCGGTCACAAGGAATCGATGAAGGATACGGCTCGCGTCCTCGGGCGGATGTACGACGGCATCGAGTATCGCGGGTTCGGCCAGGTTCGGGTGGAGGAGCTGGCCGAGTACGCCGGTGTGCCTGTCTGGAACGGCTTGACCGACGAGTTTCATCCGACCCAGGCGATCGGCGACTTCATGACGATGGCCGAGCACGTGGACAAGCAGCTTGGCGAGATCGCGTTCTGTTATCTCGGCGATACACGCAATAACGTGGCGAATTCGCTTCTGGTCGGCGGCTCGAAGCTGGGTATGGATGTGCGTCTGGCCGGACCGAAGTTGCTCTGGCCGGCAGAGGATCTCGTGGCGCAAGCTGCCGCGGCAGCAGAGGTGAGCGGTGGTAGCGTACTGCTGACAGAGTCCGTGGAAAAGGGTGTGCGGGGCGCCGATTTCCTCTACACCGATGTTTGGCTGTCGATGGGCGAGGCGGGATCGAAGTGGGCGGAGCGCATCGAGCTTCTCAAGCCCTATCAGGTGAACGAAGAAATGTTGGCACTCACGGGCAACCCGCTCGTCAAGTGTCTGCACTGCTTGCCGGCATTCCACAATCGTGAAACGAAAGTCGGCGAAGAGATATTTCAGAAGTTCGGCCTCGATGGTATGGAGATGACGGAAGCCGTGTTTGAATCAGAGCATTCGATCGTCTTCGACCAGGCTGAGAACCGCATGCATACGATTAAGGCGATACTTGTCGCGACATTAGTCGGGTGAGCGTTGTCGTCGTGCCGCGGCCTGCTGAGCCAGCGGCGCGCTCGACGCGTTCATCTAACAGCTAGGAGGCGAAAGTGGAGGAGCAAGGTCGACTGGAAGGCCAGCGGGGGCTGGAAGAGCTGGGGATTCGTAACATCAACAACGTTTGGTGGAATCTTTGCACCCCCGCGCTGTACGAACATGCCATGCAGCGACATGAGGCACTATTGGCGCACCTAGGCCCTCTTGTCGTGCGCACCGGGCAGTTCACGGGTCGCTCGCCGAACGACAAGTACGTGGTCAAAGAACCGTCAAGCCAAGACAACATCTGGTGGGGGAAGGTAAATCAGCCGATCGAAGAGGAACGTTATCAGGCGCTCCGCTCACGGCTGTCCGCCTACTTCCAGGGCAAGGATCTGTACGTGGAGGATTGCTATGTAGGCGCGGATCCGGCGACCCAGTTGCCGATCCGGGTCATCACGGAAACCGCGTGGCACAAACTGTTCGCTCGCAACATGTTTCTGCGCGAGCACGACCCGCAGAAACTGGCCCGGCACGAACCCAAGTTCACGGTGCTCCACGCCCCGGGGTTCAGCGCCGATCCGAAGCTAGACGGCACGCGGTCCGAGGTCTTCGTTCTCGTGCACTTCGGCCGCGGTGAGACCATCATCGGCGGCACGGCCTACGCGGGCGAAATCAAGAAGTCGATGTTCACCGTGATGAACTACCTGCTGCCGCTGCGTGGTGTGCTATCGATGCACTGCTCCGCGAACTACGGCGCAGACGAGAAAGATGTCGCCCTTTTCTTCGGACTGTCGGGTACCGGCAAGACCACACTGTCGGCGGATCGCGAGCGAACGCTGATCGGTGATGACGAGCACGGTTGGAGCGACGACGGGGTCTTCAACTTCGAGGGTGGCTGCTACGCAAAGGTCATCAGGCTGAACAAAGAGACCGAGCCGGAGATCTATGCGACGACCCGCATGTTCGGGACGATTCTGGAGAACGTGGCGATCGATACCCGGACGCGCCGGCTCGACCTGGACAGCGACGCGTTTACCGAGAACACCAGGGCCTCCTACCCGATTTCCCACATCCCCAACGCGACGCGGACGGGCCGGGCGGGCCATCCCAAGACGCTGATCATGCTGACCTGCGATGCGTTCGGCGTGCTGCCGCCCGTGGCGCGGCTGACCAACGCCCAGGCGATGTACCACTTCCTGTCCGGTTACACGGCGAAGGTGGCCGGCACCGAACGCGGGGTGACGGAGCCGAAAGCCACGTTCAGTGCCTGTTTCGGTGCGCCGTTCATGGCTCTAAAGCCGACGGTCTACGCCAACCTGTTGGGCGAGAAGATCGAGAAGCACAAGGTGCAGGCTTGGTTGATCAATACCGGTTGGAGCGGCGGCCCTTACGGCGTCGGCAAGCGCATGAATCTGCCGCATACGCGCGCCATGGTCCGCGCTGTGCTCACCGGGGCGTTAAACGATGTCGCGATGCGGGAGGACCCGAACTTCGGCATCATGGTTCCCAAGTCGTGTCCGGGCGTGCCGAAGGAAGTGTTGGACCCGCGCTCGACCTGGTCCGATTCCGCGGCCTATGACGCGCAGGCACAGAAACTGGCCGGAATGTTCATCGAGAATTTCGAGCAGTTTGCGGCAGACGAATCCGCCGACGTGCGGTCAGCCGGACCGCGGATGAAGAAGTAACGGGATCTTCCGAGGAGCCAGATTTATGCTGAGATGTTGGCTTCGGTGGGCGCTGATCGGCCTGTCTGTCATTCTGGTGGCCAGTGTGCCGGCGACAGGGCAAGAACCCACGGCGTGGTCGGAGAACCTCGAGTTCCAAACGTTCTCGATCGCGGCCATCGACCCTGCGACGGGCGAGTCGGGTGTAGCCGTGACGACGCGGGTACCTTGCGTCGGCAATGTCGTGCCCTGGGTGCGGGCCGGCGTCGGCGCTGTCGCCACGCAGTCGTGGACGCGAGTGGAATACGGACCGGAGCTACTCGACCTGCTGGCTGAAGGAGTTACGGCGGAGGACGCGCTGCGGCGCGCCGTGGCGGCGGACTCGCTGGCCGCGCGACGGCAGGTGGGCGTCATCGGGCTGAACGGCGGCAGTGCGGCGTTCACCGGCGACGAGGCATGGGCCTGGGCGGGGCAGCGCTCCGGCCCTGACTATGTGACGCAAGGCAACGTGCTGACGGGGCCCGAGGTGCTCGATGCCGTTGCCAGCAGCTTCGAGGCCAGCGCGGCGCAGGGGCGGCACCTGGCAGACCGCCTGATCGAGGCGCTGGCCGCCGGGCAAAGCGCCGGCGGCGACGCCCGTAAAGGCCGGATGCAGTCCTCCGCGGTGGTCGTCGCCGATCCACGTCCCGGCAACTCGCGCCGGCCCGACGGCGTGACCGTCAACATCAACGTCTGCGAGCACCCGCAGCCGGTTGCTGAGCTGAGGCGGATCTACGACCGCATATCCCAGAGGCTGGGATTTCGGACGCTGCAGCAGTACAGCGGTGGTGATGTGTGGCAGCTCAAGATCGTTCTTCACGCACTCGGCTACTTCCGCGCTGCAGAGCCAGAGCTAGAGCGCGACGATTCGGCTCTCCTCTTCGATCAGGAGATCGTCGACGCCGTAGATGCCTTTCGCAAGGATGAGGGCCTTTCGACTCCAGCGATCGGATCGCCGCCCGGCCTCGTAGATGAGCCGACGGTGGAACGGCTCTGGTTGGCACTGGAACGTCAAGACAAAGCCGCCGAGGTGCGCGAGCGGCTGAGGTCACTGACCGCGGTCCGTCGTTAGCCGCGCGGCCGCCGCGTCTAGCTGCGGCGACCCTGAGAGAGCAGCACGGCGCGAGCGGCTCGATAGACCGGGTCCACTGACTCCAGGCGGGGCCAGGCCATCATACCAACGGAATTCTCCACATAGGCAACGGTTCGTATGCCATTCAAGACGCAGGTCACGCCCGGTGTGCTGGCCACCGTCCAAAGCGCTTTGCGTGACAGGCTCTCCGATCGTCGTTCCTGAGGCAGGTGGGGATCCAGCGCGGCCCGCAGCATGCTGTTACGGGTGTTTGACTTCTCGGCAGCCTGCCGGCGCAGGTCGCGCATCAAGTCCTCCAGCTCGCCGAGATAACCATCGCGCCAATCGATCCAGCGCTGTGCCAGCTCTCCCTCCAGTTGCTGGTTCAGCGCGGCAACGACGGTGGTCAGCGCGAAGTTGATCTGGGCCTCGATCTGTGACCAGTGTGCCGCTCCCGAGATGACGCGCCGCGCTTCCTTGAGTCGCTCGGCCATGCGGAAGTAATCGCCGGGGTCGAGCGAGTCAGGAGCGGCCTGCAGCTTGGGGGCAATCTCGGCGCGAAAGTTCATCTCCAGGTCGGCGACTCGACCCAGCTGCTCGTCCCAATCGAGGGCGGTCTCCTCGACGCTGATGTCGGCAAGTCGGACGAGAACTCCGTTGGCGAAAGCGTTGAGCGGTCGGTTGGCCAGCACCGCGATGCCCGCGTTCGCCGCTGTGTCCAAGACGGTTTCTTTGAGGCCGGGTCCGTTGTTGCGCTCGAACAATGCGCCGGCTTCGACCAGGTTGAGCGGGAGCTGCAACGCGTGGAGATTATGCTTTTCACCGGCGGCCGTCCGCGCCGCCACCAGCATCCGCGCCAGCGATGTCGCGTCCGGGTCAGCGGCCGGCGAGACCGCGGTGTTGGATGACACGCCGTAGCCACCCAATAGGCCGTCGGCCACCGCCCCCTCCAAAAAGGCAAACGCACGCTCGAGCCGCCGGTAGAACTCGCCGCGCGCTTGTTGCAGCGGTTCGCCCCGGCGGCCCGCTTCCGAGAGGAAGTATTCCGGGTTGTGGAGCAGCAGCAGATCGAGCGTTTCCAGTTCCAGGCGGTCGAGGGATCGCTCCAGCTGCTCTCGCAGGAACTCCGGATGGATACAGTGCCAGAGGCCGTCCTCGTACTTCACCATATCCGGGTACGGCTGTCCGCGTTCCTCGCGTGCGCGGGCCAGCTCGTAGTTTGCACCCTGCACGTATCCGATCTTCGAAACGACGATGATCTCGTCGCGCCGGACCCTGCCCGCGTCGATCAGCTCGCGCAAGGTGCTGCCGATCAAACGCTCGCTTGCACCGTCCAGGTAGTTGCTGGACGTATCGATCAAGTTGATTCCAGAGTTCAGCGCCTTTATCAAGGCTTCCCGGTGCTCGGCGGCGCGATCATGCGTGCGGTAGCTGCCAAAGCCCAGGCGACTGGTAACCAGGCCCGTTCCGCCCAGCTGAACGTAGCCGGCTGACGGGAAACGGCCGGCGAAGCGCTGCGTCCCCTCGCGGCTGGCTCGGCCCGGGAATCGTATGGCGATCGTCGTCTTAACATCGACTGCGGTCTCGGACGCGGCGAGTTGCGCCGCGATGTCGGCGGGTGCGGTTACGGGTTTCTGGCAGGCGAAGTCGCGGCAGATGTAGAGTGCGGCCTTGCCGTCGACCAGCGACTTGCCACGCAGGAGCGGCAGATTCTCCGCACCGTCGGGCTGTTCCGGGTCGAGGAGTGCCTGGATCCGATTCGGCAGGAAGATCCGGTTGGCAGCGCGCTGGAGGTTTTCTAGATCCGCCGACCCGCGCCTGGCGACGAACGCCAGCTCGATCGGTCCCTCGAGCAGGAAGTCGACGGCACAAAGGCTCTTCGCGAATCCGCGCGGATAGCGGGCAATGAGCGGGCCGTAGGCTTTGATCGCGCGAATGGCGGCGTGACGAAACTCGGGGCGGTCGAGATGATGAGAGAGGCGCATCAGCACATGCGCGGCGACCGCGTTAGCCGACGGTGTGGCACCGTCGCTGCCCTCACGGTAACGCATCATCAGCGTTTCGTGATCGCGCGCCGTGTTGAAGAAAGCGCCTGAATCGTCATCAAAAAAGTCAGCCAGTGTGCGTTCGGTCAGACGCTCAGCCTCGCGGAGCCAGCGCGGCTGACCGCTAGCCTCGTAAAGATCGAGCAGCCCTTCGCTGAGGTATGCATAGTCCTCGAGGTAAGCGGTGAGATGAGCTTTTCCGGCACGATAGGTGCGAAACAGGCCGCCATCCGATCGTGACAGCGTGTTGAGGGTGAACTCGGCGGCGCGCTCGGCCGCCTCGAGGTAACGGATATCCATCAGCACGTGGTAGCCGCCCGCAAACGCTCCGATCATCAAGCCGTTCCAGGCGGTGAGCACTTTGTCATCCAGGCCGGGCTTAACGCGCTGTTCCCGGGCCTTGTAGATTTTTTTTCGGGCGACATCCAGCGTCTGCTTCAGCTCCTCCGCTGGTATGCCGAGCTGTTCGGCGACGACGGTGAGTGGGCGCCGGATGTTGGGGATATTCTTTCCCTCCCAGTTCCCGGCCAGCGAGATGTCGTAGTAAGCGTTGAAGCAGTGGGTTTCGTGCTCATCCAGCACATCGGCGATCTGCTCCGGCGTCCAGACGAAGAACTTGCCCTCCTCACCCTCCGAGTCGGCGTCGGTCGAAGAGAAGAAGCCACCATCCTCCGCTGTCATCTCGCGGAGGACGTAATCGAGTGTCTCCTTAGCGATACGCTTGAAGAAGTCCTCGCCGGTGACCTGGTATCCTTCGAGGTAGGCACGGGTAAGGAGCGCATTGTCGTAGAGCATCTTTTCGAAGTGGGGGACCAGCCAGCGCCGATCGGTGGAATAGCGGGCGAAGCCGCCGCCAACATGATCGTACATTCCGCCGCGCCCCATGGCTTCGAGGGTCGTTCTTGCCATCTCCAGAGCTTGAGGATCGCCCAGACGCCGGTGGAGCCTCAGCAGGAGCGAAAGGCCGACAGCGGGTGGAAACTTCGGTGCACTGCCAAAGCCGCCGTACTCCGGATCGAAGTCGCGCCGATACTGTTCCAACGCCAGCTTGAGCTCGGCTTCTCCCACCGCCAATGGCGGCCCTGGCTGAGTGCGTTCCCGGAGTTGCTCGGCGAACTCCGCCGCCCGCTTCCGTAACGCGTCCCGGTCTTCGCGCCAGGCGCGAGCGACTTCTCTGAGCACGGTGGGAAATCCGGGCCGCCCCGGCACGTCTGCGGGCGGGAAATAGGTACCGGCGAAGACCGGCTCGAGCTCCGGAGTGAGGAAGACCGTCATCGGCCAGCCGCCCTGGCCGCGATTCATCGCCACCGTTGCTGCCATGTAGATCTCGTCGAGGTCCGGACGTTCCTCACGATCGACTTTGATGTTCACGAAGCCGTCGTTCATCAGGCCTGCGATCGTCTCGTCCTCGAACGACTCACGTTCCATCACATGGCACCAGTGACAGGCCGAGTAGCCGATACTGAGTAGGATCAGTCGATCCTCGCGCCGCGCGCGCTCCAGGGCCTCTTCGCTCCAAGCATACCAGTCGACGGGATTATGGGCATGCTGAAGTAGGTAGGGACTCGTCTCGTCGATGAGCCGGTTTGTATGTTTGTGAGAGGTCCGCATTTCTCTATTCATCATTATATGGGTTCACGGTTAGCGGGAGGTTCTTGCCTGGCTGACGACTTTTTAAGCCACGTCCGTTACCATTTCGGCTGCGGATGTGGCTGGCCGCGACCGGCTTCAGGACGGTTTGCTCGGCTTGTTCATTCTGTCCAGATACTCGTTGCGAAGGCGGCGCAACTCGCAATGTTGCTCCCGGATGGCCTGCATTGTCTTGTCGACGATGGCCTGAGCGGTTTCGCGGGTGCGTGGTAGGCCGATGAATTCGGAGTAGTCCAGCGGTTTGCCGAAACTGATCCAGATACGCTTGCCGATCTTCGGGATTTTCGCACCGATGGGAAGAACATCCTGCATCCCGTCGATGGCCACCGGAATTACGCGCGGATGAGTCGCTAGGATCAGCAGCCCCGCTCCGGGCCTGCCGTTCCTAACGTCGCCGCTGCGGCTGCGCGTGCCCTCGGGGAACAGGGTCATCGTGCCCTTTGGCATGACCTCGATCATGCGGTGAAGCGCCTTTAGGTCACGTCGTCCCGGCCGAACCGGTATGCAGCGGACGTGGAAGGACAGCCAGGCGAGGAGGGGGTGCTTGAAGAAATTTTCGGACGCCGCCGGGTTCCAGGGGATCAAGTAGGGCTTGATGAGCGACTTGGGGTAAAAAGCTGCGATACCCACCGGCAAGCTGTCGATCATCGACTGGTGGTTTGACAGCAAGAGCGTGTTTGGCTCCTCGCCGATGTTAGCCTTTCCAAAGACCTTTGTGCGATTGAGCAGGTAGAAGAACGGAAAGGCTAGACTGACCGATATGTTGGTCACGATCCAGCTGACGAAATGCCAGATGATGTTGGAGATGCGACCAGGTCGCCCCCGGGCTTGCCCGACGATGGATCGGGCGAAACCCAGAACTCCGTTTCGTCCTGCCATCCGTTGCTCCGGTTAGTGTTCGCGCCCTAAACCTAAGGCGTTCAAGCAAGTCCGGCTACCGAGCTGGCGCTCGCTTCGTGCGATTGCTTGGAATCCACTCCGATTGAGCCTTCCTACCTGTCCCGCTTCCGCTAAGTTGGCGCCATGCCAAACCCGTCAACTTCCAGTTTTCAACGCATTCTGCCGGCGGGCGTCCGCTACATGCTGGCCAGCGCGTTCTTCTTCAGCGTCATGAGCCTGCTGGTGAAGCTTGCGGGCAAGGGGTTGCCCAGCATGGAGATCGTGCTGGCCCGCGGCCTGGTCAGTCTGGTGTTGAGCTACTGGCTGGTCAAACGTGCCGGCGTCTATCTCTGGGGCCAGCGCCGCTGGATCCTTATCCTGCGGGGCCTGTTCGGCTTTGCGGCCATGAGCTGCTTCTATTACGCGCTCACTCAGCTGCCGATCGCCGAAGCGACGGTACTCCATTATACGAATCCCCTCTGGACGGCGCTGTTCGCGGCCCTGTTCCTCCGAGAACGGCTGACACGCTGGGTGATCGGCCCGGTGTTGGTCAGTTTCGTCGGCGTCGTGCTCGTGACTCGGCCGGCGCTCCTGTTCGGCGCAGGCGTGCAAGGTATCGAGCCTTTCGGGGCAGGCATTGCCTTGCTGGGAGCGATGCTCAGCGCCGTGGCCTATGTGACGGTGCGCGAGGCGAGCAAGACGGAGGACCCTCTGGTCATCGTCTTCTACTTCCCCCTGATCACGGTGCCGGCAAGTCTTCCGTTCATCCCCTCCTTCCGGTGGCCAAGCGGTTGGGAATGGCTCGTGCTGCTTGGCGTCGGAGTCGCCACGCAGATTGCCCAGGTGTTCCTGACGCGAGGTCTGAGCCTCGAGCCAGCCGGTCGCGCCATGGGGATCGGCTACTCTCAGATCCTATTCGTCACTATCTGGGGGATGATCTTCTTTGCCGAGTTCCTTGACGTTTGGGGCACGGTCGGCTCGCTGCTGATCATCGCGGGAACGTTGATCGTCGCGCTGGTGGGTCGCGCCGCGGTTCCCAGCTCTGCACATACCGAGCGGCCTGGAGGAACCGCGCTCGCTGGCCGCGGAGCAGTCAACTAAAGGCGCTCGAGCCGGTCGACGGTGCGATCGTTTCGCAGGTTCCCCGTGTTTAGCGTCGATTTGGGCTCCACCAGCAGCACCTGGACCTCTTCCGGCGCCACCGGCAGATGTTCGACACCGCGTGGAACGATCAGAAACTCGCCTTCCTCGATCCAGATCTCCTGGTCGCGGAATCGCATCTGGAGCCGGCCTTTGAGCACCAGGAACAGTTCGTCTTCGTGCTCGTGATGATGCCAGACGAATTCGCCCTTCAGCTTCGCCAGCTTGACGTGAAACTCGTTCAGCTCACCCACCAGCTTTGGCTTCCAGTACTCGTCAAAGCGCGCGAACTTCTCAGCCAGGTTGACCTTCTCCACCGTCCGATCACCTCCGTACTCTGTTCGGTATCGCAGTTCGGTCGAGGCCCTTCTGCTTTTACTCAACGGGAACATCGAGCCTGCGTCGCCGGTAAACGCTTCCAGAGAGCCAAATGACAACCCACCCCATCACCGACACGAGGCAGCGGTCGCGCCGCTCGCCGAACTCCGGAGACGAACCGCCAAGCTGGCGCCAGCGCTTGGAAGCGCTGCGTTACGCTCCGGCCTTGCTCAAACTGGTCTACGAAAGCGAGCCGCGCTACACCGTTGGCATCATCGTCCTGAGGGTCGCACGCTCCTTCGTGCCGGTGGCTCAGCTCTGGATCGGCAAGCTGATCATCGACGGCGTCATCGCCGCCATCGCTGATGTTGCTGCTGGGAATCCGGCCGACTGGCAGTACCTGATCGGACTGGTGGCGTTGGAGCTGGCAATTACCGTGGGTGGAGAGACGTTGGCCAGACTGTCGGCGCTGCTGGAAAGTCTGCTGGGCGACCTCTTCTCGAACAAGGTCAGCGTGCGGCTGATGGAGCACGCCTCGACGCTGGACCTGGCTCAGTTCGAAGATCCGACGACATACGATCATCTTGAGCGCGCGCGTCGTTCAACGGTCCGGCGGATCGGCTTGCTGGCCATGCTTCTGAGGACGTTGCAGGACGTCATCACGCTAACGACCCTGACGCTCGCCTTGCTCGTCTACGTGCCGTGGCTGCTCCTGCTATTGGCCGTCGCGGTGATCCCATCGTTTTTGGGTGAGACGCGCTTCGCATCTTTGGAGTACTCGCTGCTGTATCAGTGGACGCCAGAACGGCGGATGCTGGACTACTTGCGATACGTCGGAGCCAGCGACGCCACGGCCAAGGAAACCAAGCTGTTCGGCCTCTCCGATTTCCTCGTCGGCCGCTACGCCGGTCTGGCCGACGACTTTTACGAGGCGAACCGCAAGCTGGCGGTGAAACGCAGCCTGGTTTCCACGGGGTTGGCGCTGATCGGCGCCGTCGGGCTTTACGCGGCCTACGGCATCATCATCTACCTCACGGTTATCGGCTATCGCTCGCCGGCAGGTGTGTTCACCATCGGCGTGCTCACGTTCTTGGCCGGCTCGTTCCGGCAAAGCCAGGGGCTCATTCAAGGGGTACTGCTGTCACTGTCTCAGATCTACGAGCAGAGCCTCTACCTACGTGACCTATTCACTTTTTTCGATATCAAGCCGCGGATCGAATCGGCCCCGAACGCCCGGCCCGTTCCGCGGCCGATCCAGCGCGGGTTCGTGTTCGAGGATGTGGGATTCAAGTACCCCGGCTCGGATACGTGGGCTCTGCGTCATGTATCGCTCGAGTTTCAGCGCGGTCAGCGTATCGCGCTGGTCGGCGAGAACGGCGCGGGAAAGACAACGCTCGTGAAGTTGCTGGCGCGTCTCTACGATCCGGAGGAAGGTCGGATCCTGTTGGACGGTGTAGACCTGCGCGAGTACGATCTCGAAAGCCTGCACCGCAATATCGGGGTGATCTTTCAGGATTTCGTTCGTTACGAGCTGTTACTGCGAGAGAACATCGCTGTGAGCGAGATCGCTGCCAGCGACGATCGCCAGCGAGTCGAGGAAGCGGCACGTCGCAGCCTGGCCGACGGCGTGGCGCGTCGACTTTCCGGTGGCTACGAGCAGCAGATCGGGAGGCGCTTCGAGGGCGGTGTCGAGCTGTCCGGCGGCGAATGGCAGAAGATCGCCTTGGCGCGGGCTTACCTGCGCGATGCAGAGGTGCTGATCCTCGACGAGCCCACGGCGGCGCTCGATGCGCGGGCGGAGTACGAGGTGTTCGTCAGGTTCTCGGAGCTGACTCAGGGGAAGATGGCAGTGATCATCTCCCATCGCTTCTCGACCGTGCGGATGGCTGAGCACATTGTGGTGCTGAAGCACGGTGAGATCATCGAGCATGGCACGCACGGTAAGTTGCTGGCGAGCGATGGGTTGTATGCCGAGTTGTTCAATCTACAGGCGGCGGGTTATCGCTAGTCGGGTGACGCCGGGGATCCTCTGGAAGGACCCCCGGCACCTCCACCCATTAGCTAGAAATGACGAAATAGACTTCGAGCGCGCAGAGCGTCAGCGGCTCGGTGCTCTCGACTTCGCCCTTACCCCAGGCCACGACGGTGTGGCCGGCCTCCAGCGCATTCCGCACGTCCTCGAGCGAGAAAAGCGCCTCGCCCTGTTCGGGCTGCTTGATCTGCGTCCCTTCGGCCATCTTCACGACGATTCCGTTGCTCAGTGTGAAGAAGCCCAGGCTTTCGAGGTCGACGTGCTCGACGATCCCCTCGAACGACTCGATGTTGCTTTCCCCTTGTTTGAGCAGGAAACGCATCTCGAGCGCGACCAACGTCAGCGGTTCGTGGCTCTCGACTTCGCCGGCACCGTAGGCGATAACTTCGAAGCCCGCTTCGAGCGCATCTCGCACGGCGCTGAGCGATTCCAGTGTCTCACCTTCACCGGTGAGGATGAGCTCGGTGCGGTCGGTGATGCGCACGATCGTGCCGTTCGTCAGCGTGAACGTTCCGGTATCCAGGTTCACGGCGATCACAAAACCCTCGAACTCGACGATATCTGGGCCGCCGTCGTCACCGTGTCGGGCGGCAAATCGCAGCTCCAGGGCGTTGATCACTTTGGGCTCCATGCCGATCAATTCGCCGCCGCCCCAGGCGATGACCTCGAGGCCTTCCTCCAGAGCCGCTTTCACCTGCTCGAGTGAAGTCAGCGGGAAGTCGACATCAGCCTCGAAGATCTGCGTGCTCTCGGTGATGAAGACTTGCGTGCCGTCCGTGAAGGTGAAGTAGCCCTGGTCGGCGTTGACCGACTGCACGATGCCCTCGAACTCCACGGCATCCGAGACGTCGGTCTCTTCCGTTGCCAGCTCGGTTATCCCATCACTCACCCGCAGCTCTATCCTCAGGCCCAAGAGGCTTAGCCAGCCGTCCGGCTCGCCGGCCTGGCGATCGGCGTTGAGCTCGAGGTTATCGAGGTCGATGTTCAGGCTGAGCTCTGGTGCTTCCAGCCCGTCCCGGAGTTTCAGCTTGCCGGCGAGGAACGTCGCGTCGCCCGGCGCCTGCGGTAGATCCCGCGGGCTACGACCCGCTTCGACGGGCGGTTCCAGACCTTCGGCCAGCAGCGCCTCGACTCGATCGATGAAGCCGTCGAACCCGAGTTCGTCATCGCCGGCGCCGAAACGCGTTTCGGCATCGAAGGTGACGGCAAGTCCGCCGAGCATGAGCGTCAGCGTGCCCTGGCCTTCAACGACTTGCATGTCGATGATGCGGCCCTCGAGCTCTTCCTGCTCGGCCAACCACTCGGCATTGCGGAGCACCACCCGGCGAGCAACGAAACCCTCCGAGAGCATCTCGACTTCGACGCGCGCCGCGCCGTCGTTCAGCACTTGCTCCAGCTCGCCGAGCGTAATCTCGCGCGACAACTGGATCGGTTCGCCAGCTCCGGGTAACCCGGTGATGTCGAGACCGTCGCAACTGTAGAGCGTCAGACAGAGGAGCGGCACGCTGGCGGTCAGTACGCGGCCTGCCACTCCTTTGGTAAGGAATCTCATCATTCTCGCCTCCTTATGTGACCGACGTCGAGATACGGGCGCGAACAAGAAGGCAATCGGTATGCCGGTCGGAGATTGCGGCGTGATCGAGTCGACTAAGTTCACGTGCGGTAAGCGGCTGGCCCGACCGAGCGAAAAGAGCTTCGGACAGATTGACTGATGGACAACTTGGAAGAGGGGAAAGAATGTTTTGCAAAAAGCCGAAGTGTTTGCGATATGCCGAGCGCGCGATTGGTAGAGCGGGAAATGCGCTCCGCCGGATACCGGACAGCTTGACTGATCGTCAGGATCACAGGAAAGCCACCGGCCCGGATGGCGGAGCCTGGCTCCGGACCGGTGATACGTTTGTCGATGCGAGGACAGTAGCGATCTTGAGTGCCGGGGTCGCCGCCTCGACCGTCCGACTAGTTCTTAGCGGACGCTATTGGCAAATCCTTGAGAGCCGACCACTCGGTCCAAGATGGTACGTATACGTCCACGTTCGGGTAGTTGAGCAAGTTGCGCAGCGCGAAATGAACGTGGCTGGCCTCGGTTCCGGTATTGCAATAGAGAATGACATGCTTGTCCGGTGTGATGCCCTGGGCGACGTAGGCGGCACGTAACTCATCTACGGACTTCCACACCTTGGTAGAGCCCTGTGTCACCAAGTCGCTGCTCCAGACATGGTTGATGGCGCCGGGGATATGACCGCGTCGCATCTGCGAGCCCGACCGGCCCTCGTACTGTTCGACCGGTCTCACGTCGACTAACACCATCCCGGTACCGCCGGGACGGTCCGCATTCTCCACCGTCCAACGGACCATTCCCAGTCGCGCCAGCTGTGGCTGGAAAGGCTCGGCCGGGAACTCGCTGGCCTCGATCGTCGGGTAGTCGCGGCTGGTGGCGCGGCCTTCCGCTTCCCATTTCGCATAGCCACCGTCCAGCAGGTAGGTGGAGGGGTGGCCGAACCCGTTGAGGATCCAAACCAGGAAGGTCGCGTTGAAGTTCTGGCTGTCGCCGGCCGAGTAGATGACCACGGGCCGGTCCTTGCGGATTCCGAGTTGTGAAAACAGTGCGGCATACGACTCGGCGGGCAGCAGGTCGGCGGGCACCCCGCTCTGCGTGGCGCGCAGCGTTTCATAATGCAGGTAGGCGGCGCCGGGGATGTGTCCTTCCAGATAAGTGAACAGGTTGGAGCGCAGATCGACGACGGTTACGCCGCCCTTGGCGAGCATCTCGGATAATTCGGCCGTGGCGACCAGCTTGGGAAGCGCTTGGGTGGCCGGAGACTCGATGGGGAGGTCAGGGCGATTGCTCCACTCCTGGAATGACCCGTCGTACATGCGGGCCTCGTAGCCCAGCCGCCGGGCCGCCAGGTAGAGCAGGCTGGCTTGCTGTCCGATATGGCAGTAGGTGACGACGGTTTCGCCCGGCTCGGCGCCCGCCGCGGAAAACATGGCGCGCAGCGTCGCCTCGTCTTTGAACTTCAGCGACTCATCCTCGAGAAGTGAGTTGAAGGGGATGTTGTTCGCGCCCGCGACATGGCCGGCGCGCGGCATACCGTGACCGCCCCGCATGCCGCTGTAGAAATCGGGGGTGCGGGCGTCGAGCACGGCAATTCCCGGTTTCTCGCGGTTGGCGTTCAGCCAATCCGCTGTCGCGATAACGTCGGTCCGTGGGCGCGGCGTCAGATTCCCGCGTTTGGCCGTGGGGGGTTGGCCGGTGACCTCCCGGCCGTCCGCCTTCCAGGCCGGCATCCCACCGTCCAGCAAGTGGGTTCGCGATCCGAGGCCAAGGTAGTCGAGCGTGAGCACGATTCGGGCCGTGGGTGTCGCCCAATTCTCTCCGAAGTAAACGACGATCTCGGAATTGTCGCTCACACCGATCGATTCGAACACTGAATCAAGATGCTCGACGGTCGGCATTTGCAGTGAAAGGCCGTCTTGTTGGATCGAGATGTCGGAAAGCGATAGGTGGTGAGCACCGGGCAGGTGTTCCTGGTCGTAACCCTGCCGGTTCCCGACGTGGATCAGAACCAGGTTGTCGTTACCCAGTCGCTGGGCCACCCAGTCGCTGGAGACGATCAGGTTGGCTGGGCCGCTGGCTGTTGACTGCGCGAGGGCACCGGGAAGGTCGCCGCCGGCCCAAAGGACCAGTAGGGCAACAATGGATGCAGCGGTACCACGATAGCAGGACATGGTTGGGGCTCCATATCTGGGGTTCGCGTAGGGTCCTGGCTATTGGATGTCAGCGTACAAGCTAGGGTTTGATCCTCGAAACTCCAAGGTACGAGTGTCCCAGCAGCGCCGGATTCAACTGGTGTTCACAGTCCTGGTCCGACCGGGAACAGCACGCCCCCCGTAAGGACGAACTGTTCACCGCCTTCTACTTCCAGGCGGAGTTCGCCGTACAGTCTGAGCGTCTGCACCAGGTAGTCGACGCCGCCCAGGAGATTCAGGCCGATCCGGGTGTCCGAGGCGCCATTGAATGCGTGGGCGATGTTCAGCCCGCCGCCGACGTAGAGGCTCACGGCCTGCGCCTCGAGCGGGAGCGGGTAGGCGACGTTACCGTTCACTTCCCAGTAGTCGAAATCGCCATCCGGGAAGAAGTAGTCGAATGAGCCGAGCAGCCGCAGGCCCAGCTCGGAGGGCAGACCGAGGCTGACCCGCCCGCCGACACCGAGATCCGTGTCATCGGCGTAGCTCAACTGGCCGCCCAGCTCGAGCTGGGCCAGCAGCGGGCTCGGTGCGAGAAAGCACAAGGCGAGCGACAGGGTCATCACGAGCTTCGTCATCGCGGGCTCCTCCCGGTGTTGATTTTCGAGCGAGCTGTCCTGGCAGGTCGAGGTCTGAGGAAACTGGGTTGTTGGGTGCGAGCGAGTCAACTGAGCGAAAGAGTTGACAGAAGTGGCGACCCGGTATATAGTTGGTAGTGACAACTAACTGGGCAAACCTATGACTGATACCCGATCCCCGGACAAGAACCGGTTTCGCCAGCCGCGCGGGAAAGCCGTCGACGCTGGCCTCGACGCCGACGTCGCAGCTTTCCATGGTGCGCTGCTCGAGCTCAAGCGAGTCTATCACTTCCGCGACCGCGACAGGATCTGCTGCTATGACATCTCCGTCACCCAGTGCTGGGCGCTGGAGGCGCTGGGCCGGCTGGGGCCGCTGACGCTCAACCAGTTGGCGGCGGAACTGTACCTCGAGAAGAGCACGACCAGCCGGGTCGTCGATGCGCTGGAGCGCAAAGGCTACGTCCAGCGCTCGCCGCACCCGAACGATGGACGGGCCGTGATCATCACTCTCCTACCGGCTGGAGCGGGCCTGTACGAGCAAATCGAAGGCGAGATCATGGCGCAGGAGCGCTCGTTGCTGGGCGCGTTCGACCCGCAGGTGCGCCGGTCGCTGATCACTCTGATCGGCCGGCTGTCTGAAGTAGCCGCTGCGGGTGTGGTGTCCGAGGGTGGCCGCTGCTGCACGGTCGGGGCGTGAAAAATAGTGGCAGGGAAATTAACCGGAGGTTCTGATGAGCGAGTCTAAGGGCATAAGGGAAGCGGTTCGCGAGCGTTACGCTTCCGCGGCACGACAGGCGGCAGAGGCCGAGCGATCGAGCTGTTGCGGCCCGACACCGAGTTCGGGCAGCGAATGCTGCGGGTCGACCGAGAAGGACGTCGTGTCGCGGGAGCTTTATTCGGCCGGCGAGACGACGGGGATCCCGGAAAAGGCATTACTGGCCTCGCTGGGGTGTGGGAATCCCACGGCGCTGGCGGAGCTCAGTCCAGGCGAAGTCGTGCTCGATCTCGGTTCGGGCGGTGGGATCGACGTGCTGCTTTCGGCGCGCCGCGTCGGACCGACCGGAAAGGCCTATGGCGTCGACATGACCGACGAGATGCTGGAGTTGGCGCGGGCCAATCAACGCGATGCGGGAATCGAGAACGCCGAGTTCCTCAAAGGCACGATCGAGGATGTGCCGCTGCCGGACGAGAGCGTCGACGTGGTGATATCGAACTGCGTGATCAACCTGTCGACGGACAAAGGAAAGGTGCTGCGTGAGGCGCATCGAGTGCTGCGGCAGGGCGGTCGCTTCGCGGTGTCGGACATGGTTTTGCAAGGCCGCTTGCCTGAGGCGCTGCGGCGCAGTGTCGAGGCCTGGAGCGGTTGCATCGCCGGTGCCCTGCACGAGGACGAGTATCGCGAGAAGCTGGCGGCTGCCGGCTTCCGCGATATCGAGATCGAAGTGACGCGTGCCTACGCGAACGATGAGCTGCTGCAGCTGGCTCGGGAGTTTGGCGTGCCCATCGAGAAAAGCTGGCTGGGAGAGGGGCGCCTGGTTTCCGCCTTCGTTCGCGCCCGGCGTTCGTAGTGACTGTGGCCCCGGCCCCGCCGCTTGAGGTTCGAGTTGCGGGGTCGGGCTCCGCTGGACTAATCTCTTCGCGACACAATTCACGTAACTGGGGAATCGAGCAGGAGGATCAAACGGATGGCACCGTTCGCGATCGTCGTGTTGGCCGCGTTGCAAGGGGCCCCGCAAGCTGCGGGTGTGCCGGATTCACCACCGGCGCGAATCGACCTGACGGCGCCGCAGGACTCGCTGCTCGCCGGAACCAGCCTGCCGCTCACGGTGACGGGTTGGACGGACTCGGGCGAGCGAATTGAATCGGTGCGAGCGACCTTTGCAAGCGCCACGCCAACCGTTGCTGAGGTCGACGCTGCGGGGCGTGTCTACGGTTTGCGGCGCGGAACCGCGACGATTACTGCACGCTCGGGTGAAGTGACGGCGTCGACGACGATCAGGGTCGTGCCAAACCCCGCTGCCTCGTATTCGATCCGGCCGCAGCCGGGAACGGTGCGGACTGGGGATGTGGTGCGCTTTGCGGTCGAGGCGCGGACGGCTAGTGGTCAGGATGCGGGTTCGCTGCTGCCTGCTTGGGCGGTCAGCGGCGCGGGCGCTGCAATCGAGGCGGAGGGTAATGAAGGCGTTTTCGTGGCCGAGCGGCCGGGCCGTTATCAGGTCAGCGCGCTGATCGGCAGGGACCTGGTGCGCAGCGTCGCGGTCGAAGTCGTCGAGCGCCAATCAGAGTCCGTGCTCATGAAAGTGGGGCGTGGTCCGATCACGACCCACCACTCCGGCGACGTGTGGGTGTTCGAGGGTTTAGACGGCCGCGACTACGCCTACGTGGGCACCTACTGGCACGACTGGATGATCGCCTTCGACGTAACGGATCCGGCCAACCCGGTGCGCGTCGACTCGATCAGGGTAGATGCCCGACGGATCAACGATGTGAAGATCCACCCGAACCGGCGAATCGGTATCATCACCCGTGAGGGCGCGTCGAGCCGTCGCAACGGCATCGTCATCCTGGACCTGAGCGCTCCTGCGCACCCGAAGATCCTGTCCGAGTACACCGAAACCGTGACCGGCGGTGTGCACAACGTTTGGATCCGCGGCGATCTCGATCTGGTCTACGCCTGCCACAACGGTACGTCCGATTTGCACATCATCGACATCTCAAATCCCCTGGAGCCGCGTGAAGTGGGACGCTGGGGGCTGGAGAAAGAGGATAAGACACTACACGACGTCATCGTGCAGGACGGCTATGCCTATCTGTCGTATTGGGATGATGGCGTGGTGATGCTGGATGTCGGCGCCGGGACGCATGGCGGCACACCGACGCGCCCATCGCTGGTCAGCCAATTCAAGTATCCTATCGGCAACACCCACGTGGCCTGGCGTCACGGCCGCTACGTGTTTGCGGGTGATGAGATCTTCCCACCGGGCTGGAACGCGGACGCACCCATCGACGCGCGCGGGTATATCCATGTGATCGACTACGCGGACCCGGAGCGGCCCCGTGAGGTGGCGCGCTACGAGGTGCCGGAGGCCGGCGCCCACAACGTCTGGGTCGAGGACGACGTACTGTACGTCGGCTACTACCAGGGCGGTCTGCGCGCCGTCGATGTGTCGGGCGAGCTGCGTGGCGACCTCTATCGTCAGGGGCGCGAGATCTCGGTGATCAAGACCAGCGATGCCGACACGAAAGTCTCCAACTGGCCGATGACCTGGGGTGCGCAGATCTTCAAGGGTCACATCTTCTCATCCGACTTCAACTCGGGACTGTGGATCACGCGGTTGCAACGGTCGCGCACTCTGGTGCCGTGAGTCGACAGGTTCGGGCCAGGTCGCCGGCGCGGTCGGCGGCGCGGAGTGCGAGCCCACTGGCCGCCCTCCTCCTCATGCTCAGTTGCACTGCCGTCGGCCTGGCCCAGGAGCCGCGGGATAGCCTGCCGCGCGACAGCGTTTTCCGGGTCGAAGAACTCAAGGTTCAGGTCACGCGTCCGGTGGCGACGGCGGGTGGTGCGGCCGCGATCCGTGCGGCATTGGACTCGCTTGCGGCACCGCCATCCCCGACGCTAGAAGAGGTGCTGCGCCGGCTGCCGTTCATCCAGATCCGTCAGAACTCGCGGGGCGAAGCGCAGCCGCAGCTGCGCGGGATGGAATCGCGGCGCGTGGCGGTGCTAGTGGATGGCGTGCCGATAACGTTGGGTTGGGACGACCGGGCCGACCTTTCCATCGTGCCGGTCACCGCGGCTCGCGAGCTGACGCTGGTCCGCGGCCTGTCTTCGGTGCTGCACGGACCGAATGCCCTGGGCGGTGTCGTGCTCGTCTCGATGGGCGAGGCCAACAACACGCTGCCCGACCCCACACCGCTACAGTTGAACGGCGGCCTCGACCACCTTGGCAACGGCAGCATCGCGGCGGGGGTGGCGACGAAGCTGCGCGGTGCGGCGGGTGTCCTGGTGGTGCGGGCGGGCGGCGGTTACAGGGATCGCTCGGCAGCGCCGCTGCCGTCCGGCGTGACGCAGCCTGTACCGGATGTCGACGATCGGCTGAACAGCGACTTCCAGCACGCCAACGGCTACATCGTCGCGCGCTACCAAGATGCCGATGGTCCCTGGGCTTCGCTGTCGTCGTTCGGCTTCACCTCGGAGCGTGGGGTGCCGCCGGAGCTGCACGTCGCGGAGCCGCGCCTCTGGCGCTATCCCAGCGCGACGCGTTGGGTGACGGCGATCTCCGCCGGGACCGGTTGGCGCGACACGCCCTGGGGGGAGGGTGACCTGGAGGCGGCGGTTGGGCTCGACTTCGGCCGGACGGAGATCGACACCTACGAGAGCCTGGCGTTCGACTCGATCACGGGCGGTGAGACCGGCGACGATCGAACGTTCTCGCTGCGCCTGCTGGGCGACCACACGCTGGGGAAGGGGATCCTGCGGAGCGCGCTGACGCTGGCGGAGACGCGACACGAAGAGCTGATCGAGCCGGACGAGCGGGCGACCTACAGCCAGCGTTTCCTCAGCTTCGGCCTCGAGGCCGAGCGGCCGCTGCTGTCGAGTGGTAGCGCGTCGCCGCGTGCCCGGCTGAGTCTGGGCTTCAGCATCGACGGGTCGGACACGCCGGAGACGGGTGGGCGCACGGCGCGGGACGCGATTTGGGACTGGGGCGGGCGGCTGGGCGGCACGGTGGCGCTGAGCACAGGTCGTGTGCTTCTGCACGGCGGCGTCAGTCGCCGCGTCCGCTTCCCAGCGCTGCGTGAGCTGTATTCTGGTGCCCTTGGCCGCTTCCTGGTTAACGAAAACCTGAGGCCGGAGGTCTTGGGGGTGGCGGAGGCGGGGCTGACGTTGCGGCGTGGACGGTTGGAGGCCCAGGCGGTTGGATTCTTCCAGCGGCTGAGCGACGCGATCGTTCGGGTCAGCCTGGGCGACGGGCAATTACAGCGCCAGAATCGCGACGTGATTCGCAGCATCGGCATGGAACTGATGGCGACCTACAGTTGGCAGCGCGTTTCGCTGGATGCGGACCTGACGGTCACTGACGTGACGCAGGACGATCCGACCGCGCCGGCGCAGCAAACCCACCCCGAGTACCAGCCGTGGATCGCTGGCGGCGTCGGGCTATCGCTGCCATTCGTGTTAGGCGTGCGGGCGAGCGGGCGAATGCGGCACCTCGGTCGCCGCTATTGCGTCAATCCCGATCTCGAGAGCGAGGTTCGCCTCGGTGCCGACACCTGGCTGGATCTGGAACTGGAGCGCACATTCCAGCTACGGCCACGTGGCCCCGGCCGGCGGGCGGCCATACAGCTGGCGGCTGACAACATCACGGACGCCGCCGTGTTCGACCAGTGCGGCCTGCCCCAAACGGGACGGCTGCTTCGGTTACAGTTTCGAGTTTATTGAGGCCCATGCAGACTCAGGATCAATCCGCTGAGATGACCAGCGGCCGGCGCCGGTCGCTGACGGCTCTGGTGATGGCACTGGTCATCATCGGATTGACGATCGCTATAATCCTTCCGACTCGTGACGGCTTGGAACCGGCTGCGGACTTCTTGCGTCGCTGGTTCTTCGCGGTCTTCTGCGGCCTCTATGCGATTGTCCAGATCCGTGTCTATGCAATCCGCCGCCGGCGCCAGGCGAAACTGGCTCGGCACGTGCCGCTTTGGCCGTTTTCCCTCTTCACAGTCCTTTGGTTCGTATTGACGATCGCCGCCTTAGTGTATGGCTTCGCCGATGTCGGGGAGCGCTGGGCGCCGACCGGCTGGATTGCGATCGGACTTCTGATCTCCGTGCAGCTGTTCGTGATCGGGAGCATAGAGCAGCGACACCGTTCTTGACCTTCTCTGCGAGCATCGCAGGCCTTCCCTAACACGGTCACACATATCCCCCGCGGCAGCTTGGAACGCCTCGGCCCGTCCGGCATAAGAGATCTTGTCAGCCTCACATGATTCGGCAAGTACGCGTCCCCCCCGCCGCCGAGACGAGGGAGCTATGGATGGAGCTGAAGATGACTAATCTGCTGATGCTGCTGTCGCTGCTTGGCTTTGTTGCGTCCGGGTGTACGGACCCCGCCGAGCCGCCCGGCGACATCGGCAACGAGCCCGATCTGCCCACCGACAGCATCCAGCTGGCCGTGCAGGTGGTGGCCAGCGGGCTCAGCAACCCCCTCTACCTCACCGCTCCCGCTGGCGACCCGCGCCTGTTCATCGTCGAGCAGCCGGGCCGCATCCGCATCGTCGCTAGTGGCCAGCTACGCGACACCCCGTTTCTCGATATCGATGATCGCGTGCAGAGCGGCGGCGAGCGGGGTTTGCTGGGGATGGCCTTCCACCCCGACTACGCCACGAACGGCTTCCTTTACGTCAGCTATACGGACAGCACCGGGGACAGCCGGATCGAGCGCTATGCCGTGACCGGCGACCCGAACGTCGCCGATCCGGGATCGGGCAAGCTCATCCTCGCCGTGGACCAGCCGTTCAGTAATCACAACGGCGGGCAGATCAGTTTCGGACCGGATGGCATGCTCTACATCGGATTGGGCGACGGTGGCAGCGGTGGGGACCCGCAGGGGCACGGTCAGAATCGTGCGACCCTGCTGGGTGCGTTGCTGCGCATCGATGTGGATGGCGGCGACCCCTACGCGACCCCACCGGACAACCCCTTCGTCGGTGATCCCGACGCGCGCGGCGAGATCTGGGGTTACGGACTGCGCAACCCGTGGCGCTTCGCCTTCGATGTCGAGGGCGGTGACGTCTACATCGCCGACGTCGGACAGAGCAGTTGGGAAGAGGTGCACGTGCTGGCGGCGGACTCGGGTGGGGCGAACTACGGCTGGAACGTCATGGAGGGCATGCACTGCTACCGGGCCAACAGCTGCGACATGTCCGGTTTGGTGATGCCGGTGGTTGAATACGATCACGGCGATGGGTGCTCGGTGACGGGTGGCTTCGTTTATCGCGGCAGCGCCATCCCGGAGCTGCGCGGCCACTACTTCTATTCCGACTACTGCTCGGGATTCCTGCGCAGCTTCAGGTTTGCGAGTGGTACCGCGGCGGACCAGCAGGAGTGGGATGTCGGCAGCCTTGGCAGTGTGTTATCGTTCGGCCAAGGTGCAGACGGCGAACTCTATATCTTATCCGGCAACGGACGAGTGTATCGGCTGACGCGGGGCGGCTGAGCGCTGCCCGGGAGGCGAACGATGCGGCGTGACATCCTTTCCGTCCTGGCCACGCTGGCAGCGGTGGCCCTTGCAGTAAGCTGTGAGATACCGGAGCCGACAGCGGACGACGCGTTCGCTGGACTGTTCTCCGGTGCCGAGGCCGAGTGGGTCGACCTGAGCTACTCGTACGACGAGAGCACGATCTTCTGGCCCACCGCTCAGCCTTTCCAGCTGGAGGTCGTCTCGGCCGGCATGACCGAAGGCGGCTACTACTACGCCGCCAACAACTTCACCACCGCCGAGCACGGTGGCACGCATCTCGACTCGCCGATCCACTTCGCCCAGGGGCGGCAGACGGCGGATCAGATTCCGTTGCAGCGCCTGGTGGGGCCGGCCGCCGTCGTCGATGTGAGTAGCGCGGCCGACGCCGATCCCGATTACCAGGTTACCATCAGCGACCTGGAAGCGTGGGAAGCGGAGCACGGCCGGATCCCCGACGGCGCGATCCTGCTGTTGCGCAGCGGCTGGGGCGCCCGCTGGCCCGATCGCGCCAGCTACCTGGGAACGGAGCAGACCGGGCCCGAGGCGGTGCCGCTGCTTCATTTCCCCGGCCTCCACCCCGATGCAGCGCGCTGGCTGGTGGAGAACCGCGCGATCGACGCCTTGGGGATCGATACCCCCAGCATCGACTACGGGCAGTCGACGCTGTTCGAGACTCATCGCATCCTGTTCGCGGAGAACATCCCGGCGTTCGAGAACGTCGCGGCACTGGATCGCTTGCCGGCGACCGGCGCCTACGTCATCGCCTTACCGATGAAGATCGCCGGCGGCAGCGGTGGCCCGCTGCGCATCGTCGGCGTCATCCCGGGACGCACCGGCGTTTGACCTTGCACACGCCAGGAGGTTACCCTTGATCGCTCGCAGCTGGCACGGCGTGACAAAAGCGGCGCAGGCGGAGCAGTACCTGAAGTACCTGCACGCAACCGGCCTCGATGACATAGGAAAGACCGAGGGTAATCGCGGCGTGATGGTGCTGCGTAGAATCGACGGCGACCGCGCCCACTTCCAGCTCATCTCTTTTTGGAACTCGTACGAGGCAATCCGCCGCTTCGCCGGCGACGAGATCGAGCGGGCGTTCTACTATCCAGAGGACAAGGACTTCTTGCTTGAGCTCGAGCCCGAGGTCGCCCACTACGAAGTGGTCTACCGGTCGGGAGACGTCATCCCGGGCGGATAGTTTCGAGTTACCCAAAACCGTCCCAAACCACAGAATAGTCGCCATCCGGTGCCGGAACTCCTACTCGTAGTCGGAATATCGCTGGCCACATCCTTCATGTGCTCGATCATGGAGGCGGTACTACTGTCCATGTCGCATTCGTTCGTCGTCGTCTTGCAGCGGAGCGGCGACCGCGCCGGCAGTTTGCTAAGCGCGATGCGTGCGGAAATAGATGAGCCGATCGCGGCGATCCTGACGCTCAACACGATCGCTCACACAGTTGGTGCAGTCATGGGAGGCGCCATCGCGCTGGAGATCTTTGGCAACAAGTGGGTCGCGCTCTTCTCAGCCGTTCTCACATTGGCCGTTCTGCTGTTCTCCGAGATTGTGCCAAAGACGATCGGGGCTAGGTATTGGAAGGCGCTGGCTAGACCCATCGCCTACCTGCTGCATGGTTTGATGCTGGTGATGAAACCGTTCACGGCACCGTTATCGTTGCTCAACCGCCTTATCACGCCACGCGGGCAACGGAACCCCACGATCAGCCGCGGCGAGCTGGAGGTACTGGCGGAGACGGGTCGCCGAGAGGGCACGATCGACGAGCATGAGTGGCAGGTTGTCAGCAGCATCATCAATCTGGACCAGATCAAAGTATCAGCGATCATGACACCGCGGACGCAAGTCGCGGCGGTGCCCGTTGAAGCGTCGTTTGCGGAGGCGAAGGCTGTATTCCTCAACGAGGGCCACTCACGGCTGCCGGTCTATGAAGAGAGTATCGATAGGATCGTCGGGGTCGTTCGCGCCCGCGATCTCTGGCGATCGGAGCGAGAAGGTGTTGCGGGCCTCGCGGACATCATGCGTGAACCGCGCTTCGTGCCGGCCGCCAAGTCCGTGGAGGAGTTGTTGCACGATCTGCGCGTCGCCCCGACAAAGCTGGCGATCGTCTTGGACGAATTCGGCGGAACGGCAGGTATTGTGACAGTTCAGGACATCATCGCAGAGATCGTCGGCGAGTTGGGCGAAGAACACGATGATAGTGCGGTGTTCAAAGCGATCACGCCATCCGAAATGCACATCGATGGGTCCGTCTCGCTCCGCGAACTGAACGCGCGCCTCTCGCTGAACCTGAGTGCCGAAGACT
>JBFJOD010000029.1:0-26367 GCA_041617795.1 Gemmatimonadota bacterium | reverse complement strand
GTTCGCCGGCTCGCCGCCGCGGCTCCGCTTTTGGTCTTGCATGGCTACTCGGACGGTGCACCGGAGTGGGTTAAAACCCTGGCAAGCCGGGCCGACCGGCTATTGATATTGCCGGCGGGCCTGCAGCCGATGGAGATCCCCGGCTGGGGAATCCGGGTGGGCTCAGCCGCGGCCGGTGAGTGGTATCTTGCCAGAGACCTGCCGGGATCACCGCTCGCGCTCGATCTGAGTGGCGGACCTGTCGAGGAGTTGCCACCCTTGCTGCGAGCGAGGAGGATCGAGGCGGAGCGGACCTGGGCGCCACTCAACGTGCGGAGGATGAGGCGCGGAGATCCTCAGCCGGCGGTGGCCGCTGGCTCCCGCCAGTCGCGCCGCTGGGCGGTCGCCGGCGGCGAAGGCTACTGGCGCTGGGCCTTTCGCACGGGTGTGGGCCGAGAACTGTACCGCGGCCTGTGGACGGGATTAGGTGGATGGTTGCTGGCGGGCCGTGAGACTCGCAGCAAGGGCTTAGATCCACTCCGACGCGTGGTAGAGCGAGGTGAGCCGCTGAGCTGGACTACGCCGGTCGCGGCGGACAGCGTCGTTGTGGAACTGAGTGCTGCTGGACAAGCTGTCAGCGCCGGTGCGGTTGGCGCCGGCGACACACTCTTCACGATCGTCGAGCCGGGGGTCTACGAATACGTGGCGCGAGCTTTCAGGGCCGGTAGGGTGAGCGACTCAGCTGAAGGGCCAGCGGAGGTTGAGCCGTTCAACAGCGAGTTGCTGCCGCGGGGCCGAACCGCCCTCGAGCCCCTGCAAGACGAGGCTGCAGCGGGTGCCGACGACGGGAAGCCCGCCAGGCCCCTGGCAAGCATGGGGTGGCCATATTTGCTGCTGATCGCCTTGTTTTGCGGCGAGTGGGCCATTCGCCGCTTCAGCGGTCTTCGCTAGCCAACCCGAGGGAGCCCGCGTGAGCCAGCCCTCCTTGCTCGAACGACCCGTGCAATACTTGAAAGGAGTGGGTCCCCGCCGCGCCGAGGTACTGGCCGGTATGGGAATCCGTACAGCTCGTGATCTTCTCCTCCACGCCCCTCACCGGTATGAAGACGCAACCACGGTCACAGCTATCGCCAAGCTGGCGCCGGGAATGGACGCGACCGCCATCGGAGATGTCGTCTCCAAAGGAGTCATTCCGACGCGCCGCGGACTGCGATTCTTCCAAGCGGTGATTAAGGACGGAACGGGCCTGATCGAGTGCTCCTGGCCCGGCCAGCCCTTCTTGGATCGCACCATTCGCAAGGGCGATACGCTACTCGTATCCGGCCCGGTCCGCTTTTTCCATGGACGACAACTTCAGCCCCGCGAATTCACTATCCTTGCCAGGTCCGGCGAGGAGGTTGATGAGGCAGGCACCGTGTTTCCGGTTTATCCGGCGACCGCAAACCTCACGCATCGGCAGATTCGCCGGATCGTGCAGCAGAACCTCGATGCTCTGCTGGCGGCTGCCGAGTTCGACGAACCGATCGTGCCGGAAGGGCGGCGCAAGACGCTTGGGCTTCCAACCCAGCGTGAGGCGTACGAATGGCTGCACCGGCCGGCAACGCTGGCTCAGGCCGAGCAGGCTCGCCGGCGTCTGGCATTCGAAGAGCTTTTCGTCCTTCAAGTGCTCTATGCGCGGGCCCGCTACGAGAATCGCGAGAATCGCCAGGGCATAGCGTTTGCCCGTGATAACACCCTGGTCAGACCCTTCGCGGAATCGCTGCCGTTCGAGCTAACGGCCGCTCAAAAGCGGGTGCTCGCTGAAATATCAACCGACATGGGCCGGCCGCGGCCGATGAACCGACTACTGCAGGGTGATGTAGGTAGCGGGAAGACGGTCGTGGCGCTGTTCGCGATGCTGCGTGCAATCGAAAATGGTTACCAGGCGGCGCTGATGGCTCCGACAGAGCTGCTGGCTGAACAGCACCATGCAACGGTCGCTCAGATGCTCGAGGCTCTGCCGGTCGAGATCGAGGTTCTACGCGGTGGGCGCCGGGCAACTGAGCGCCGGACCAGCTTGGAACGCGTCGCCTCTGGCACTGCGCAGCTGGTCATCGGAACCCATGCCCTGATCCAGACCGATGTCGAGTTCAAGAGCCTCGGTCTGGCGGTTATCGATGAGCAACACCGTTTTGGTGTCCGGCAACGGATGCAACTGCGGCGGGCAGGTGTCGAGCCGGACGTCCTCGTCATGTCGGCCACGCCGATTCCGCGCTCGTTGGCCCTCACGTTTTACGGTGATCTCGATATCTCGGTTCTGGACGAGCTGCCTCCCGGACGAAAGCCCGTGCTGACGGTGTTGAGACGAGCATCGGCCCGTGAACGGGTGTTCGAGTTCGCGCGCGCTCAGGTGCAAGAAGGTCGGCAAGTCTACGTTGTCTATCCCGTCATCGAGGAATCGGAGGCACTCGATGTGCGTTCGGCGACCGAGGGTTACGAGCAGCTGGCCAACGACGCATTGCCCGATCTCCGGGTCGCTCTGGTCCACGGACGCCTGTCCGCCGACGAAAAGGACGAGGTCATGCGTCGATTCGTCGGCGGCGAAGTGGATGTGCTGGTGTCTACTACGGTCATCGAGGTCGGGATCGATGTCCCGAATGCGACAGTCATGATCATCGAAGGTGCGGAGCGTTTCGGACTGTCACAGCTGCACCAGTTGCGCGGACGGGTTGGGCGGAGCGCCGAGCAGAGTTATTGCATCGTACTTTTTGGGGGAAGGGAACCCGCGGAGCGATTGGCGATCTTCGCCGCGACAAATGACGGCTTCGAGATCGCCCGAGCCGATCTGCGACTGCGCGGCTACGGCGAGATCTTTGGTGCGCGCCAACACGGCCTTCCGGGGTTTCGCTTCGCCGATCTGGAACGGGACGAGATGCTGCTTCAGGTGGCCCGCGACCTGGCGGCTGAAATCGTCAAGGCGGATCCCCAACTCGAGCGACCGGCGCAGCGCGGGTTGAGTCGGGCGTTGCGAACGGTATATCGCGAGCGCTTAGCGCTTTACGAAGTCGGTTAGATATAACACTATAACCGATTATTATATATGTAGTTAGAGCTGTTATTTAAAGTAGTACCGAAGTGCCAGTTCACCCGACTTGGCGGTCAGCCGGAGGGCCGCCTTTTCGTTGTCAGGATCGTAAGGGATGTCACGGGGCCCGGAAGATTTCTGAAAGTCGACGATAAACAGCAGGACGCTGACCCCGAAGTTGACTTCAGCGGCAATGAGGCTGAAGCGAGCCTGGCGGTCTCGATCGACGACGTTCTGGTAAAGCGACTCGAGCACCGGATCCTGGTAGGAACCGTCGGGGTTGAGGGCGCGGCAATTGGCAGGATCGGCTTCGCAGAGGTTGACCAAGCGATCGAAGCTCTTGTCCGCATCGTTGTTGAGTGAGAAGCCGAGGGCCCCGAAGCCGACCGAAGCGGCGAGGGTGACCCACTTGGTGATGCCGACCCAGCGCCCGTACTTGGGCAGAGGCAGCAGGCCGAGCGGAGCGCTGTCATCCAGCATCACGGGCGTGATGTCGGGTGCAGCCAGGAGAAGTGGGTTTGGGGCAGTGAGGTTAGCAGCGGCATGCGTTGGCGGCTGGCCGCCCTCCAGATTTTGGGCCTGGGCGGGTAAGACCAGCGCGCTGCCGCTGAGCAGGACCCCGGCGATAGCAGAAAGCTTCATCGCAGTTCAACAACCTTTCCCCTGAACGGTGACCCGAGTGGGCGGTTCACCCTCCCGTACATGGTAACCAGGATGCGGCCCTCGTGCACGGCGACAGGTGTCTCGATCGAGCCGTCCAGCTGTTTCTCCCAGACGGGATCTCCCTCTGCTGATAAGAAGTGCAGGCGACCTTCCATTGTTCCGATCAGGATCCCGTTACGAACGAGAGTTGGCGGCGCCACGACAGGGCCACGGCATTCGGCGATAATCTCGGCGTCGCCGTCGGCTGTGCGAAACCTGATCAACGCTCCGGTCCGCGACACGGCGTATCCGAAGCCGTCAACGATCACGGGGCCGGCGAGAAATCCACCGAAACCTGAACTCTGCCAGCCGAGTTCGAGGTCGGCTGCTCGCCAGGCCAGCAAGGATCCGCGCTCGCTGGTTGCGTAGAGCATCTGTCCATCACTTGCCAATTCGCCTACCAGGACCTCACCGCTGTGGGTGGTGGCTCTACGCTTGCCGCTGAACCGGTCGAGGAGGAAGATGCTATCGAAGGCGGCAAAGACTATCGCATCATCGATGACGATGGGTCCAGCGCTGGGTGGCCGCATGAATCCGGTTTGCCAAACCGGTTCGCCTTGGCGCGCGTAGCAAGCGCCGGCTCCGCTGGTGCGTGAACACTCATCATACGCAACGAGTAAGCCGTTTTCCGTGGCCGCGTAGAGCGTGTCACCCGATATCGAAAGTGGAACGCTGACGGATGGCAGCTTCTGCTTCCACAAGTCATCGCCGATCTCGAGGTCGAGCGAGCGAAGTCGTCCTTCACCTTGAGTGGCGGTATAGATGATGTCGCCCATAACCAACGGTGAAACCGGAGGGCCTTCGAGCCGTTTGCGCCAGAAGGTAGAGCCGTCCTGGCGGTTCAGTACCTCGATGTAGCGGTCAGACGTCGCAGCGATGATGGCCTGCTCTGTGATCACGGGCATCCCCTGGATGCCCGTACCCACGCCGGTGGACCAGACGATACTCGGCTCGCGATCTGACACCTCCTCGGCCAGAAAGGGTGTCCGGGCGATATTGCCCATATAAGTCGGCCAGAAGGTGCCGCCGGTGCTCGGTACCGGCCGCGGGGGCTGAACGCAGGCCAACGGCAGTAAAATCAGTAGCAGGGCCAGCCCGAATAGGGCCTGGCGACGATCAGCCAAATTGACACTCAAACTGGCGCGGTCTATCTTCGCGGCCCGAAAACAAGAGTGGGGAGTGCTGCCGGCCGGTCGGTCGGCGCTAACTTGCACAGGGTGCTGGTCTGGGGCGGCGTTCGGCACCGTAAGCGACTCCGATTGATGGCAAAAAACGTCTATATCAGCGAGCTGGCCGCTAACGTCGGCGGGGAAGTCACCATTCACGGCTGGCTACATAATAAACGCTCGAGTGGCAAGATCGCGTTCCTGATCGTACGGGATGGCACCGGCCTCGTGCAAGCTGTGCTCAGCAAGGGCGACGTCAGCGCGGAGGTCTGGGAGCGGCTCGATGCGCTCGATTATGAGGCTAGCCTCGAGATGAGCGGGACCGTTCGCGAGGACCGGCGAGCTCCGGGCGGCTACGAACTGTCGCTGATCGACCTCGGGGTCGTGGGTCGCTCAGGCGATGACTACCCGATCCAACTGAAGGAGCACGGCGTCGACTTCTTGCTCGAGCAACGTCACCTCTGGATACGTACGCCGCGGCAGGTAGCGATCATGCGGGTGCGCGATGAGCTCATCAAAGCCATCCGTGACTTCCTCTACGAGCGAGGTTTTGTGAATGTCGATACACCGATCCTGACTGGCGCGATCGGCGAGTCGGCAGGCACGTTGTTCCAGACGGAGTACTTCGATCTTGGCAACGCCTACCTGGCGCAAACCGGACAGCTTTACAACGAGGCGGCGGCCGCCGCCCTGGGGCGTGTCTACTGCTTTGGGCCGACGTTTCGCGCCGAGAAATCGAAGACACGGCGGCACCTGACCGAATTCTGGATGCTCGAGCCGGAGATCGCCTGGTGCGACAGTGATTGCAACATGCGCTGGCAGGAGGAATTGGTCAGCTATTTGGTGGCACGGGCGCTGGAGCGCTGCCAGCTCGATCTCGAAGAGCAGTTGGAGCGAGACATCGCGCCGCTAAAATCCGTGGTCGCACCGTTCCCGCGCTTGTCCTATAATGACGCAGTAGAAAAGCTCAAAGCCGCAGGCTCAAAGATCGAATGGGGCGACGATCTCGGTGCGGAGGACGAGACCTTGGTGGCCCAGGACTACGATCGCCCCGTCTTCATTTTTAACTATCCGAAGAAAGCAAAAGCGTTCTACATGAAGGAGAACCCGGAGGATCCGCGCACCGTTCTGTGCGATGATCTGATCGCGCCGGAGGGTTACGGTGAGATCATCGGGGGCAGTCAGCGCGAGGATAGTTACGACAAGCTACTGGCGAGGATTCGCGAGGAGGGCCTGCCGGAGGAATCCTACAACTGGTATCTGGACCTGAGGCGCTTTGGAACTTTTCCGCATAGTGGATTCGGGCTCGGCTTGGAGCGTACAGTCGCCTGGATCTGCGGGGTCCCCCACATCCGCGAGTGCATCGCTTTTCCGCGAACGCTCAACCGGATCTCGCCTTAGCGGTGGCTATTCGCTCTTGATCTCATCCCAGATGGCGTCCAGTTCTTCCAGAGACGCCTCTCCCAACTTGAGGCCGCGCTGTTCGGCCATTTCGGCGACTCGGTTAAAGCGGCGCTGAAACTTGACGTTGGCGCGGCGAAGTGCCGTGCCCGCGTGCAGCCCGGCAAGGCGGGCAACGTTGACGCAGGCAAACAGCAGATCTCCGATCTCCAGCTCTAGCGCGTCGGACGGTGCGCCGGCCAGGTGCTCGGCAACCTCGTCGACTTCTTCCCGGACCTTTCCGAACGCCTGGCGTGCATTCTCCCAATCGAAGCCGACCCCGGCGGCCCGGTCCTGAAGGCGCTGGGCCTTGGCGAGCGGGTCGAGCCGTTGCGCTAGACCCTCGAAGACATCGGATCCCTCGCGCTCGTTGGCTTTTTCGGCCTCCCAGTGAGGTCGCGCCTCGGCGTCACCGTATAGGTGCGGATGTCGCCGCCGCATCTTGTCCTCGAGGGTGCTTATGACATCTTCAGCATTGAAGCCACCCCGTTCCTCGGCCAGGACGATCTGGAAGGCGACGTTGAGCAGCAAGTCGCCGAGCTCGCTTTGCAGCTTGGGGTCATCGGCGCCGTCGAGGATGGCGTCAGCCAATTCGAGGGATTCCTCGAGCAGGTAAGGGGTGAGGGAAACCGGTGTCTGGGCGGCGTCCCAGGGGCAGCCGGCGCGGAGGAAACGGACAAGAGCCAGGGCCCGGTCGAGGGCCGCGACCGGCTGGTTGTTTCGGTTGCCAATGGTTGGATTCATATGAGGCATTTCTTGCGTAGCTAATCGTGCCCGTCTATACTGACGGCCGTATTCATTCGATGACTAAACGCGATATGTCCACGGTGCGAGCCTGGGTCGATGTCGACTTGGCTGCGCTCGTTGCAAACTACGACAGACTACGGGACCGAGCCAAGCCGCGCGTCGGCGTCTTGCCCGTGGTCAAGGCGGATGCCTACGGGCTCGGCATGTGCCCCGTCGTGCGGGCGTTGGAGGATCGCGAGCCTTGGGGTTACGGCGTCGCCAGCATTTCGGAGGGCGTCGAGCTCCGGGAGAAGGGCATCGACCGGCGCACCGTTTGCTTCTTTTGCACGCCTGGAGAGCTCGAGCTGGCTGTGGCGGCGGGGATCACGCCGGCGATTGGCGACCTGGCGGCGCTCCAGCATTACCGTTCCTCTGCGAAACAAACAGGGCGCCGTCTACCCTTCCACCTGGAGATCGATACCGGGATTGGCAGGTGCGGCTTCCACCACGCCGAAGTGGAGAGCTGGCTCCCCGAAGTGCTCGCAGCCTCTGAATCAGACCTGGAGTGGGAGGGCACGTTCGCGCACTACCATTCGGCCGATGAGGAGGATTCCGGGCAAACACGGGAGCAGTGGGAACGCTTCCAGCGGTGTAGGAAGGTGTTTCCTAGCGGTGCCGGTGGTGTTTACCATACCGCAGCTAGCGTCGCCGCCATACGCTGGCCCGAGTATTCGGCTGATCTGCTCCGCCCCGGTCTGTTTTTGTACGGCGGCCTCGCCGGTGGAGAGCCGGTCGAGCCCGAAACGGTCGTGACGGTTCGCGCTCGGGTGACGTCTGTGCGCGACGTCCCTAAGGGTTGGACGGCGAGCTACGGTGCCACCTATCGCGCGTCGCGGCCGTCTCGCTGGGCGACGCTTTCCATTGGCTACGGAGATGGTGTGCGACGCGAGCTTTCCAACAACGGGTTCGTTCTCTTCGGCGAGCGCTTGGCACCGATTATCGGGCGTGTGTGTATGGATGTGACAGTGGTCGATGTGACAGCACTCGAAGGTGTCGAGCCGGGATCTGTGGCGACTCTGATCGGGGGTCCGCGCAATTCTCCGACTAGCCTCAAGGCGGTGGCGGAGCGTTGCGGAACGATAACCTATGAGATCCTGACAGGGCTCACCCGGCGGCTTCCACGCCGTTACGACTTTGGGTCTTTGAACCAGCCGCCCAGCGCGCAGACGGGCGGTCAATCCGGGGGCGACTCGTTTCAAGAATGAGCGATATGGGTACGGGAAAAGTCGACTTCAGTGGTCTGGTGGCCGGGCTGGCGACGTCAGCTGTCGCGATAATGGGTCAGGTCGAGTTGTTGTTCCAGCCGGCCGCGAAGGCGACGCCTGGCGCCGCGACAGAGGAGCAAAAGGAACCCGTGTCGACTGAGCAACGGCGCAAGCGCATATCCGATGGCCTGGCCGGGGCTCGGCAACTGATCGATACGCTGGCCGTGTTGGAGGAGAAGACGAAGGGCAACCTCAGCGCTGAGGAAAGTGAGTTGCTTCAGTCCGCTCTCTCAGAGCTGCGCATTCGCTTCGTAAGTCTGGCTAACAGGCCGCTTCCTGAGAAGGCTGATGCGGAAGGGGGAGCGGGTTGAGCACACCGCGTCACGCTGCGCTTGTCGTTGCACTCGCGCTCGCCGTTGGGGCTTGTGGCCGCGACGAGATCATCTCGGTCGATTCGGAAGCTGCGCCCGGTCAGACCTCGCAGACCCGAGAGGCGCTTCTCACGCCCGACCGGCTGGACGCCTGGATCGACACGCTTTATTCGGGCTTCGCCCGGCCGAGTAGTGCCACCTACCTGCAGATCGAGGAGGGCACCCCCAATCTTATCAGCCGGGCGCTTTTCCGCTTTGGCATCATTCAGGACAGCGTGTTCCTGGCCGACACGGTATCCAGAGCGCTGCGCTTTGACTCGGTACGAGTCGTGGCCGGCATGGACACTCTACGGACAGTGTTGTCTTCGAGCGGAACTACTCTGCGACTGCTTGCGGTGGGACAGCAATGGGATGCCCGCTCCGCCAATTGGGAGTTCGCGGTCGATACCAGCGGAGCACGGATCGCCTGGTCGGCGGGCCCGGGCGGCGCGTTCGCTGAGGTCCTGGCCGAGGCGACGCTGACGGAGCTTGCTGACAGCGTGATCTTCGAACTGGGTGCCCGGGGCGATTCGCTGTTGCGGTCGTGGGTGGACACGACACAGGAGAACACTGGGCTCGCTCTGGTCGTGTCTGATTCAGGACGCGCGGTACTCACAGCGCCACGTGTACAATACCGGCTGGTCCCAGAGGTCGAGCCGGATACCTCAATCGTGCTCAGATCTTTTGCCAATGCCAGGACTTTCATATTTGACCGGTCGGTCTTACCGAATCTTCAGGGTGTGCTGCGTATCGGTGGGGTCGACGGCTGGCGCGTGTTCGCCGAATTGATCATCCCGGATTCGGTTCCGGTCGAGGGCTCAACAAGCCGTTTTCGGATGAGGGGGGCGACGATAAACAAAGCGGAGCTGATATTCGTCAGTTTGCCGCCGCCCGTTGCGCCGTTTGCTGCAGAGACGGATTTCGCCGCCACCGTGTTCGATTTGGCGGATGATTTCCGTGTATACGGAGCGAAGACCCCAGTGGGTGATGCGGTGCTGGGCAGTGAGCTTGCATTCCGCGTGGATTCAATTGCTGAGGGCTCTGAGTTGAGATTCAACATCACGCGCCGCATGGCGACCTGGGCAAGAATCGCCAGCGATTCAACCCCGGGGCCGATCCGCTTAATGGTCCGCTCATTGGTTGAGGGCGGGACATTCGGTTTCTGGGAGGTCGGAGCTGTCGACGGCGACGTGCGATACGCTCCTGTGCTGCGAGTCGTGTTCACTCCACCGATCGAGTTCACGGTTCCATGAGACGCTGGCTGATAGCAGTGTTGATCGCTGCAGCTCATCTGCTGAGTCCACCCCAGGTCACGGGCCAGCTGCGCCTGCTCGGCACGGCGGGCCTTGGACGTCCCCTCAAGCCGGTCGACGCGAGGGCTCGAGCGCTGGGTGATGCCGCGATCGCCCTTCATGGGTCGAACCTCTCGGCGATCAATCCGGCCGCACTGGCCCGGCTCAATGCAGCTGGCATCTGGGTCAGTTACCAGCCCGAGAGTCGGACGGTGAAGGGTGAACTGGCAAACGGCGATTTCGAGACCGCAGATTTCCCGCTCGTGCGCGTTGCCCTCCCCGTCTCGAACCGCTGGGTTTTAGGTGCCGGGTTCGGCGGCTATTTCGACCAGGACTGGGGCGTGATGTTCACCGACACCCTCAGCCTATCGACGGGAGACTTGGAGTTCGAGGAAACACGCAGATCTGACGGCGGGATCTCGCAGTTCCGGATCGAGCTGGGTGGACGGGTCGGGAACGCGCTCAGCCTTGGAATGACGGGCATTTATTACTCCGGCGAATCGCGGCTGTCGGTTTCCAGGGTGTTCGAGGTCGATTCCGCCTTTAACAGCTTCTTCACACGAGCTGCGATTCAATACCAAGGTTGGGGAGCCGCCTTCGGGGCTGAGTACCGTCCGCTGGACGAGTTGGCAATTGGCGCCGTTGCGACTTGGAACCCCAGCGGCCTGACCGTGCGAAACGATACAACGAACACGGAAGCGGACGTCGACCTTCCAATCGGCTTCGACATCGGCGCCTCGCTTCAACTCTCACAAGAACTTGTCGCGGCCGTCGCGCTCGGTTGGACCAACTGGTCGGCGCTCGATGACGATTTCCCCGGGCGCAGTGCTGCCGACGCCTACCGGATCGGCGGCGGTATCGAGTTGGAGGCACTGACCGGCCGCAGCTCGTCGCTGTTTGTGCGACTGGGGGGCCGATTCGAGCGACTGCCCTTCGTGATTCAAGGTGGCAAGCCGTGGGAGCGCTCGCTGAGCTTGGGTCTCGGTGCCGTGCTGCGCGGCGGTCGTGGCCGGTTGGATGGGACGCTCGAGTTGGGCGGCCGAGGTGCTGAGGAACTCCTGATCGAAGAGGACTTCACGCGCTATACCTTCTCCGTCGCCATCTTCACGTCGTAATCTCAGCCGCTCAGAACATGGGTAATTATCCCAGGCGCGTATACTTCCGGACGTTCGGGTGCCGGGCCAATCAGTACGACACGGAACGGATGCGCCAGCTGCTGGAACTCCGGGGGTGCGAGACTGTCAGTGACCCGCGGTTCGCAGACGCCGTGGTGGTCAACAGCTGCACGGTCACGCAGAACGCGGACTCGGAACTGCGGCGCTACGTACGTGCCGTCAGCCGCAAAGCAGGTGGTCCGTTGCCTGTGGTTGTGGCGGGCTGCGCCGCGGCGATCGGCGCTGAGGCTATTGGCAAGTTGGCCGGTGTCACGGCCGTCGTGCCCGGCCAGGACCCCGAGGCGGTGGCGGCGTGTCTGGGAATAACACCGCCGCTCGGTCAGGAGGCGACCGGCGCGGTTCTCGAGCGTGCGGCGCGTGGGACCCGCGCCTGGCTCAAAGTGCAAGACGGCTGTGATCTGCGCTGCTCCTACTGTGTGATCCGCATCGCTCGCGGCAAGAGCCGCTCGCGGAGCCCGGCGGAGATCATCGAAGAGGCTCGTCGCTTAGCAAAGCATCATCCCGAGATCTCGTTGACCGGCATCCATATCGGTCTGTACGGAAAAGATCTCGTACCACGCACATCGTTTTCTGATTTGCTCGAACAGCTGGTCGATAAAGTCCACGATGTTCGCCTGCGAATCGGATCGTTGGAGTGCAACCAGCTGGACGACCGGGTCATTGCTCTGATGGAGCGATCCGCAGGCCGCCTGGCGCCGCATCTCCACGTGCCGTTGCAAAGCGGAAGCGACAAGGTCTTGCGGCTCATGCGCCGGGCTTATCCAGCAGCTCGTTATCGCCGGCGCGTCGAGCGGTTGTGCGAGCGAGTATCGCCCCTGGGGCTAGGCACGGACGTAATCGTCGGCTTTCCCGGCGAAACGCTCAGAGATCACGATCAGACCCTGAGGATGATCGAAGCGTTCCCCTTCAACTATGTACATGTTTTTCCGTACTCGGATCGCCCGGACACCAGTGCTGGGAATTTGCCCGACCCAGTGCCACCACAAGTGATGGCGGAGCGTTCGCGGGAGATCCGCGAGCTGGTGCAACGCAAATCGGCGGACTATCGGGATCGTCGGGTCGGGAGTGTAGCGCTGGTCGTGTTGGAGGGCGATGCCATGGAGACGGCGGTGACCGGTGACTACCTGAAGATGCCTGCGTCGGATAGCTTAAAGGTCTACGGCCCTCGACTTCAGCCAGCCAACATCGAGGCGACGGCGGCTGGGACGTTACGCGCGGAGGCATGCACGGTAGCGGCTTGAGAATGACGAGAACCTACTGGGTTGAGACCTACGGCTGCCAGATGAACGTGAGCGACAGCGAGCTCATGGAGGGCGTGCTGTCGGCAAGTGGCCTTACGGCGGTGTCGGCGCCCGAAGAAGCGGACGTCATCCTGGTGAACACTTGCGCGATTCGCGAGCATGCCGAGCAGCGCGTCTTGGGCCGCGTGGCTGAGCTCAACCGAGTGAAAAGGAGCCGCCCGGGTACGCTGATTGGGGTATGCGGCTGCATGGCGCAGCGCCTTGGTGCCCGGCTGATTGAACAGGCAGAGCATGTGGATATGGTAATCGGGCCGGATGCCTACCGCGCCCTGCCGCAGCTGATAGACCAGGCCGCAGAACGTGGTGGCGGTGTCGTCGATGTCGATCTTGATCCTGCGGAGAACTACGAAGGGCTGGAATTACACCGCAGGTCCGGTGTTGCGGCTTGGATTCCGATTCAGCGAGGCTGCAACTACCGCTGCACGTTCTGCATCGTACCTCATACACGCGGTGATGAAAAGAACCGCGAGCCGCGGGCGATTCTGCAGGAAATCGGGCGCCTCGCCCTCGATGACGGCATCAGCGAGTTCACCCTCCTCGGTCAGACGGTGAATTCTTATCGCCACGACGATTGGGATTTCCCGCGACTGCTCCGGGCCGTCGCGCGGCTTCCTGGCGTTCGGCGGGTGCGTTACACTTCGCCACACCCCAACGACGTGACCCGACAACTGGTCGATGTGATGGCGGAGGAGGAGGCAGTCTGTCCTCACCTTCACCTTCCCGTTCAGTCGGGCTCCGACCGGGTGCTCAAGCGAATGGCTCGGCGCTACACGCGAGAGGAGTACCTGGCAAAGGTAGACATGTTGCGTGAGCGGATTCCGGAAATCGCACTGAGTACTGACGTCATCGTCGGCTTCCCGAACGAAACTGATGCCGATTTCGAGGAGACGCTCAGCCTCGTTCGCACCGTGCGCTTTGACGACGCCTTTACCTTCCGTTATTCGCCGCGTGAGGGAACACCGTCAACCCGCATGAACGAAGACTGGTTCGTCCCTGACAACGTGGCTCAAGGCCGACTCGAGCACTTGATTACCCTGGTGCGGAAAATCGCGGCGGAAAAGAATTTGGGAGAAGTCGGCCGGACGGTGGAGGTGCTGGTAGAAAAGCCAGCCCGGCGTGGCGACTTGCTGCAGTCACGCACGGCCGCGAACAAGGTTGTCCTGATACCCGGGCCCGCGGAGTGGATCGGCCGCTATCTGCGCGTCGCGCTGACCGGAACCAGCGGCGCAACCTTCACTGGTTTCCCAGTAGAGTGACCAGACTTCGTCAGGTCGCCGTCAGGGGCGCCGTCGGACTCGCCATTGTCGGAGCGCTTGCCTGGTTCGCGTACGCTAACGCCGGGCAGACTGTCAACCTTCGCTTTGGGCTGTTCACCCTCCGCTCGATTCCGCTCCCGTTCGCGTTATACGGGGCTGTCGTGGTCGGCATGCTGGTGATGCTGCTGGCCGGACTGCGGGGTGAAATGCGCGCGCACGATGCCCTGAAGCGCTATGACAAGATCGCAGCGAGCACCCTAAGCGATTTCGAGGCGCAGGAGAACGGCGTGATGTCGGACTTGGAAGACAAGACCTGACTCGAAGACGCAAGGCACGGCTTGGCGGCGAAACGCCTGCGTGCTAGCCGGTCACCGCCTCCGACTCTACTGCAGTGCTGTCAGCGTGGTGCCGATCAAGCGGACGAGGAAATCGCGAGCTCGCGGTATGCTGCCCGTGAGGGTCAGCGGGTTGTGTTCGCCTCCCTCGTACAGATAGGCCTCGAATTCCGGAGCGGTCCGTCCCAGTCCCACCATAACCTCGATCAGTCGCTCCGCTTCGCCCACAGGTACTGTTTGATCGTTCGTTCCGTGATGTACTTGCAGCTGGGGCAGGCGATCCGCGTAGTAGACCGAGGACCGCCGGAGGATCTCCCGGCGTGCTTCGGCGATGGTTAGCTGACCAAGCTTGAGGGGCTGTATGTATTCAGCGTTCAGGAAGTCTAGGCCGGGAAGATCCCGGGGAGCGCCGAGCAGTGCCTCCTCGAACACCTGCTGAACGAATGGCCCATAAAAGTCGGTCGGCCCGAAGAACTCGACGACGATATCGATCCGCGGATCCCGCTCCGCCATGAGCAGTGCCACACCCGCCCCGCGACTGAAGCCCACAAGGCCAATGAGGTCGGGATTCGCTTGAGGCGTCGTCGCGATCACTACGTTCAGCAGGGCTAACGCGTCGTCGACGTCCCGGTCCCAGGGACTGGGTGGCCCCTCGGACAGATAAGTTGTGCCGTCGAAAAAGAGCGGCTCGGCCCGAAACGACGGAGCAACGAAAATCGACCTTCCGATCTCATCGCCGAGGAAGAACGGCAACAAGTTTAAAGTCTCATCGATGCTGAGCCCGCCGTCGCCACCATGGCCGTACATGATTATTGGCAGGCTGCCGGCTTGCGCGCCCTCGGGAACGAGTACAGCGCCGTAGTGTTTGACGCCGCCAACTGTATGGGAGACGACTCGCAGGGTCGCGTCGACGGCATCGATGGTGACGTTCGCCGTTGCGACCTCCTCGACGTTCTGGGCTGTGACGTCACGTTGCAGCCATTCAGCTGCGACGGCGGCGATCTCAGACTGCGTCGGTTCCGCGAACAGCGTCGTAAGGTTGACGCCTGCGACGATCCGGTCCTCGGGTTCGCTCACCGAGTCCGCGCATCCGCTCAACAGGACTGACCCAGCCAGAACGATCACAAAGCCGCAGACCTGCGGCGAGCCTCTTTGCGTACGGATTTCGCTTCCTCCTTTGCCGGCGAGTCCGGGCAGTGTCAGCCGGAACGCTCAGTTCCGGCCGAGCCCGAGAGGGAAGAATAGGCGCGTGGGCTCAGTGCGCAACATCCTACAGCGTCGTCGGCAAGGTCGTCGCGGTTGAGGATTCGGTGACCGACGCACGCCATCCTTCGACGTCTTTGGATACCCGCGCATGGATCGGTCACGTTAGGACGCTCCGATAATGGCAGGAGTCAGTCGGCGGCCACCCAGAAGCCGGCCTTTGGCACTCGCCGCTCTGGCGCTCAGTGGCGGCGTCATTCTCGGCCTGCGTGCCCTCAGTCCGCTGATCCCGATCGCCGCAGGGTTGGCCGCCCTGCTGGGACTATCGGCGATTCTCGCAGACCGCAGGGACCTTGTTGTCGGCGCCGCACTGTTAGCGCTTACGACCGCCGGGCTCAGCTTGGGAGTGGATGCCGAGGGCGCGGCCCGCCACGACTGCCGCAGCGCCTGGCCGGCTGGAAAGCTCGTGCGAGTGTCCGGTGTGGCTGTCGGTTTCTTGCCTGAAGGTGAACGTGGAAGTGTGCGGTTGCGGCTGCAGGAGTCCGCTGACGGGCGCGCCTGCCGCTGGATCGAATCTATCCGGGTGTGGGGCGAGGGGCCGGTTGCGCCGGGCGCTCTGTACGAGGTTCAGGGCAGCTGGCGCCCCCTGAGTCGGCCCGGGCGCGTCCCGCTCTCGCCGGAGCGCCGAGGTTGGATCGCCGCGCGCGAAATCACCCAAGTCGGAGCGGCGCGAATCACGGACCATCCGTTCCTCGCGGCCCGTGGCGCTGCCGCGGCCAAACTCTGGCGCTTGTATCCGCGACGCTGGGCGCCGCTCGCCCAGGCGCTGATCTTGGGTGAACGCGAAACCCTGAACCCCGAGTTACAAGCGAGAATCGCACGTGCCGGTCTGGCACATCTTTTGGCCATATCCGGCCTGCATGTCGGAATTCTCGCTGCAGCGATCTTTTCCTTGGCGCGAATCGTCCGCATTTCTTCGGTAAAGGCGCACGTTCTGACTGTCTTCTTGACGGGCGCTTATGTGCTGCTGATCGGAGCGCCGGCGTCAGCGGTCCGCGCCGCCCTGATGGTCATGCTCTGGGCCTTGACCCGTCTAGCCGGCAGGGCCTCTTCAGCCTTCGACGTCTTGGGTCTCAGCGCAATCGTTCTGCTCGTGATTCGGCCCTGGAACATCGTCGAGGCTGGCTTTCAGCTTTCATTCGCCGGTGCAGCTGCCGTCGGCTACGCGCACAGCGAAGCACTTCGTTCGGCTTGGCTGCGGGCGCTGCCGCGTCTGGTCAAGGCGACCCTGTTGAGTCTGCTAACCAGCAGTGCCGCTGTGCTGCTCGTATCCCCGATCACCGCGATCCATTTCGGTCGTGTGACACCGGCAGCGGTAGTGGGCAATCTTCTCGCGGTACCGCTGCTGGCCCTGGCAATGCCGGCCATGTTCACATCGGCGGCGC
The DNA here is from genome assembly GCA_041617795.1 of Gemmatimonadota bacterium. GTDB lineage: Bacteria > Gemmatimonadota > Gemmatimonadetes > Palauibacterales > KS3-K002 > JBFJOD01. The sequence continues at coordinate 9,608 of JBFJOD010000029.1, read as the reverse complement.
TATCGGCCTGGCCGGCTCTTGCTGTTTGGCCAACCGGTGCGGCGGTGGTGCTGCTTCAGGCGATCGATTCGCTGGCGGGCGCTCTGAGCAGCGTTGCCTGGGCCTCTTTGGACGTTCCACGCCCGGGGTTCCTCTGGGCCATCATGTATACATGCCTGCTGATTCTCGCGTCGCAGGCGCTGCACGGGGCCTGGCAGCGGCGACGCTTCATCCTTGCCGTGGGCCTGATCTGCGCGGTCTCGATCGCCTGGCCGCCGCTCGTGTCGCGTGTCGGCTCTGACCGAATAACGATCTATGTGCTGGATGTGGGCCAGGGTGATGCGATAGCGATTGCCACACCTAACCGGCGTTGGCTGCTTGTCGATGCCGGTGCGAAGATCAATGATTTCGATGCCGGACGCAGTCGCGTCGTTCCTTTCCTTCGGGGGCAGGGTGTGCGGCAGCTCGTTGCCTGGATGGCCAGCCATCCAGACCTGGACCACGTAGGTGGGGCGGTGGCAGTGCTCGAGTCGGTCTCTGTAGACCGCGTGGTCGGATCCGGGTGGGTATCGGGACAGTCTGGTCAGCTGGCCGTGCTCACTTGGCTATCGGGCCAGCGAGTACCCTGGTTGCGAGCAAATCGTGGGACGCAGATCAGCGTCGACGATGTCAAACTCCAGTTCCTCCACCCTCAAGATCAGCGGGAGGTTGACCACGACGGCCGACCTAACGCCTACAGTCTGGTTTTTCGGTTGGAGTACGGGCGCTTTCGGATGTTGTTTACCGGTGACGCACCAGGAGATATCGAGGATGGGCTGAGCCGTGATCTGCCAGAGGCGCTCAGTGCCCAGGTCTTGAAGGTCTCGCATCACGGCAGCGCCAGTTCGACCTCGAGCGGGTTCCTCACAGCAGTCGATCCCGAGCTAGCGGTGATTTCGGTCGGGCGCGGGAATCGGTACGGCCATCCCTCTCCGCATGTGTTGTGGCGCTTATCGGCTCAGGGGGCCGATATCAGGAGAACCGATCGCGACGGAACGGTGGTGATCGAAGCCGGTCGTGACGGGTCGTGGCGCGTTCGTGCCGCCGCTCAGGGTTATTTCTGAACCTTGACCGGGCGGTGTCGAGAGGTATTCTTCGCCATAGCAAGGGTACCCGTGCCATAGCTGACCCCGGACTGCATGACAGACCTGATTCCCACCCGCTATTCCGAGAAGGCAAACTCAACGTTCTTTGATGTCGCCGGCCTGCTCATCACGGTTGGCTACGAGGTCGTCAATCGCAGGAGTTGGTTTGTTCTGCCCGGCGAATCGCTGGCGCGCATCAACGTCAACGTTGGAGATGGCGCGGCAACGCTAACACACAACTATGTCCTTCCGAGGAATCGCAGGGTGGGGGCCGAGATAAGCGATGTAGAGCGCGGGCTCTATGGATTCCTAGATGAGATCGTGCGTGCCACGGTCCAGGTCAGGGCGCTGGAGTCCGCGGCACGGAAGGTTGAAGCACAGGAGGCGGAGCACCTCTATGGAGAGGTCGACCGCCCCACCCCTGGTGAACGGAACGCTCTGGTCGCTTCTGAGCCAGCCGGAACCGCGGAAGAGGCTTTGACTGGTGATCTGGTTGGCAAACTGATCACGGCGTTCCAGCATCTGACCAACGTAACCTCACTCAGTCGCGTTGGCCTCACGGAGTATCAAGGCGATCGCGCCTACGCGCTGCAGAAGATCGTCGAGTCTTCCTCATTGACGGCAGCACTGCGCGTGCAAGGCATCGTGCAAGCGGTTGAGGCCTTCTTGGTTCACGAAGTCGAAGCGACGACTGACATCGATGCGCTGCGCGAACGAACGCTCGATTATCTGGCGATGGTGGCGAAACGCGGCAGCCCGTCGATCAGTTTGAGCGACGAGCAAGCACACGTCATCGTAAACGATTTTGTGCCCGCATATGTGAAGATGCGGCGCGAGTTCGTGGTGGCCGGCGCCTATCCGAGCAATGTTATCGAGCACGCTTTCGGCAGCTTCTTTGGAGGGGGGATCGCCGGGTATCTTACCCTGTCGGTGTTCGGCGAGATGGTGGCCCGTGGGCTGACCGGGACCTCGTGGGATTTTCCTGGCTGGTACATCGGGGCGGCGGTAGCCTTCGTGTGGCCCTACCTGAGGGCGTCCTTAGGGCGTTATGCTCGCGAGGAGAAGTTCGATCGGAAGCGTGAGGCGCTGGTACAGAGAATCAACGCACGATTGCGGCTGACCTGGCCGGAAGAATGAGCCGCGCTGTTCGTTAGTGAGGCAGCCTCCTGAAAGGGTGTTCCAAGATGGCTTGGATCGAGCAGGTGCCGGTCGGCAAAGCAACAGGTCTATTGAAGCAGCTGTTTGATGAGGCGATTCGACGCGCGGGCCGGGTCTGGGGAATCGTGCACGTCATGAGCCTCAACCCCCCGGCGATGCGGGACAGCATGCGCTTCTACGTCACGGTCATGAAGGGGGACTCGCCGCTGACACGTGTGCAGCGTGAGTTGCTCGCCACGATCGTATCTGCCGAACTGGGCTGTCACTATTGAACTCAAGCCCACGCCCACGACCTCCGGGAAGAGGTCGCAGCCGAGTTCGATGATCCTGCCGCGGCGGACGCTCTCGTTCATGCCATCGCTCGGGATTGGCGGCAGGCGACGCTCGAGCCGGCCGATCTGGCACTGTGTCATTTCGCGGCAAAGCTGACCCACCAGAGTCAGGCGATGGAGTCGAGCGACCTGGATCGGCTTCGCAGGCTCGGATTCAGCGATCGCGCCATCCACGATGCGGTTCAGGTCGTCGGCTATTTCAATTACGTCACACGCGTGGCGGATGGTCTGGGTGTGGAAGCTGAGAGGTTTATTCCCGCTTGGGGAGAGCCGGCATAGCATCGATTACTGCTTTGGCTGCCGCGCGGATACCAGCGTTGAGCCGCGGAATCGGGCCGGCCGTCGAGGTGCGCACGCGAACCCTATCGCTAGGCGTGTACACGAAAGTCACACCGAGAGTATAGGCGCCAGCCTCCGTACTCCACAGCACGGTGCCAGCCGTCAACTCGACCGCAACGACGCCGCCGGGCGATTGAATATCTCCCTCGTAAGTCACGTAAGCGATGCCTTCTGCCGGGTCGATGACCACCCCGTGAGGGTGCGCGCCAGCAAGCGGCACCCGCTGCCGTTCAGTCAAGGCCGGGAGGTCGAGGATGGACACGCTCTGGTCGCCACGGTTGGCTGTGACCAGCGTGCGGCCGTTGGGCGCCAGGGCGATCTGCGCCGGGCCTGCACCTACGCCAGCGGTCGCCAAAACATTGCCCTCCAGATCATAGGCGCGGACCGTTCCGTCCAGATGAAGCGCCACATACAGCGTCTCCCCGTCCAGTGACCAGACCAGGTTCAGAGGCTTGAAGCGCGGCGTCCCGGCAGGCCCCGGGTCTGCGTCGACAAAAAAGCGCTCGACTTCCTGCAGCGTCTCTGCGTCCAGTAGGACAATCTCGTCGCTTAGAGTGCAGGTTATTGCCACCAGCTGCCCGGCGGGATCGACCTGAGCGTCGTGTGGTGCCGGACAGATCGTCGGGCGAGCGATGATCTCTAGATCGAAGAGATCCACGACAGCAAGCCCACTCGCCTGGCCTTGTCCGCTTCGATAGTAGTCGGGGATGAAGCCGCGCTGTCCGTCAGGAGTGATTCCTATGCGCGCTGCACCAAAAGTTCCCAAAGCGACGCGCCCGACCAATCGATCTTCAGGCAACTCGAATTTCCATAGGGTCGGGTCACCGTGCGACACGGTCGCGTACCAGTGACTTCCGTCGGGCGCGACTTCTATTCCGTGAGGTTCGTCAATCTCGTCGCGCCGCATGTCGAGTGAAAAACTCTTCAGAGTTCGTCCATCGGCCGGGTCGATCAGGAATACCTCATCAGTCGCGCCGGACGTGATGTAGAGGCGGCCCGTACTGCCGGCGGGCGAGCTGCTGGTGACTGTATCGCAGCCAGCCAGAGCCAGGAGAATCAGAATTGCCCAATGAGTATGTCCTACACGCACAAGTCACCTCGTCCGTTAGAAAGTCGCTGTCAGAACCCAAAGGCCGCTGTTCAAATCGGAGGCGAAGACGTGGCCGTTGTGTAGTTGTGGAGCCCAGGTGCAGGTGGCCTCGCCTGACTGACAGCCGAAACCCGTGCCGTAGTCGATGCTGGCGATCTCGCGCCCTTGACGCTCGAGCTCGCCGAGTAAAGCGCCACTGACATCCAGCGCCCGAACACCGTTTTCGTACCAGGCCGCGTAGAGGATCCCGCGGCTTTCGTCGACCCAGAAATTGTGCGGCGTTACCCCGGGGACCGCGAAGGTCGCGACTTCCTGAGGATTACTCAGGTCACTCACATCGACGACGTGCATTGTCCCCGGAGTGGTGAAGTCCTCCTCACCGACAAATACGTAGCCGCTGGCAGGCCAGTACCAGGCGTTGTGTGTCTGTCCGCCGGCGGTGGCGATGCGGCTGACTTCCACGGGCTGCGTCGGCGAGCCCCCAGCCACGCCGTTGCCGACATCGAGGATCACCAGTCCGGCGTTCCAATGCGAGAGGAATGCCAGCCCATCGCGCACGTAAACGTCGTGCAAGAAGCTGGAGCCTGCGTAGAAGCTTGACACAACCCTGGGGTCCGAAGGGTCACTGATGTCCAGGATCCTCAGACCATTACCGGCGCCATCCACTACGACGTACACATAATCCCCTTCGACCCAGGTGTTATGCACGCCCGATTCGAGCCCCGTTGTGAATCGACCGATAACAACTGGATGGGCTGGATCAGCGAGGTCGAGCAGAGTGACACCGTTCTGCCCATCGTTCGACGATTCGTGCGTGATCACCGCCAATGTACCGTCGGCACGGATCTTCACATCGTTCACCACACGCGCATCAACGAGGATGGAATCACTTAGCGATGGCGAACCCGGCAGATCGACATTCCAGACATACATGCGATCTCCGCAGAGGCCGCTTCGACAACCCCACGTCCCGGTGTAGGCGAAGTTGCCCTGGCCAACAAAGTCGTGAACCCAGAGGTCCGAAGTGTAGCGTGCTGTAACTCGGCCACGTCCAGCGACGATGAAACTCCCGTTCAGCCCCCGGTCGCTGATGTTGATTTCGAGCGTGTCCGCTACGCCGGCAAGCGCTGCGATGATTTTCGCAGGGCCGGCCGTGTACCCGACGAATCGCCCGTCCACGGTCGACAGTCCGGCGTTAACCGGAGTCGCCGACCAGGCTAGCGTCGAGTCACTGACCAGCGTCCCCGTCGAGTCGCGCACCTCGGCCACATAGCTGACAACATCGCCCTGGCGAACCTCGCTTGGACCCGAGGTTATTGCGACCGTATGGCCGGGGCCGGGAGGGGGAAGCGACGCTACGCTGAAGCCGATCGGCAACGAGGCTAAACTCTGTCCTGCTACTCGCGCTGCCAACGTCACGGCATAGGACCCGGCGGCCGGAGGTGCGTCGAATACCAGGGTCAAAGTCACAGTCGTGCTGGACCCAGGGTTGAGAGTGGGGATCTCCGTCGGCGTGACCTGTAAGCGGACCTCAGCCACGAGAACGCCGTTGCGCGAGACCGATCCGGGTACCAAGGCGACGGGTCCAACCGCTTGAGTGCCAACGTTGCTGACATCCACGGATGTTCCGCGTGCCAGGCCCAGTTCGACCGTCCCTGGTGTAAAGGCGAGCTGGGCTGTTTCGTCGGGGTCTGGCTCCGTGCTGCTCCCGCAGCCGGTGATCGCTAAAGCGGTCAGCGCTGTGAGGCACAAACTTGCGCGGTTCATTCGGTGGTTCGCCATGGTGTCCTGACTCGTTGAGCGTAAGTGTTTATGGTTTCGTGTGTTGCGGTGGTCGCCGCCCAACGGCCCCAGCGCGGCCTGTGTGATATCGTACCTATTATCCGGCTTCCCGGAGGCGTCCTCCCGGGAGTGATACGGGGCCCAAATCGGTATTTCGGTTGCCGGTTAGAGCCGCTACCGATAACAATTAGTCACGCCGCCGGGTTCGCGTCTATAGCGCGAAGGGAACCGTTCAACGGGTCGTGGCGTCTAAGTCCATAGGGGACGGCGGATTCGCTTGGCTGCTGAGACAAGCTGAATCGGCGACTGTCCGCCTGCTGCTGGTATAAGCCACATAGGCCGAGAAGTGCAAGCGAGCAGAACATCCTCCAAGGCTCGGCAGTTGTAAGTTCAGAGCGCGGCGGCTTCAATCGCTGAGTCTGCTGGCCGCGCGGCAGGTGCACCTCTACAAAAATGGCTTCGAGTGCCGTCGATTCGAGCTCTTTACATCGTGCTAACCGCCGGGCTGACCGCGGGTATCAATCTGGAACCCGTTCGTCCTGTTGGTGGAGTAGAGGCAGCCCGGCAGTCACAGGCCCGGCGCGGCGACCTGCAAGAGTCAGCGAACTGGGGAGTGCCCGCGCCGTCTCCGGGACGAGAGTTCTATTTCACCCGAGCGATCTACAGCGGCACGCGCTGGGGCTATCGCGCCAGCTGGAGCATCGACTTTCCCAAGGCCGATCGCCAGTTCCTGATCGGGCTGCGACGGTTGGCGAATATCGAAGCCTACGAGCGCGAGAATCCCGTTCGTTTAGACGACCCCGAGTTGCGTCGCTTTCCGTTCATCTACGCACTCGAGGTCGGGCACATGTCATTGACCGAAGCCGAAGTCATCGGTCTTCGTGATTACCTTCTGGCAGGTGGCTTTCTCGTCATCGATGACTTCTGGGGTTCATGGGAGTGGGACAACTTCGAGCACGAGATGCGGCGTGTACTTCCGAACTGCGAGATCATCGACATACCCGGGGATCATCCACTGCTGAGCGCCTTCTACGAGATCGACGAGATCGTGCAGGTTCCCAACCTGGGGCAGGGCATGCGGGGCGGCCCGACTTGGGAGAGAGATGGCTTCGTGCCATACCTGAAAGGGATATTCGATGAGGACGGGCGACTAATGGTCGCCATCAACTGGAACACCGATCTCGGTGATGCCTGGGAATGGGCTGATCACCCATACTATCCGCTAAAGTACTCGAGCTTCGCTTACCAGCTCGGGATCAACATGATTGTTTACGCGATGAGTCACTGAATGGCGGCATTCCTGGAGTCGATCTTCGAGTTTCTGTTCAAGTACCGGCCACTGGTCTTTGAAAAAGGTCGGCTGGTGCTGGCGATCCCGTGGCCTGCTTATGTCTTCGCGATTGTGGGCGGCATTCTACTCGGATTGACATTGTTAGCTTACCGCCGCGCCAGCGCTCGCAACCCCAGGGATGCCGCTGTGCTCGCCGTACTTAGAATAGCCGCGCTAGCGGTCCTCCTGTTCTGTATAGCCCGGCCGACGCTATTGGTCCCCACCGTAATCCCACAGCGTAATTTCCTAGGCGTTCTGATCGACGACTCTCGCAGCATGACGATCGCGGATCGCAACGACCGACCGCGCGGCGAATTTGCGCGTACGGCGTTTGGCGCTCCGGACAGTGTGCTGCGCGCGGCGCTCGAAGAACGTTTCATGCTTCGCGTCTTCCGTTTTTCCGAGACTACGGAGCGGCTGGACGACCTCTCCCAGCTTTCAACTAGCGGCAGCCGGACGGATCTGGCGCAGGCTCTTGATGCAGCGCGCCGGGATCTGTCAGCTGTGCCCTTGGCGGGCTTGATCGTGTTGACGGATGGTGCAGACAATTCGGAGTCGCCCTTAACGGAGAGCCTGCTGGCATTGCGGGCGAGTTCAGTTCCCGTCTACAGCGTGGGCTTGGGGCGCGAGCGATTCGTACGCGACGTGGAGCTCAGCCGAGTGGAGACGCCACGGAGCGTGCTCCGGGGCTCGTCGTTGGTTGTCGATCTGCTGGTTTCGCAGACGGGCTATCGTGGCAAGACGGTCCGCGTAGATGTGGAGGACGAGGGGCGCATCGTTTCTTCCCAAGAAGTGCAGCTTCCCGCAGACGGTGAGTCTGCGACCGTACGAGTTCAGTTCAGCGCCAACGAGCCAGGTCCTCGCGTATTCCGTTTCCGCGTCGCCCCGCTGGCGGGCGAACAGGTAACGGAAAACAACCAGCGGGAAGCGTTGATCGTTGTGGAGGATAACCGGGAAAAGATTCTCTACTTCGAGGGCGAACTGCGTTTCGAGGTCAAGTTTGTCCGCCGGGCCATCGCCGATGACTCGAACGTACGGGTCGTGACCCTGCAAAGGACCGGACAAAACAAGTTCCTCCGGATGGATGTCGAGGACGCCGAGGAATTGGCGAGCGGCTTCCCGAAAACGCGCGAGGAACTGTTTGCCTACAAGGGTCTTATTCTGGGTAGCGTGGAGGCCAGCTTCTTCACTCACGACCAGCTTCAGATGATCGAGGAATTCGTGGGTCAGCGGGGCGGTGGTCTACTAGCGCTTGGTGGGCTTCATTCGTTCTCGCGTGGTGCCTATGCAGGCACACCGGTGGCTGACGTGCTGCCCGTCGTCTTGCCTGAGGCGCCGGCCGAAGCCGAATCGTTTCATGCGTTGCTGACCGTTGAGCCGACCCGGTTTGGGCTCTCGCACCCGGTGACGCAAATCGGCGGTGGTGCCAGCGGTGTGGCAGCGGCGTGGGGCCAGCTTCCACCCGTTACGTCGGTGAACCCGATCAGGAGCGTCAAGTCTGGCGCCAGTACTCTGCTGGTTGGCAGGGCGGACGACCAGAAGGATCCATTGATCGTATTGGCATATCAGCGCTACGGTCGCGGTAAGGCGCTGGCCTTGCCGATTCAGGATTCCTGGCTCTGGCAGATGGTGCCGCCACTGGACGACATGAGCCATGAGAAGTTCTGGCAGCAGTTGTTGAGGTGGTTGGTCAGCTATGTACCTGACCGTGTTACGGTCACCGCGTCCCGCGACCAGGTCGGCCAGGGAGAACCGCTGACGATCACCGCAGAGGTTCAGGACGAGACCTTCTTGAGGCTGAACAATGCTGAGGTCATCGCGCACATCACCGCACCGTCGGGATTGGAACAGCAGGCGCGCATGAACTGGGCCGTCGAGTCTGACGGTGAGTATCGCAGCGAGTACGTGCCGTCAGAGCGCGGTTTGCACCGGGTTCGTGTCGAGGCCCGCAAGGACGGTGAGTTGGTCGGCGAGCAGGAGATGTTCTTCGAAGCTCGCGAGCTTGCGACTGAGTTCTACGATGCAGAAATGCGCGCGGGACTTTTGCAGCGAGTCGCTGAAGAAACGGGCGGGCGATTCTACACGCCGGAAACTGTGATGATATTGCCAGAAGATGTCAGTCTCACAGAGAGCGGAACCACGGTTGTCGAGGAGCGCGACCTCTGGGATATGCCGATCATCTTCTTCACCCTGGTCGGCTTGATCGGTACTGAATGGCTATACCGAAGACGACGGGGCTTAGTGTGAAGACGGCGCTAAGCTGCTTTCTGGCACTGTTGCTGGCCGCCGGACCACTGAAGGCGCAGACGCACCTCATCGTCATCAGCGGCCTGAGCGGTGAAGCGAAATACGCGGCGCTGTTTCATGAATGGTCGGTGAAGATGATCGACGCCGCCCGGGCGCGTTGGGGGCTGTTGGACTCTGACGTCACTTATCTGGCTGAGAAGAAAGCGCTAGATCCGCAGCGTATCGCT
>JBFJOD010000028.1:0-27776 GCA_041617795.1 Gemmatimonadota bacterium | reverse complement strand
GGCGTGCGTTATGGTTCGCTGCTGGAGCAGGCGCGAGATGTCCGCAAAGCGGCTGGCGGCTTTCTTGACACGCTAGCCCGTCTCGGCCTGCGCTTGCTATTCGCAAGACGCTCGGTCCAGAAAGTCGTGTGGGCCTTGCTGAGGGGTTTGCGGGCAGCGCGTCTCCCGGTACTCGTTGCGCGGGCTGGCACGCGGCGCCGGCCGGGTCGACTGCGCTTTGCCATGGCGATGGTTGCTGCGACCACACCGTGGCGCGAGTTAGGGCCGAGTCGCTCGCGAGGTCGGTTACGACCGGCGGCCAGCCCCATCGATGCGGCGTCCCAGGACCTGACCGTCCAGGGCGACGTCACCGCCTTGCTGGAAGGCTGCGTGATGGCGGGCCTGTTCGGCCACGTGAACCGGGCCACCGAGCGTGTGGTGCAAGCCCACGGAGCCCGCACAATGCGTTTGCCAGCGGGCCTCTGTTGCGGTGCACTCCATGCCCATGCCGGCGAGCTGGAAGCAGCTCGTGTGCTGGCGCGGCGTTTGATCGCCGCTTTCGAGGACAGCGGTGCGCCGCTGCTGCTCACCAACTCGGCGGGGTGCGGTGCCGCAATGAAAGAATACAGTGAGTGGCTGCAATCGGATTCGGAGTATCGCGAGCGAGCCCGGGTGTTTTCCAGCCGGGTCAAAGACGTGAGTGAGTGGCTGGCTGGGGTTCCCGGCCCGGCTCTCGACCCGGCGCACCGACGCGTAGGTTACGATGCCCCATGCCACTTGCTTCACGCGCAGGGAATCGCTGAGGAGCCGCTGCAGTTGCTGGCGAGAATCCCGGGCCTAGAGACGGTGCTTCTGCCACGTGCGGACCGCTGCTGTGGCGCCGCAGGGATTTATGGACTGACGCGTCGCCAGTTGTCAGAGGATATCCTCGAGCGCAAACTGGCGGAGATCGAAGGCGCCGCAGTCGATACCATCGCCACGGGCAATCCGGGATGCTCGATGCAGATCGGTGCTGGTCTTCTAATACGCCGGGTTCCGGTTGGTGTTGTTCACCCCGTCGAGCTGATCGATCAACAATTGACTCAGAGACATGACCGCGATGGATAAGCAGGGAAGGCCCTGGCAGATTAGACTGCATACGATCATCTTCGAGGCCGAGACGCCAAGCGGCAAGCTTTTCGACCTGGCACTGCTGACGGCCATCATCCTCAGTGTCGTCGCAGTGCTGCTCGAGAGTATCGCCAGCCTGCGTGCCAGCCACGGCCCCTTGCTGCGCGGGGTCGAGTGGTTCTTCACTATCCTGTTCAGCGTCGAATACGTACTTCGACTGGCCAGTGCTGGAAGGCCGATCCGCTATGCGCTGAGTTTCTACGGATTGGTTGACCTGCTGGCCGTCGTTCCGACATACGTGAGCGTTCTCCTCCCCGGCGCCCAATCGCTGATCGTGATCCGGGCCCTGCGGCTGTTGCGCGTGTTCCGGGTACTGAAACTCGTGCACTTCGTCGGTGAGGCCCGGTTGCTCAGGGCCGCGCTGCGGGCAAGCAGCCGGAAGATCATCGTCTTCTTGGGAACGGTGCTGACCTTGGTGCTGATCGTCGGTTCGCTGATGTATCTGATCGAGGGAGAGGAGCACGGGTTCACCAATATTCCCGAGAGCATCTACTGGACGATCGTCACGATGACCACGGTCGGGTACGGCGATCTTGCGCCGGTTACCGTGGTCGGGCGCATCCTGGCTTCCATCGTCATGATCATGGGATATGGGATCATCGCGGTGCCCACGGGAATCGTAACCGTGGAGATGGCCAGCGCGACAAGGCGCACCGTCAGCACCCGGGCGTGCCTCGACTGCGCTCGCGACGGCCACGACAACGACGCGACGCACTGCAAGTATTGCGGTGGAAGGCTGCGGGAGTAGAAGCGGAGGTCGAGGATGGATCACAAGTTCGTGCCGCTGGCCGGTTATCGTGAATATCCCGTCGAGGAGATGCGTCGGCGCGCTGAAACCTTCCGCGCTGAGTTGGCTCGCCGCCGTAGCGTTCGGCAATTCTCGGATCGTCCGGTCCCCCGCGAGATCATCGAGGAGTGTCTGCGCACAGCGGGGAGCGCGCCGAGCGGCGCGAACATGCAGCCCTGGCACTTTGTCGTCGTCTCTGACGCTGACTTAAAACGGCGGATTCGCGAGGGTGCCGAGGAAGAGGAGCGCGAGTTCTATCGGACGCGCGCGCCTAAAGAGTGGCTGGCGGCGCTGGCACCCTTGGGCACTGACGAGCATAAGCCTTTTCTCGAGGTCGCTCCCTATCTCATCGTCGTGTTCATGCAGCGCCATGGCGTCGCCGCCGATGGCCGCACTTTCAAGCACTACTACGCGCAAGAGTCGGTCGGTCTCGCGACAGGACTGTTGATCGCAGCTGTGCACCACGCCGGGTTGGCGTCACTCACGCACACCCCCAGCCCGATGGGTTTTCTAAATGAGATCCTTGGGCGTCCCGAGCAGGAAAGGCCGTTCTTGATTCTTGTTGTCGGCTATCCGGCCGCTGACGCAGTCGTACCGGACATAAGTCGCAAGCCGTTGAACGAGATCGCCACTTTCGTCTGATGCTTCGGACTCGGGCGCGGAAGCCGTGATCGAGGGTTGGGAATGAAAATGGACACAAGGCTCGCTTCGCTTTTAGAGATCTTCCAGTTGAACACGCGCCTCTTCCTCAGCTGCCTTGCGGACGTAAACGACGAAACGGCGGCCAAACGTCCGGGCGGAGAGGCGAACAGTATGGCTTTCATCGCCCTACACGTGCTGGATGCACGCTACTATCTCGCAAAACTGGTGGGACACGAGCAGACAAATCCCTACCAGGCATTGCTCGACCCAGTGAAGAGCATCGCTGAGCTGACCCAAATCCCCCCGTTGGCCGGCGTCCGTGATGCTTGGCGCACTGTCTCTTCCGCTCTTTCCGATCGTCTGGCGAGCCTCAGCGCTGCGGAACTAGACACCCGGGCAGCCCAATCCTTCCCTGTCGACGATGAGAGCTTGCTTGGTGGAATCGCTTTCCTGCAGCAACACGAGTCATTCCATATTGGCCAGTTGGCCTATCTGCGTCGCCTGCTCGGGCTTGGTTCGATGTCCTATTGATGGCTTGGTGCGGTTGTCCGCAGGTGGTCGGGGCAGTACAGTCCAGGATCTGCACAGACGAGCGCGCCAGGCTTTTCATGGATTAATCGTCTAACTCGGGAGGATGGATGAGCAAAGTCCGAGAGTACGAAGGAACAGACATCCTGGTACACTTCGACCTGAAGCGGTGCATCCATGCCGAGGAGTGCGTGAATGGCCTGCCAGACGTGTTCGCTCGCGAGGCGCGGCCTTGGGTCAAGCCGGACGCAGCCACGGCCGACGACATCGCAGAAGTCATCCTGAGATGTCCAACTGGCGCGCTAAAGTACGAACGCAAAGACGGAGGCCCGTCCGAGCCACTTCCGCAGGCGAACACGATCGCGGTCGAGCCGGATGGGCCGCTCTACGTCAAGGGGCAGGTGGAACTGATGCGCAGTGACGGCAGCCGCCACTTGGAGGACACGCGGGTGGCTCTGTGCCGATGTGGTGCATCGCAGAACAAGCCGCTTTGTGACGGCCACCATGAGGATGCGGGATTTGCAGATTCAGGCCAACTCGGCCAGATAACCGAGCGGTCCGCCGACTTTGAGCTCGGAGGCAAGCTCATTATCACGCCGGCCCAGAACGGCCCATTCCTATTGCAAGGTAGCGCGGAGATAAAGGGCTCGGATGGTCGGATCAGTTACCACGACTCGAAGGCGGCGCTTTGCCGCTGTGGCGGCTCGAATAAGAAACCTTTCTGCGATGGCACCCATAAGAAGATCGGCTTCACGGCTGACTAAACGATCCGTCGTGCCTTGGCGGTCGGGTTCTGCAGGGAAAGGACGGCGACGTGACGACCACACTTAGCACCGCGCTGACAGGATTGGCCGGCGCGGCCAGCCTGATGACGCTTGTCTGGTTAGTCAGCTTGGCCAGGCGTGACGCCAGTATCATCGATGTGTTCTGGGGTCTCGGCTTCGTTCTGGTGGCGTGGATCTATTTCGCCGCGACAGACGTGGCAACGATACGGCGAGTTCTGGTACCGGCCCTGGTCTCACTCTGGGGCGTTCGGCTGTCTCTCTACATCCTCTGGCGGAATTGGGGCAAAGGCGAGGACTACCGGTATCGCGCAATGCGCGAGAAGAACCCCTCCGTATTTCCCTGGCTAAGCCTGGTCACGGTTTTTTGGCTGCAGGCGGTTCTGCTCTGGGTCATCTCCATTCCGCTGTTGCTGGCACAGCGCGCCCCGTCACCTCACGGACTGATCTGGCTGGATTGGCTGGGTCTGGTCTTCTTCGTGATTGGCTTTGCCTTCGAGGCGGGTGGTGACTGGCAGTTGGCCCGCTTCAAGGCGGACCCAGCCAACGAAGGGAAGGTGATGGACCGGGGTTTCTGGCGATACACGCGTCATCCTAACTATTTCGGTGACGCGATGGTTTGGTGGGGGCTCTTTCTTTTCGCTGCAGCGACGCCCGGCTCGCTTTGGACGGTCTACAGCCCGGTGTTGATGACCGTGCTGCTGGTGAAAGTGTCAGGCGCCGCTTTGCTGGAAAAGGGCCTCACCGAAACCAAGCCTAAGTACCGGGACTACGTCCAGCGTACCAGCGCCTTCTTTCCCTGGTTCCCCAGAAAATCGGCGGGAAGCTGACGAGGCGCTATAGCGGCAGCCGCTGTGGCATGTCGGCGACTACGTAGGCCATGACGGCCATCGCGGCGACGCATTCCGCCATCTCACGCGGGTCCAACTTGTCGATGGTGTCGGCTTCCGTGTGGTGGTACCAGAAGTACTTTTCGCCGTCGACGCGCAATCCCATACCGGGCACGCCCTCGCGCATGATAGGCCCGATGTCCGCACCACCGCCCCGCGGGGTAACCTCGCCCGCGCCGATCCGGTCGAGCAGCCCGCCGATCTCCCGAATCATCTGGTACGCTTGCGGCGAGCCGCTAAAGCCGAAACCGAACGGCTTGAATACCCCAGCATCCGATTCCATGGCAAGTATGTGATCGCCCAACTCGTTCAGGTGAGCATCGCGGTAGGCGTTTCCTCCCCGCAGTCCATTCTCCTCGTTGGTCCAGAGCACCACCCGCACGGTCCGGCGCGGGCGCATGCCCAGCACGTGCATCAAGCGGACGGCCTCCCAGGCCGCAACGCTTCCGCCCCCATCGTCCATCGCACCCTGGCCGACATCCCAGGAATCGATGTGTCCGCCGAGCACGACCACCTGTTCCGGGTGCTCCCAACCGACAATCTCGCCGACGACGTTGCGCGATGTGACGTCCGGGAGTGTTTGCGCCTCCATCTTGAGGACGACTTCAATTCGTTCGCCGCGATCCTGCATTCTCTGCAGCATATCCGCGTCTTCCACCGTGATCGCCGCATGCGGGATCGCCGGGGCATCGGCATCATAACGCATTTGACCGGTGTGCGGTGTACGCAGTGAGAAAGGCGTCACCGAGCGGATCAGGCTGGCAACTGCTCCGGCGCGGGCGGCATGGATCGCTCCATAGACCCGGTAGGTCACCGTGCGCCCGTAGCTGGTGAAGGGCGCGTTGAGAAGCACGATCTTGCCACGAGCCTCTTCGCTTCGGGCTTCCAGTTCATCGAAGCTCCTCACCACCAGCACCTCGGCGCGGATCCCTTCGGGTGGCGTCCCGACGCTCCCACCCAGGCCGAGCATCGGCAGTTTCATCGAACGCGGTACGACCAGCTGTAGCGATTCGTCACCGCGTACCCAGCGTGGAACCTGTACGGGCTCGCCTCTCACATTCTCCAACCCGTCGGTTCTCATCTCCTCCATGATCCAATCGAGCGCCCGCTCCAGGCTCTCGGAGCCGCTGAAGCGGTGTCCGAAGCGATCAACCAGCTCGGTCAATCGGTCATAGGCGAACTGGTCAGCCAGGGCGGCGTCGATCAGACGGTCAGCGGCTTCGCGGTAAGCCGCGGCGGTGGATGGGGCCGCTACGGCTGTGTTCTGTTGAGCGGTTACGCCAGGCGGAAGCGCGGCGTGGGTCGAGAGCACGGCGAGAAACAGTGCGGCTAGGAATCGCATCGCGTAGGTCCTTTGGGTCTCCATCTCCGGGTTCGTCGGCAGAGTATGCATCGCCGCCCGGGTATTTGCAAGGAAGCTCACGGTGGCGGCAACAGCGGGCCAAGCGAAAAAGGCAGAGCCCGGGACGGGTCCCGGGCTCTGCGGTTTGTAGACCCCGGAGGCCCAACTGCTCCGGGATCGCGGTGATGGCGGTTAATTGATCGGGCAGCCGTCAGGTCCGTTATTCCAATAATCGAGATCGTTCTTCAAGGTCTCGGCATCGCGCGTTCCGGCCACAGCCTCATTGTACCAGGTGACGATGTCGGCCTGACTGTACTGGTAATCCACATCCGGGCTGGCCGCGTTGAGCAACGCCGCCATGGCGTGCCGCGTCAGCGCCGCCAAGTTGCCCTGGTTGGCTTCCAGCGCATCTAGCTGAGTTGAGACGTTGTGTTCATTCCGGCCTCTCTTCACCCGCGCACGGTCGCCGGGGCTGCTGAAGCCGGTTGCCGTGAACAGCTCGCCCGGAGCGAGCGGCAGCGTCCACGAATCGAAGTGCTGGTTACCCTTCCAGTAGCCCGGCGTGCAGCCTTCCAGCCCACCCTGCTCCATATAGAAGCCGAAGTCGATGGTCAGGTCATCCTGCGCGGCCGGCGTCAGGGTCGTCTGTGACGGATTCGGGTTGCTGTCGATTGTCGGGTCGCCACCCTGCAAGGTCGGGCTAGCCGTCCAGCCGGCCATCGGTACGACTTCGACCTCGTAGCAACCGCAGTCCAGGCCGGAGAACAGGTAGAAGCCGTTGGCGTCGGTGGTCGTCGTAGCCAGCAGGTTGTCGGAGCAGTCACTCAGGTTGACGGTCCAGCCGGCCAGACCGGGCTCGCCGCCATCCTGAATGCCGTCTTGGTCCTGGTCGTCCCAGACGAAATCACCGATCGAGCCGTCACACTCGGCCGTCCGGCAGACCTCGATGTTGTCGATGCCGCCAGAACCTTCCAGCGTGAAACGGAACTGACCCGTGAAGCTGGGATCGGTGGTCGCGACGTTCTCGACCGTACCGTTGCCGTTGCCAGACGAACGGCCAGTCTCGGTCAACCCGGCGCCCACTTCGAGGTAGATCTCCTGACCCTCATCATCAGAGTCAACTGCCCAGAAGTTCGGGACATTGTAGTTGTAGGGGCCGCCAAGACCTGCGAACAGAATCCGGCCACCGTTGGAGGCGTCGCCGTTGCCATTGAAGTCGGAGGCGGGCACTACCGCCATGATGCCATCGCAATCGGCATCGCTGGATCCCAGCGCGTTAGCGACGTTGCAGAGAAAGGCCAACTGCGTGTCGTTGTGACTGGTGTTGGGAGGCGGATTCCCACCGTCCCACCGTTCGGTATCGTAGGCGGTGGCGTTGACGGCCGTCGGGCTGTTCAGTCCACGTGTAGCTGTCACTGTGATGACCAGCGTGCCGCCGAACAGAGATAGATTCTGAATGGCGTCGCCGTGGCCCAACGTGTTGAAGTCGATGACTTCGCATTCTTGTGCTGCAATGCTGGTGCTGGCCGGAAAGCCGGTCGGACCGGTGAACCGTTCCTCGTTGGAACAGCTCGCCGCTACCGCGACCGCCAAGCCAAGCCCCAGGTAAGTGGTGAATCGGTTTTTCATGACACACCTCCCCAAAAGTGATACGATCTAGCCCCGCAGATGAAATCGCCGTACGTGGCGATCTATCACGCGTTCACGTTTCTAGGTAAGGGGAGGGGCAAAAGTTGTACCTGACCAAGGCGCCGTAAAACCCGCAAAAGAAGCCAAGAACTGGGTTTATGGTGGTCCACCTGGCCGTATTTTGCGGCATTCAAGCGGCATTTGGCGTCGGCGCCTCACGGCATGTTGCACAACCGCAACTTCGCGCCGGGCGACGCGGTTCCAGCGGCCTTCTGCGTCACGGTCGCAGCGTAGATGATCACCCGGCTGATTCAGGGGCCCGGCGAATGACCGCGGACCGGAGCGATACATGACCGCGGACCGGCATGGTTCGTCAGGCACGGGTGGGCCGTGCTGACCGCCGCTGGCTGGCGGCGATGATCCTCCGTGGCCAGAAGATCAGGAGGTGGATAGCGGCGAGCTAAGCGAAGCCTATAAGGCGACACAGTACGGGAATCTGCGGGTCCTCTTTACGGTAAGTACAGCTCCCGCCGGGCAGGACGGGAGAGCGCCGAGAGGGCCCGCACTTGTCTAGGAAGCCCCCCCCTTGCCTCCCTGCCCCCCTCTCCAAGGACGTTGATTGGCCAAACCAGTTCGCTGGCACAATCGCAGCGCGCCGGTGTAGTAATGTCAGGTAGGAAACTGTTTTACCGCCCGCCGGCAGGACCACAAGAACAGAGTCGGGAGGGCCAGCCCCAAGGACGACCTGCGGGGCCGTTGCGAGGGATGGCACGCCATTCGCGTGGCACGAGTATTGGTATGGAGCAACCGAAGACTGCACTGGTACTAGGTGGTGGGGGCAGCAAGGGTGCCCTTCAGGCCGGGTTTTATCGAGCGCTCAGCGAACTGGGCATCAAGATAGACCTGGTAATCGCCGCCTCCGTGGGAGCGCTCAACGGCGCCTTCATCGCCGCGGGCCTGCCGCCGCGTCTTGTCGTTCACGAATGGTCGCGAGTTCGACGTCGCGACATACTGGCGGTCAACTGGCGACTTTTGCGCAGAGGGTCGGTGGCCGACAGCATCTACACATTCCGCAATTTCCGTAGGTTTTTGGAGGAGCGGCTGCCAGTCCGCAGCTTTGAAGAGTTATCCATCCCATTCATCGCAGTGACGACTGATCTGCAGACGGGCCGCCCTTACCTTTGGGAGCGGGGCAGCCTCGTTGACGGCATCTTGGCCAGTTGCGCCATTCCCGGGATCTTTCCACCCGTGTCGGGCCCGGGAGGGCGACGGCTGATCGATGGCGCCTTGACGGACAACGTGCCGGTCAGCACGGCGCTGGCCTTGGGAGCCGAGCGCGTGGTCGGCATATTGTGTCCAGCCGGATCGGAACGGCCCGGAGACGCGCGGGGCATCACGCGGTTGCTCGGTCGAGCGTTCGGGATCGCGACCGACCTCAAGTGGCGGCTGGAAGGTCCGCGCTACGAGGAGCGCCCTGAGATCCTCATCATCGAGCCGCCGAACAACATCCACATTGATTCGCTGGACTTCTCGCGCGGAGGAGAGCTGGCTCGGGCGGGCTACAGGACGTCGCGGCGGGTCCTCGCGCTCTGGCTCGAGGAGCTGTTTGACCACTCGGGCAACCATCGGCGACGAATGGCTGCCCTCACCTCGGACCGCCTCTAAGCAAGCTCAGCCACCGGCGCCCAACTCGCTCACCTGTTCACGCGCCGACTTCAGTCGTTGGACAGAACCACGCCCGGAATAGATCTTCATTGGCACACGAGTGTACCCAACATCCCGGCCGCCGGCCGGTAGGCTTTGTTTTGCAGCCGGAAGTGTAGCTGGTGAGTGTAAAGAATGGGTGAAATGCTGATGGAGGATGCAAAGACGTGGTCGGGGCCCCGGCCGTTCGTCGGCCGGGGCAAGGTTCGTGAAGAGCTTGCCGCGGAGGTTGAGCGGGCGACGACTGAAGGCGGGCGAGCCGTTTTTCTGCTCGGGCCTAGCGGATCCGGAATGACAGCGTGCATCGGTGTGTTCCAGGAGGAGGCGTTCAGGCGTTTCAAAGGACTGCGTGCTCAGTACGTCGACTGCGCGCACTCGGGTGCAAGAACCTGGGCCGAGCTGGCCCAGATATTCACCCGCGGCCACAAGCTCAAGCGCTCCCTGAAGCGAGTGTCTGCGGATTGGCTGGAATCGATCCCGATTGCCGGCAAGATTTTGCAAGCGATCGTCAGGACGGTCACCGTTGTTCGGGGCGGCCGCGTTGAGCCGCGGCGAATGCGACGCGTGCAGGAGGTCCACGACACCGCACTGGCCGCGGTTCGCACACTGCTGGAATTCGAACCGTTGGAGCCGCGCTTGGTGATCATGGACAGCCTCGACCGCGGCGACAGCGAAGATCTTGCAGGTGCCGCTGCGCTGATTCGGCGTCTTCCGGAAACGAGAACGCTCTTTCTTGCCGCGGTCCGCACGGCCGACGGCCGACCGCCGCCGGAGATCGCTGATCTGATGTTGGAGGCCGAGCGTCTGGGTCGAGCTGCGCGCATAGAGATTCAACCGCTATCGGTGGAGGATCTGGAGGATATCCTGTCGAAAGCGACGGGCGCTCCCGCACCGCGTGGCTGGATCGCCTGGCTGCGGCGGAAGAGCGGCGGTATCCCAGGCTCCGTCTGGTCGTTAGTGGGCCGACTCGAGCAGGAGGGCAGACTGGAGAGATCCGGTCGCCGCTGGAACTGGGTGGGTGAGCCGTCCGCTGAGGCGGTTAGCGCCACGCCGCTGCCGAGCCAAGAGTGGAAGCTGAACGAAGCGGATCTTCGGCTGATGGCGCTGGCTACCTGCGAGGGCCAGGTGTTTCATTCGGCGGTCCTGGCAGAGCTGGCCGGCCGGTCTGAGCTGGATGTGGAGGACCGCTTATCCGGTCTTTGCCGAATCGGTTTGCTGGAGTACCTGGGAGCCCCAGCCCTAGGTGACGATGTGACAAGTCGTTATGCGTTCCGCAATGAGGTCGATGTTGCGGCGTTTGCCGCCGAATTAGAGACAGACGAGCGGGAGACGTCCAGAGAGCGAGTGGCCAGGATACAGAGCGAACTCGGTCTTTAAGGCGGCGAAAGTCGACACTGATTCGGACGACGTCCAACCGCGTTAACAGTCTGTCAAAACGGCGGATAGGCGGTGCGGTTGACAAACGCTATAAGCCTCCCGAATATTGCAAAGACAGAATTAGATAGCCCCGGCTGATCCGTCCGGATTTCCCGCTAATCCCAGATGGGTCAGGCGGCTTTAGTGGACGGTTCCGCGGAAGCTGTCCCGGTGGCAAGCTACGCGGACTGCCGGGGCGGGGGCTAGAAACGGCCCCCGTATTTTTTTGGGGTGCTCAGCCGGCCACGGGTCGGTAACCTGACGTCATGTCCACGCTTGATTTCCCGCCAGCGTGATCAGCTCGGAGTCGATGGCGATTCCACAAAGATAATCCCAGAGACTATTCTCGTCCCAACTGAGAAGGAGGCATCAATGAACCGGCGATCCCCCGCCATGTCGAGAGCAACATCCTTTAAGCTCCTGTTCGCGGTTATCGCGTTAACATTCTTCGCTAAGGCCTGCGCGGAGCAACCCTCAACGACCGATACGAACTACGAACCGACCGCACCGCAGCTGGCCGCGGGTGGGTCGGCCTCGTGCACGGCTCCCTGTGTAGAGGTCGAGGTGAAGGCCAAGCCGGGTAACGCCGTGGCGGAAGGTGTCTTGGTCACGCTGGTCCAGGGTGGCCAGTCCGGGGTTGGCCCGTTCGATCAGAACGGTGTGCCCTTGTTCAAGCTCACCAATTCCAACGGCGTAGCCGTGTTTGATGCCGCTGACTTCGATCTCATCGGTACGTCAACGGAACTCGGCTACTGCGCCCACGTCCGCCCGCTGACTAGTGTGGCTGATGCGACGGGGGGTGGACCCGTCTTCATCGTTCCCAACGGGACGCCGCCCAGCCCATCGGCGCCGTTCCAGACGGCGGTGACGGGGCCGCGCTTGCGCAGCGAGGTACTGACCAAGAAGAGCTACCTGGACAACTGCGTCCGCTGGTCGACGCCAGGTCAGGCGCCGTTCGCCGTGACACCAACGACGGCCCAGCGCGTCAGCCTGACCGTGAACGCCACTGGCGCTACGCTCGGTGTGCGTTGCCGGTTCTTTGACGGCGGCACAGCTCCCAGCGGCGCACCCGGCGACGAGTGCCCCACCTGGACGTTGATGGATCTCGGCGTCGACGAGAACAACAATCCCATATCCATCCCCTGGCAGCCACTTCTGGATCCCGGCGTCCAGGTTGGCTTGCTGATCTCGGGTTCGAGCGGTGCAAACTCAGCCAACAACAACGGTCTGGCCTTCGAGGAGACCTACGAGGTTGAGGCCGCCCTGCAGGGTGGCGATAAGCAGTACACGGCCTCACTCACGAATAAGAAGACGGCTAAAGGTGGCAAGAAGGACGGCACCGTCACGAACGAGACCGCCGATATGGACCCGCTGGTCTGCATCGAGGTGAGCCAGCCCGCCGAGTCGGTGGGAGAGGTTGCGACCGGGATCGACTTCCTCAGCCCAATGAGGGACGGCTACTTGGGCGAGCTGCCGCTCAACTCGGCGCTGTTCGTGGCCGATGCCGAGCACGTCACGATCTACTACGATCAGGTGAATCGCGGCGGTAGCGCGGAAGTCCAGCTGCACATGCGGGCAAAACAGAATCCACTGTTTCCGCCGGACGGCTTCTCCTCGACGATGAACAAGGTCGTCAAGTACAATTTCGCCGCGTGTCCGAGTGGTCAGCCGACTATCATCAGTGAGAGCGGCTCGGCGCAGTTGGTGGTGGAGGTCGAGTGCCGGGCTACCCTCAGCGATCCGACGATCACGCATGTGGTCTGGTCGATCTCGATTCCCGGCAGCCGCTTGGTCGAATGGCGGTTGCAGACGCCCTTCGATGAGTCCCATCCAGAAGAGGCTCGCAACGACGACACGCGCGCAATGCGGCCGATCGCTTTCCCGGTGGGTGCGGATGGACAGATCGGCGGCGGCGACGACTGCCCGCTGGCCAACAGCAGCATCGGCAAGACCAACGACCCCAAGTGGTGGACCACCGGTTAGGCTATACGCGCAGGGTGCCCCGGGCAGAGGCTCGGGGCACCCCTCACTCCTCATGGGGCGCGCGACCCGCGATAACCTCAGGTCACAACCGAGGACACGATCGTTATCCCGGCGGCTTGGTCGCCCGGGGGTCGTCCGTATTGCCTTCATCCGCCTAGATTAGGTCGACCATGACCGTATTCGTAGGGCGCACACAGGAGCTCCAGAAGCTCGAACGCCGCTTCGAGGCGGCGCTGGGCGGCAAGGGCGGTGTCGTTTTTGTCACCGGCGAGGCCGGAGCCGGCAAGAGCACTTTGACCGAGCAGTTCCTCGTACAGGCTGCTCTCAAAGCACCCGAGGCGCGCGTCATCTCGGCCGGCTGTTCTGAGCAATACGGCGCCGGCGAGCCGTACCAACCCTTCGTCGAGGCGTTTCGCGACCTGTTGTCGGAGGGCGAGCGGGCGACGGGCAAGCGGAGCTTCAAGGAGATGGCTCGCCAGCTTGCACCCTACTGGGTGCAGGCCATTCCAGTTGCCGGCGACATCATTGCGGCCACCATGGTGACGGCCGCGGAACTGAAGCAGACGATGGGTGGGGCCACGGCAACGGCCGCGCCTCCCAGCGAGGAAGCAATGTTCTTCCAGTACACGGAACTCTTCCTTGCTGCCGCGGCGGAGCAGCCGATTCTGCTTTTCATCGATGACCTGCACTGGGCCGATCGCGCATCCGTGTCGCTCCTCGCTCACCTGGCACGCAAAGTCGCCGAAAAACCTGTGCTGATCCTTGGGACCTACCGACCGGCGGATATCGAGGCGGACAAGCATCCGATCAAACAAGCCAAGCTCGAGCTGCAACGTTACAAAGTCGCCGAGGAGTTGGCGCTGGAGCCGCTCGATTCAGCCGCGCTGGCAGAGTACGTAAGGGAAGAGCTCGGTGGGCCGCCCACGCCTGAGCTGCTTCGCCTACTGGAACAGCGCGCTGGTTCCAATCCACTCTTTTTTGGCGAGTTGTTGAAATGGCTGGTCGAGCAGGGCATCGCTCAAGAGAGCCATGGTGAGTGGGCCTTGGGGACGACACCCGAGGAAATCGAGATACCACGGACCGCTGAAAGTGTAATCGAGAAGCGGTTGGGCCGCCTCGACCCCGACCTATATCGCGTTCTCGAGTACGCCAGCGTCGAGGGCGACGAGTTCGATTCGACTGTACTCGCACGCTTGCTCGATATGGACGAGCTGGAGCTCGAGGAGGCGCTGGATGTCGCGGTTCGCTTGCATCAACTCATCGAGCTGCATGAGACCCGCGAGCTGCCGACCGGCGATCTGGCCAGCGTCTACGAGTTCAGCCACACCCTGATCCAGGATGTTCTTCTCAAGAACCTGCAAGGCAAGCGCCGCATCTTGCTGCACCGCAAGGTCGCCGAGATCCTCGAGGAGATCTACCAGGCTGATACCAGCAGCGTCGCCCACAAGCTGGCCATTCATTACGACGAGGGCCGCATCCCAGACCGGGCGTGCAGGTACGCAATGCAGGCCGCCGATCGCGCCAGCCGTGTCTACGCCCACTGGGACGCGATCGACTTGCTGCAGCGCGCTCTGAAGAACACGCAGACCGACGAGTGCAAGATCGAGGTGCTGGAGCGACTGGGCAGTGAGAATCAAAGCCTCGGCCACTACGCTCAAGCACTGCAAGATCTGAATGAAGCCCTCGAGGTCGCGCATTCGGAAGGCGAACGACTTGGCGCCGTTCGCATCAGGCGCAAATTGGTGCTTGTCGAGCGGGATTATGGTAATCGCTCGCCCGTAGAACTCGCGGACCAGCTCGAGACGTTGGTTGCAGATGCTAAGGAGCTGGCAAACCGCGCCGAACTGTGTGAGATCCTCTGGGGACTTGGCACACTGCCGGGCTCCTCCACGGACGCACAGCGTGAGGCGCTACAGATCGCCCAGGAACTTGAGGATCCGACGCTAGTCGCCAAGGCGCATTACCTGCTGGCACAAGCCTTTGCCATCGGCGGAAGCCCGGCCGAGGCGATTCCGCACGCGCGCCAGGCGCAGCAGATGTGGACGGAGCAAGAGAACAAGATCGAGGTTGGCAAGTGCCACAACACCTTGGGTATCGCGAGTACTCTGTTGGGAGACACGCGAAAAGCCGTCGAAGAATTCGACGCCGCCGCGACCATCTTCGACGAGGTCGGCGAGCCGTTCAACGAGGCGATGGTGCGTAACAACCTAGGTCCGCTGCTGACGCAGATGGGTGACTGGGCCGGAGCCGAGGAGAATCTCC
The DNA here is from genome assembly GCA_041617795.1 of Gemmatimonadota bacterium. Lineage (GTDB taxonomy): Bacteria > Gemmatimonadota > Gemmatimonadetes > Palauibacterales > KS3-K002 > JBFJOD01. The sequence continues at coordinate 12,662 of JBFJOD010000028.1, read as the reverse complement.
GAGAGGCGATCCGCCTCTGTCTGCGCATGGATGCGACTGCGCGGCTGCTCCACCCGTTGGAGAATATGGCACGGCTGTACCAGTCGAAGGGCGATGCCGAGTCGGCTCGCCGGCGCTGGCAAGAGCTTCTGGAGCGCTCGCGATCGATGGGCTACTGGGATACCGAAATCGTGGCGCGCTGTGGGTTGGGAACCCTGAACCTCGAGGCGGGCGATCTCGAGAGCGCTCGCGCCGAGCTGGCGGCCGCGCGTCAGCTGGTCCCGAAGGATGAAAACTGGCCGGACTACCGCGAGGATCTCGAACTTTTCGCCGGCCGTCTGGCGGCAGCGGAAGCGGACGAGGCGACGGCGTTGGAGATCTTCGAGAGCGCCGAGGAAGAGCTGTTAGTCCGGGATCGTTACTTGTGGGCGACGTACCGGCTGTTCCACGGGGAGATACGGAGTAAAAACGAGCCGGCAGAAGCGCGCGCGATCGTCAAGGAAGCGCTGGATGTGTTTACGCAATTGGCAGCGGAGCCCATGCGGCAGCGGGCTGAGGCATTACTGGCCCGCATCGGAGGTGAATGATGAGGCGAGCAGCGGCAGGGTCGAGGTCGATTCTCCTCACGGCGGTGTTGGTGTTGTCAGTAGCGCACTGCGGCGGCGAGCGCCAGCGAACGTCGTCAGAGAATGGGGAAAGCGACCGGGTCGGCGGTGTCGCGGTAGTCTGTAGCCAGAGCGCCTACGAAAGCCTCAACACCTTCGTGTCGCCGGACCTCGGTGCCGCAGATCTGCGAATGTTGCTTTTTACTCCGCTGGTGCTTTATGGCCAGGGTGGTGAGTACCGGCCGTACCTGGCGAGCAGTTGGGAGTGGGGGGATGATCGGCGGAGCCTGGTGTTTCGAATCCGTACGGACTTGACCTGGCACGATGGTACGAGGCTGACCGCAGAGGATGTTGCGTGGACGATCGAGATCGCGGCGAATCCGGAGTACGCCTACTCGGGCGGTGAAGATCTTGCTGCGCTCCAGGAGGTCAGCGTTCCCGATTCGGCCACTATCGAGCTTCGCTTTGCCGAACCGATGGTTGCAGGGCTGGAGCGCTTTGCCTGGCTGCCGATACTGCCCCGGCATCTGCTGGCCGACATCCCTGCTTCAGAGTTCGGACTCAACGAATTCCACCGATCCCCGGTCGGCAGCGGTCCGTATCGATTCGCGGAGCGCAGAGCGGACGGATCGCTGTGGTTCGATCGTTACGCGATGTTCCCAGCAGACCTTGCGACGCCCAACCTCGATCGGATCGTGATTCGCCCGATCACCGAGACTGCCGCAATACTGACGGAACTCGAGAGCGGCGGCGTCGATCTTTGTATTACGCGATCATCGCCGGCCGAGCGCGCGCAACGCTCCGGACGCTTGGACATCGTTCTGCTGGATCCGCCAGGCACGCAGGTGATACCACTCAACACGCGCAACGCGCCGCTCGATGACCCGCGAGTACGGCGAGCGTTGTCTGCGGCTCTGCGGCGCTCGGAGGTCGCGGCCGCCATGTCGCCCGTAACACGTCCAGCTCGCAACCCGCTGCCTGAATCAAGTCCGTGGTTCGAGCCGGAATTGCTTCAGCCGGATGCGGACTCCGCTCTGGCAGCCTCGTTGCTCGAAGAGGCCGGTTGGACCGCCGCCGATGGCGTGCGCAGGAATGCCCGGGGCCGCGAGCTACGTTTCACTCTGATCGCTCCGCAAGGCGCTGAGGATGCTCTCACCGTCGTGCAGGCGCAGTGGCAACGCCTCGGGATCGGCGTCGACCTGCGCTTCATGGAATGGGCGTCCTACGTGCCGATCTTGCAGGACCCGGGCCGCCGCCCGGATGCGATGGCCTTGAGCTTCAATCCCGAAAAAGTGTTCACACCGGATTCCGAGCTTTATTCGGTGTTTCACAGCGACGGTTTCAGTAACTTGGGGTCCTACTCTGTTGCCGCAGTCGATTCGCTGCTCGAACGTCTTCAGCAACCCCTTTCCAACGAGGAACGCCGCGATATCTATCGACGGATTCAGCGCCGTGTTGCTGAAGACGTCCCAATCCTGTTTACGGTCTATGTTCCGCGGTTGGCGATCGTCGGGCCGAGGCTGGAAGGTGTGACGTCAAGCCTGAACGGCCCGTTCGGTGCTGCCAGCGATTGGTGGATACCCGGCGCGCTTCGCCGCTAGAGTCGTACCTCAGAACTTCCGTTTCAGCGTCACCAGGTTGACCAACAGCGCCAGGATCAGCGCTCCGGCGGCTGAGGTCACGACGGGGAACTGCACTTCCCCGACCGACAACAAGAACGGCTCGACCCAACCAAACTCGATCGCGGCTCGTGGACCCACATAGGCGCCGAGGAACGCTGCGATGACAGAGATAGGGCAGCCGCCGTGAGACTTCCCAGTCAGAAACAGCGCGATCGGCGCGCAAATCACGGCCACGCCAGCGGTCAGGCCAAACTCGATGATGCTCATAACTCCCTAAGCTGCAACTTCGCGGCACGAAACTCAATCCGCAGTCGCGGCATGCCCGGCTACGCCGCGCCGCCCGGCGCGCCAACCCCGAACTGGCCACCTGCGGTCATTGTGCCTTAGCTTACTCTCATGCACAAAGACGCCCTCGACATAAGCCTGCGGAGTTCCGGCTGGCCCGCCGGCGATCCGCGACTGCTTTCGCTGCTGCCATTGGTGTATGTGGCCTGGTCAGACAGCGACCTGACAGCCGCTGAGATCGAGGTCATCGGCCGTAAGGTGCAGGGTCTCGATTGGCCGAGCGAGTCGAAGCGTGAACTCTTGGGTCGCTGGCTGAGCCCGCAGAGGCCGCCGGCGCCGGGAGAGCTACGTGCGCTCTTGACCGTAATCCGCGAGCTGGCGGGCGGTCTGGCGAATCCGACGCAAGCATCGCTGGCCGAACTCGGCGTGGAGTTGGCCAAGTTGGGGGGTGGCGGCGATGCCGATTACTGGCAGAGGCCCGAGGTATGCGGCGCGCTGGCTGAGATCGAGGGGGCCCTTGGCGTCGATCCGTCCGAAGCTTGTCGAGGACTGCTGGTTCCGGATGGCCGGCGTCCCGAAGTAGAGCCGGCGGAGCCAACAGCGGCGTTCGCGATATCGGGGCTGACGCGCCTGCTGCGGGGCGCCTACCGTGATGTTCGTAACGAAGTCTTGGAGCTGCTGTGCCGGCCGGAATTCCGTTACGAGTACGAACTGGATCGAGGTGAGTACCGGCAGCGCGTCTTCGAGTGGTGCCACGAGCTTGCAAGGAACGGCTTCGGCGCGCTGGGCTATCCGCGCGAGTATGGCGGACGTGGTGACATCGGTCGGTTCATCGCGGTTTTCGAGACGCTGGGCCATCACGACCTGAGTCTAGCTGTCAAGTTCGGTGTACAATTCGGGCTCTTCGGTGGAAGCATCAACAGTCTTGGCACGCGGCGGCATCACGAGAAGTATCTCCGCGCGGTAGGCGAGCTAGAGCTGCCCGGCTGCTATGCGATGTCGGAGTTGGCCCACGGGTCGAACGTGCGCGACCTGGAGACCGAAGCGCGATACGATCCCGACACACAGGAGTTCGTGATCCACACGCCAACGAGCCGTGCCCGGAAGGTCTACATCGGCAACGCCGCGCTGCACGGCAGGATGGCGACCGTCTTCGCCCAGCTCGAGGTGAATGAAACACGCTACGGTGTCCACGCCTTCTTGGTCCCACTGCGCGACGAAAGCGGTGGTGTATTGCCGGGGGTTAGTATAACAGACGGTGGCCCAAAGCTGGGTCTCAACGGCGTCGATAACGGTTCGATCACGTTCGATCGCGTCCGTGTCCCGAGAGAGAATCTGCTCAACCGCTTCTCTGACGTCAGCGTAGATGGTGTTTACCATACCTCGATACCCAGTGACGCCAAACGGTTCTTCACGATGCTCGGAACGCTAGTCGGTGGCCGGATCAGCGTTGCTGCGGCTGCTCTCAGCGCTGCCAAGTCGGGCCTGACGATCGCTATCCGCTACGGGGCGCGCCGCAGGCAGTTCGGGCCGACGGGAGAATCGGAGGTGCCTATTTTAGACTACCGGACACACCAGCGTCGCCTGATGCCGCCGTTGGCCACAGCATACGCGCTGGACTTCGCCCTCAAACACCTGGTTCGCACTTATCTGGCGCGTCGCGTCGAGGGGTCGCGCGAAGTCGAGGTGGAGGCTGCCGGCCTGAAGGCTTATGCGACGGCTTACACGGTTCGCACGTTGCAGACCTGCCGTGAGACCTGTGGTGGAGCCGGTTACATGGCGATCAATCGCTTCGCCGATCTAAAGGCGGATACCGCTGTATTCACGACGTTCGAGGGTGATAACACGGTTCTGCTACAGCTCGTCGCCAAAGCATTACTGACCGAATACAAACACCAATTCGAAGAGCTTCAGTTCTTCGGAGTGCTCAAGCACTTGAGTCGCCAGGCCGCTAGGGCGATTGCCGAGCTCAATCCTATTGTGGTCCGCCTGTCCGATGAGTCGCACCTGCGAGATCCAGACTTCCAGGTGGGTGCCCTGCGTTACAGAGAAGCCCAACTGCTGATAACGGCGGCGCGAAGACTCAAGAAACGCATCGATGCAGGCATGGACGGGTTCACGGCATTCAACGAGTGCCAGGACCATCTGGTCAAGCTGGCATACGCACACGTAGAGAGCAGCATCCTCGAACAGTTCGTTGAAATGGTCGATGATGTCAGAGACGAAGCGTTGAGATCAACGCTAAGGGTGCTTTCCGATCTCTTTGCGCTTTCGCGAATCGAGCAAGACCGGGGATGGTTTCTCGAAGCAGGTTATCTGGAAGGAATCAAGGCCAAGGCAATCCGTAAGCTCGTCAACCGGCTCTGTCGCGAGGTGCGGTTGCAGGCTCTTCCTCTGGTCGACGCTTTCGCCATTCCAGATGAGTTGATTGCGGCTCCAATCGCCATGACTGGGTTGCAAGAGGAGGGCTAGCTAAAGAAGATGCTGCCGGAGTGAGATCACTCCGGCAGCGAGTGTGGGAGAGGAGGCTCGTTCACCCAGAACTCCGGTCGTCTTCCCCAGCGGGCAGGTGGGACAGCTGAAGTATAGTCATCGTTAGCTGAGACTACTGGAAGAGCCGCAGTTTTCAACGAGCCTCCGGGAGCTGTATTCCTGCTTGAATCTCCTCTTTCCGTTTGGCCCTGGTAGAGAGCGGGCACCCTGATACCTGACGCGGTTACCTACGTCGAGCATGCTGGGGCTCCGCCAGGGCCTGATCGTCGCTACGTATCGGTCGTCTATGCCTGACAGTAACTGGCGGGGTTGGCTAACAAAGACCTTAATGCTGTTGTATGGTATGGATGGGCGATCAGGCAGCGGTCACGCGGGGATCAGGTTGGGCTGGCCGTCTATCATGTGGGAATCATGTGAGCCGCTAGGTTTCCGAGAGCGGGTCTAGGTCGACTCCAACGGATTCCTTGCAGAATCCGGGTCACTTGTCGAATCGGTCCGGCTTTGTCTAATTTTACGGCGGGACAGGCATATTCAGCGGGGCTGCGAGCGGGCGGAGCCCCGATTTAGACCACGACAATCGCTTAGTCTGGCAAGGCATGATCGAGATCCGGACCCTCGGACGCACCTCGGTCGCTGTCAACGGTGAGCCGTTGACGGGCGAAGCGGCTTGGCCGAAATCGCTGGCCCTGCTGGTCTACATGGCCCGGGAACCCGGTCCTGACCGTCGCGAGGAAATCCTCGCCGTTCTCTGGTCGGATCGGGATGAGCGGCGCGCACGGCGGGCGCTCAACCAGCTGTTGTATACACTCCGCAAGGCGAGCCCAGAGCTGGATCTGGAGAGCGTCAAGGGCGCCATCGATTTCGGCCGGGAAGTGTGGCTGGATGTGGAGGAGATCGAGCGACGCCTAGCCAGCGGTGATCTGGAGGGGGCGGTCGAACTCTACGGTGGGCCCTTTTTGGCGGATCTGGCCATTAACGAACCGGAATTCGACCACTGGGCCGATCGGCAGCGGGAAGACCTGCGGCGCAAGTTCCGGCGTGCGGCTCTCGATTTGGCCAAACAGGCTGTCTCGACGGGGGATACGGAGGCGGCGGCAACGTATTGTCGGCGGCTGGTAAATGCCGATCCTCTGGACGACGAGGCTCAGCATCTGCTGATCGAGTGCCTGCACGAGCGAGGCGATCGTGTGGGCGCTCTGCGCCAGTACGAGGCCTATCGCGATCTGCTTGCCCGCGAGCTTTCGGTCGAGCCGCTGGATCACACCCGCGAGCTGGTGGCGCGGATTCGCGGGGAGATCGGGCCGGTCGAACCGGCGACCGCCTCCGCCGCGCGGGCCGAGGGTAAGCCAGAAGCTGGAAGCACCGCGACGGTGCCTGAGCCATCCGTGCGACCAACGCCCAATGCGCGGGAAGATCGCCGCACGACGGCAACCCAGCCCGAGCGGCGGGGGCTGTTGTGGGCCGCCGTGGCGGTTCTCGTGCTCGCGGGGGCACTCTGGACCGCCCCGAAACTGGGTCTGAACCTGAGAGGTGCCCCGCCGGTCATTGAAGCCGGCGAGCTGCGTTTGGCGGTTCTGCCGTTCCAACTGCACGGGTTCGAAACCGACCTTGAAGAAGGTCTCGATACCGGTTTGGCTCAGTTGATGGCCCTGAACTTCGAGCGGCAAGGCACGATCGGCATCGTCGGCCATCGCTCCGTGCTCGAGCATTGGGCTGATCTCCGTTCGGGTGCCGACGTCCTGTTTAATTCTTCATCACTCAAAGCGTTTGCTGCTGAGGTCGGGGCCACGGCTGTGCTGGTGGGCGACGTCCACGTCAGCCCGGACGGCTACTGGTTGGTGGCGGACATCATGGACGCGGCGAGCGGCGGGGTGATGGCGAAAGCTGACGTGCGTGGCCCTCGCAATAATCTTTGGGACCTGGTCGAGCAACTCACCCGATCTCTGGCGGAAGAGGTCGCCCCACCGTCCAACACAACAGCCGCGCGCTGATTGCAAGTCACTCAAGTAGAAGCCACGTAGTATTGTCCTAGCCCTCCCGGGCTAGCCGCAGGCAGGCGGGCGTCCGGTTGCCTTGCCAGATCCTGCGCTTTTCTGTGGTTTATGTCACCAATCACGGCTCGAATGACGGCGAGATGATAGGTCTGGCCCCGGGCTGACGTGCAACTGAGAGCCTAATGAGCGTCTATCCCTAGAATTGTGTCTGACAGAGGCAAGAAAGGGGTTTCACCGAGCTTAGCCCAACAAGCTCTAACCACCAATGAACGAGAAGCGGTTATCAGATGAGGAGATTGCTTGCGAGCGAAGCGGTTGGCAGAGGTTTGTTCTACCTGATGATGCTAGCGTTTCTCGCCTGGATCTTGGTCAGGTGGCAGGCCTAGAGAGAAATCCTCCCCGCGGTGGCCGGTGCAGTCCGCCGCGGTTTACCCCACCAGCAGCGTAACTGCTCTCAGCAGCGAGGGACGCCCTTCGGGCGCCCCTCGGCCCTTCCACACCACCCAACGACCAAAACAGCTGCTAAGGCCTCTGAGCCGGCACTGGCCAAGCACTGGGCTTGGCAGTGCTGGCCGGGACGGTGGCGCGGGAATAGAGGGGAAAGTGAGAAAGAACGGCACCCGCCGAGAGGGGGTGCCGTTGGGGGAGGAGCGGACTGTTGAACTGCGCTCCGGCCAAGTAGGATGACCGGTCAGAGCGACGTTGGTCGGCAGCGGGGGAGGTTGCCGAACGCGCCTAGGTCGGCCGGAACCAGGGACTCAGCCTAGGTACGCGGCCTGTGCCAGAGCCTTCCAACGGCTCAAACCGGTCAGCATCCAATCCCGCAGCCAGTCACCGAGAGGGTCCAGAGCTATTCTGTGATCTTGGCGACGATTTCGACGCTGCGCGGGCGCGAACAGGTGCCGCTCTAGATCCCACTGGTACAGATCCGAAACTTGCTGGTCTCTCGCGTTCATCGGTTTCCCCCAGTTGCTGCAACGGCTCCGTGATCGAGAATGGCTAGCGGTTCGTGTCTGCGTTTCGCTTCTACGTCAGTATCGGAGTTGTCAGTCATGCTGGAGTCAGGAATGCGGTCAACCGCTGCTCATCGGGAATCATCCAGCCGGTCATGCGGAAGGGCGAGCGATCATGTAGTAGGTTACGCCACCTTGCGGCGCTGCAAGTGCTGGTCTAGAGTCACGACGTTTAAGCAAGGCAGAGCCAAACAGATTCGCCCGGGGACAGAGGAGTACGATGAGGCTGAAAAGCGCGTTGATCGTCGTGGTGTGGATAACAGTTCCTGGCGTCGGTCTGGCTCAGCCGGGTTCGCAGGGAATTCCGACGCCGGCAACGTATCTCGGGTTCGAGGTGGGGACCGATCGGCGTTTGGCTGACTGGGAGGAGATCACCGGATACTTCAGTCTGCTGGCCAACAAGAGCGATCGGGTGAGGCTGGACACGCTAGGCGCGACGACGTTGGGCCGCCCGTTCGTGGCGCTGACGATATCGAGCGTCGAGAATCTCGTTCGCCTGGACGAACTGCTGGAGGTGCAGCGGAAGTTGGCTGATCCGCGGCGCGTGGCCACTGAGCTGGAGGCCGAGCGTCTGATCGAGCAGGGCCGCGCCGTGGTGCTGATAACGGCGGGCATTCATTCGACCGAGGTTGGCGGGTTCCAAGTTCCGCTGCGTCTGGCATATCACCTGGCTTCGCGAAACGATCCGACGACTCGGCTGATCCTGGACCAGGTCATTCTATTGATGGTGCCCTCGTTGAACCCGGACGGCAGCCAGATGGTCGTGGATTGGTATGAGAGTACGCTGGGCGAACCGTGGGAAGGCGCGTCACCGCCCTTCCTGTACCATCACTACGTCGGGCACGACAACAACCGCGATTGGTACGCCTTCACGCAGAAGGAGACGCGCCATACGGTAACGAAACTGCACAACGTCTGGCACCCACAAATCGTGCACGATATCCATCAGATGGGATCGGAGGGGCCGCGCTTCTTCATTCCGCCGTGGACGGATCCGATCGAGCCGAACGTCGATCCGCTCCTCGTGGCAGGGATCAACGCGCTAGGTACTGCGATGGCCTGGGAGATGTACGGCGAGGGTAAGACCGGGATAGTAGTCAACGCGATCTTTGATGCCTGGACTCCAGCTCGTGCTTACCAGCACTACCACGGCGGCGTGCGCATTCTGACCGAGACGGCTAGCGCGAAGTTGGCGACGCCCATTGTTGTGCCGTTCGATTCGCTGGGTGCCCGGCGCGGCTTGGACGCGCAAGAGCCTTCGTGGCGCTTCCCAGATCCGTGGCCCGGTGGCGATTGGCGGTTGTCCGACATCGTCGATTACATGGAATCGGGGGCGTTGGCACTACTCAAGCAGGCAGCGCTATACCGGGAGCGCTGGCTGCGCAACTTTTACCGGATTGGGCTGCGCGCAATCGCGCTGCGCGAGGGCTGGCCGGCGGCTTATCTCATTCCACCTACCGGTCAGAATCCCGATGGGTTAGCTGAACTGCTGCGTGTCTTGGTCACCGGGGATGTCGAGGTTCGGCGCGCGGCAACTTCGTTTGCCGCCGAAGGCCGGCAGTACCCCGCGGGTACTTACGTCATCCCCATCGCGCAACCCTACGGTGGATTCGCGAAGACCGTGCTCGAGGCGCAGCGGTACCCCGAACTGCGCGAGTACCCGGGCGGCCCGTTGCGGGCGCCGTACGATGCGACGGCACACACCCTGCCACTCCTGATGGGGGTCGAGGTTGTCGCCTTGCGGGAAGGACCGGAGGTAAAGCTCTCTAGTCCGATCACCGCGCCGAGGCAGGAGAAGCAAGTCCCAGGACTGAGCGATGGCCCGCGCCAGCCGCGCGTCGCCATCTATGAGCCCTACGTTCCTTCGATGGATGCGGGCTGGACGCGCTGGATCTTCGATGAGTACCAGATTCCGCTTCGCCAGTTGCGCGACGCTGAGGTGCGGGCTGGCCGGCTGCGCGAGAAATACGATGCGATCATCCTACCCGACATGTCGGCGGAGACGATGATCGCCGGGCACGCAGCAGGGGAGATGCCTGCGAAATATGTCGGTGGACTGGGCGAGTCGGGCGTAACGGCGCTGGACGAGTTCGTCCGCTCCGGCGGAACACTGATCGCTTTCAACCGCGGATCCCAATTGCCGATCGAACAATTCGGACTGCCGGTCGTTAACACGCTACAGGAGCTGGAGCGCAGCGAATTCTATATACCGGGATCCATCCTTCGGCTCCGGCTGGCGCCGAATCACTGGCTGGCTGAGGGCATGCCCGAACGGACGATTGCCTGGTTCGAGCGCGGATTGGCCTTCGAGCCGACCGCTGGGGCGGACGGGAGAGTCGAGATCATCGGGCGGTTCGGCGGGGAAGATGACCTGTTGCTGAGCGGCTGGATAAGTGGCTCCCAGTTCATTTCAGGTGGAGGGGCGATCGCGCTGGTGGGTCATGGCAGCGGCCGGGTGATTCTATTCGGTTTCAGGCCGCAGTACCGGGCTCAGAGCATTGCCACCTATCCGCTCTTCTTCAACGCGATCAAGCGATCGCTGAGAAGCGTGTCGACTCAGGAACCTGCTGCGAGGCTGGGCCAGCCGTGGTGATCGAACGGAGCGTTGCGGCATTCCGGCCGCTGCGCTACCGGACGGAGCGAGTTGGTGAGTTGGGAGCCGTTTGGGCGCCGCCTTATGATGTGATAACGACGAGCGATGCTGCGGCGCTCCGGGCCCGGCATTCCCATAATATCGTAAGGCTCACGAACCCCGAAGGGGATGAGGCCAGCCGGTACGGCGAAGCTGCGCGGACGCTCCAGGCTTGGGTCGCTGACGGAATCCTCGCGCGAGACGACGAACATATCGCGATCTTGCACAGACATCATTTCGCACTCGCCGGGCAGGCGTATGAGCGCGCAGGCCTCTGGTCGCTGCTCAGGGCTTCGCCTTTCGACGCAGGCCTCGTCCTGCCTCATGAACGCACGATGAGCGGGCCAAAAGCCGATCGCCTGGCCCTGATGCAAGCCTGTCTGACACAGTTCTCTCCGATCTTTGTCATCGCCTCCGATCCGTCAGGTGCGTTCCGACAGAGGCTGAGCGAGCTGGCCAAGCAGACAGCCGACGCCAGGACGGAGTTCCCAGCCGGCGAGCAACACGAGATCTGGCATTTGCCTGGCTCTGGTTTTGATGGCCTCGCCGCAGCACTGGAAGGTCAGACTTTCCTGATCGCTGATGGCCATCACCGCTATGAGACTTTTCTGACTTTTCGAGATGAACTGGTCAGAGATGGTGCATCTGCGACAGGTAAACTGACACACGAATTCTCGCTGGCCTATATCGTCTCGGAGCGCGACCCGGGCCTTCTGCTCTTGCCGACCCACCGGCTAATAGGCGGTGAGTCGCGCGATTGGGTCGGCGCTGTCCTTGGAGGCACCGAGCGCTTTGACGTGGTGAGGCTGGAGGACCCTGATGTAGAGACCGTCGCCGATATCCTGATTGAGGAAGCCGGACGGCCCACTTTTGTCATTGTGGCCCATGATAGGTCCGGTGGCTGGTTGTTGCGTCTGCGCGAGCCGAATCGGTTGCAAACGGTCGCCGCAGTGGCTCTTCACGATGTCTTCTTGCCGGAAGTGCTGAAGCTGGGGCCTGACGAGCAGCATCGCCGGATGACTTACATCAAGGATGCGTCAGAAGCTGTGACCAGCGTCCGGTCCGGAGCCAAGCAAGCCGCGGCGCTCCTGGCACCACCGCTGGTTGCCCAGGTGCGTGAATTAGCGCAGGCGGGGCAGCGGCTTCCGGCAAAGACGACATATTTCTGGCCGAAGGTTCCCACTGGCATCGCTCTTCATGTGATCGATCCAAAAGAAGAAGTCGGAACCCCGGTCAACGAATGACCGGCCCTCTCAGTCGCGGAGTTCGTGGCCGCTTAGAGCGAAGGCCAGCTCCTCTCTGACCCAAGCGTCGCGCTCGTGCTGAAGGTTCTGTTGCAGGGTCTCGCGGGCGTGAGCGCCGCCGATGCGGCCCAAAGCCCATGCCGCGTGGCCGCGAACCAGCGGCTCCACATCATCGAGGGCCTCGGTCAGCACGGGCACGGCCGCACGATCACCCCAGTTTCCCAAGGCCACGGCGACATTTCGCAGCAGCCCGGCCCGTTTGGGGCGCGTCAGCGGGCTGTCGGAAAAGCGCTGCCGGAACTGCTCTTCGCTCAAGCCCATGAGCGCAATGAGTTCGCCGCCCGCAACATCGGCGCGCGGCTGAAAGCGTGGCTCAGTTGTCCAGGGTATCTCGTTGTTCCATGGGCAGACTTCCTGACAGATATCGCAGCCGAAAATTCGGTTGCCGATCAAAGCACGAAGCTCTCGTGGGATCGGGCCCCTCAGCTCGATGGTGAGATAGGAGATGCAAAGACGGGCATCCAATGCGCGCCCGGTCTTGATCGCGCCGGTAGGACAAGCGTTGATGCATCGCTCACATGTGCCGCAGTGGTCCGGACTGAAAGGATCGTCTGGCTCCAGTTCGGCATCGGTAAGCAGCTCGCCCAGAAACAGGTAGGATCCCAGGTCGGGGTGGATAAGTAGCGTGTTCTTGCCGATCCAGCCGAGCCCGGCGCGCTGAGCGTGATCGCGCTCGAGGACCGGCCCATAGTCGACGTAGGCTCGGATGCCAACGTCGCTTCCGAAAGCGACCCG
>JBFJOD010000027.1:0-27992 GCA_041617795.1 Gemmatimonadota bacterium | reverse complement strand
TCGTGCGCAAACAGCTTGCCGGCCTCGCGCCCGAGGAAGAACAGAAGGTCCCGTTCGCTACAGGGATCTACTCCAGCGAATGGAGCGATCGTACGTACGGCACACTGATTGAGGAGGCCCGGCAAGAACTGTCACGCGGCAATACCGTGGTTCTGGATGCGTCCTGGTCGAAAGCCACGCATCGCGCGCTGGCACGTGCCGCGGCCAAGGAGCGGGACGCCCTGTTCGCCATCGTCGAGTGCTCGGCACCCGATCGCGTACTCGATGAACGTCTGTCGCGATCCGACCGCAGAGTCACCGATGGGCGGATCGAGTTGTTGGCCGATCAGCGTGCCGCCTACGAGGCACCCTCAGCGGAAGAGGCGGACATGCTCGTTCGGCTCGACACGTCTCGGGACTTCAAACAGACGACGGCGCAAGCCCGCCGGGCGCTGTTCGACTGAATCCACCACTCAGAGAACTCGTACTGTGAGATGAGTAGACGCCGGCCCGCCTTCGTCACCCGGCTCTTCCTGGCGCTTTTCCTGTTATCGGCGGTGCCGGCAGTCACGCTCCTCGGCCTGGCAACCTGGGGCCTGCGGAATTACGTGGAGCTGGCGGGGAGCGGCGGCGCCTGGGGACGCGTCGGTGACACCGGCAGCGCCCTGCTCGATGTGCTGGGAACGGCGCCGAGCGATTCAGTGATCCAGGACGCGGCGACCGAACATGAACAGGAGCTTTCGCGCTCTGTGCGGTTGGCCCGGCGCTGGGACCTGGTCGCCGGCGGTCTGAGTGCCGCGCTACCCTGGGTGGCCCTGGTCTTGGGCCTGTCCTTGGCCGCCGTCGCAGCCTGGACGGCTCGCCAGCTGGCCCGCCAGTTGTCACGGCCGGTGAACGAGATCGTCGACTGGGCCGGGATGCTGGCAAAGGAGGAGCCGTTGCCCGAAGCAGAGACAAGCGATGGTCACGGCCCACCGGAATTCGCCACGCTGCGCGCCGCCTTCCGCGATATGGCCGAGCGATTGGCCGAAGGCCGTCGGCAGGCGCTCGAGGCCGAGCGGCTCCGCGGCCTGACGGAGATGGCCCGCCGCGTGGCACACGAGATCAAGAACCCGTTGACGCCGCTGACGCTGGCGCTGCGCCAGGCGCGACAGCAGGCGGATGATGGTCACACCGACGCGCTCCAAGACTCGCTCGCGGTGATCGCCGACGAAGCCGAGCGGTTGGACGAGATGGCCCGAACCTTCGCTCAGCTAGGCCGGCTGCCGGAGGGGCCGCGCAGCGCCATCGATCTCGAGGAGATGCTGCGACATCTACTGTCGACGCACGTCCCCACATCGATCCTTGCTCGGCTAGAGGTTGAAGGTCAGATACCTCTCGTTCAGGGACACCTCGATTCGCTCAACCGCGCCTTTCGGAATTTGCTGGGCAACGCTGTTGAGGCCTTGGGTGATCAGAGCGATGGCCGCATCGAGATAAAGATTGCCCTGCGGAACGGCTCCGTGGAGATCTCCATCGCTGACAATGGCCCGGGCATCGCGCACGACGATCGCGAGCACATCTGGGACCCAGAATTCACGACCAAACGCCGTGGCACCGGGTTGGGACTCGCACTGGTTCGTCAGACCGTCCGCGCCCACGGTGGCGATGTGCGACTGGGAGCGGGAGAGCGAGGGGCAAACTTTCTCGTCCGCCTGCCATTCGATAACGGAATCAGAAAGTGAGACTTTGGGTCGTCGCGCTAATCGTTACGCAGGCTGCGGCCGGCTGCGGACCGCCTGATAGACCTGAAAGCGAGCGCTCGAGCCTGCCTGACACATCCGGCCAGAGTCGCGCGAGCCTGGAAACGCGCCGTCTGCCCGGCTTTGTCCCAGAATTCAACGTTCGCCTCGACCCCAGTTCGCATCGCTTGGCGACGAGCATCGAATTCGCCGTGGCTGCGCCTGACACGGTCCATCTGTTGTTTCGCACGGAATGGGAAGGCTATCCAGACCTCGTCGAGCGGCTTCGCAAGCTCGAGGCGTTCGCCCCGAGCGGGGCGCTGCCTGTCCTTAGAGATGCCGGTCACCTGGGGCGCGGCCATCATATTATAAAAGTCCCCGACGCTCAGCGTCTGACCATCGCCTACGAGCTGGCGCTGACACCAGCAAGCGAATCGCGACTTTACCATCGCGCCTCGCAGCTAGGGGAAGACGGTGGTCACTTGATAGGCGGCGATTTCTTGCCGCGTGTCTGGCTGGGACAACCCCGTAACGGCGCCCAGCCAGGCCGCGTCTGGTTTTCCGGGTTGCCGGCGCGCTGGCGCGTCGCGACGGTCGATACGCGCGCTGGCACTGCCTACGCCGTGGCAGACGTTCTCCACGCGGTCTTCATCGTTGGCGCGCTGCGAAGCGACCGCATTAACCTGGGACCACGGTCGCTGACCACCGAGATTTACGGTCGCTGGCCAGTTGGGGATGAACGCGTGACCGAGGCTGTCAGGAGCATCGCCGGCAACCTGCACCTGGTTGCCGGCGACGGCTGGGCCGCCGGCGATTACTTGCTGGGAGCTGGACGAGTACCGGAGGAGATCCCCGGCCTCAGTACGGGCGGGCAGGTCATCGGAAAATCAGGTATCGTTTACGTTGGCGGTAACGGACCCGCGGAGCTCGAATTCCGACATTGGCTTTACACAACCGCGCATGAGTTGATGCATTGGTATATCCCCACCGGGTTTGCCTTGAAGGGCCAACCTCCATCCTGGTTCGCCGAAGGCTTCACCGACTACATGGCCCTGAAGATCCTACTGGCGGGTGGCCTGATCGGGCCCCAGGAGTTCCTGGACCGGATCGGTGAGCGGATCACGCGTTATCGCCGCAGTTCGCTCTATGGACTGAAGTCGGTGGTCGCGGCCCAGGCCGACTTCTGGAAAGATGATGCTTACCGTTACATCTACGATGGCGGGGCAGCTGCGGCATTCCTCCTCGACCTCGGCTTCCAAGACCGCGGCGGTTCGTTGGAACGTGCGCTCACCGAAATCCGTCGCAACCAGCTGGTTACTGCCGACAATCTCAACAGCGCGCTCGCAGCGGTCAGGGAAAACCGCTGGATCCTCGAGTGGCTAGCCAGCGGCGCGAACCCGGATTGGGATCTGCGGCTCGAGCAGTACCGCTTGAGCTGGCGCGATGATCAACTGGTCAGTCTCGATGGTTGGGTGACAGATGCTCTAAGCTCGATTCGGCCATGAAGCGAATAGCGCCTTTCGCGACCAAGCCGGCCTTGGAGCTTCTTCCAATCTGCAGACCGCTTCTCATGCTGCTCTTGCTCGCCCTGGCCGTACCCTGCAGCGAAGTTCGCGGTCAAGACATCCTCGAGCTGGCGCGCCGACGCCACGCAAGTGGTGATAGCACGCTTACCGATTACTCCGCCCGCATTACCACACTTCTCAGTATTGGATTCACCGACGACCCCCTGGCTCCCGCCAGATTGATAGTCGCAAACGAGACAGCGTCGTCGGTCAAATGGCACCACGCGAACGGAACACAGATAAGAATGCTGGGCCAGCGGCAAAAGACGGCATTCTTGAGCATCGGCAGCCATGAGGAAGCCGACGCGGCAAGTATCGAATTCGGCCGGCCCTGGTTCGTGGCCACCGCGCCCGGTGACAGCTTGCGCATACTCGGCGGCATCGGTATCCCGAGTCGCGCCGCGGTTCACCCGTTTGCCCCTGGGGCCGGGCGCTTCTACACCTACCGCAGTGTTGATTCCGTTACACTGATCTTGCCATCGCGGCGCGTTCAGCTAATAGAGGTGGAGGTGACGCCGATCCATGGAGATGAATCGCTGGTCGTCGGCTCCATCTGGATTGACGCGCTGAGCGGTGACGTCGCAGCCATGCAAGTACGATTCGTCGGAAAGCGCTCCTGGGCTAGCGACAAACAACCCGAGGGCTCCGCCGCCGCAAATCGTGTCCTAACGGTCTCGGCAACGCTGAGGCAGCAGCTCTGGGAAGATCGCTACTGGCTTCCGCTCTACCAGGAAGTCGAACTGCTGGTTCGCGTCCCGCTGTTCGGTGATATCGCCGTCCCCTTTATCGTCCGCAGTCATTTCGACCAGTTCGTCGTGAACACCGGCAAGCCGATCGAATGGCTGTCGCCCGACTCGCTTCGCGACTCGCAACGCGCCGGCGCGAACGAGAACACACTAATTAAAGTCAGTATCGGGTCCGGTGCATCCGCCGCCGAGGCGGATAATGTCATGCCGGACTCATCCAGTGACGGTCTCGACGCCGAGGACGTGCTCTTCGTCAGAACGGGTCGCGCCGGAGGTGGATGGGAGATCATCCGGCCGCCGGACGATACCCTTGGCGCCTATGCGGAATGGGGCAAGCCGCTGGAGAGCCCGGCGTCCGAGCTGAACTTAGCGTCTGCCTCCTCCGTCGAGCGACGTGCCCGGCAGCTTCCGACGGACGTAATGGGACGCAGTATCTTCGCGCTGCAATACGACCGCCTGCCTGAGCTGGTGCGCTTTAACCGTGTCGAAGCCCTCGGCTTCGGACTTGCCGGCCGCCTCGACATCCCGCGCCTTGCCTTCTGGTCGCTCGGTGGCACGCTGGGATTCGGCATCGCAGATGCAGAATTCAAGGGCCGGCTCGATCTGCGTTACGACGCGCCAGGGACACGTGTAGACCTGGCTGGCTACAGCGAGCTGCACGTTGCGGGTTCTGAGCTTGGCAGCCGCAGCCGGGCCTACGGCAACGCCTATCGCGCATTCTTCCTCGGACGCGACGACGCCGACTATTACCGGGCGAGCGGCGTCGCGTTGTCGCTGGGCAAACGCTCGGGTTGGCTCGCCGGTCGCGCGAGCGCTGCCTGGGAGCGCCAGCGATCCGTCGACAAGAACACGGACATCGCTATCCCAGGTCTCTGGGAGGATTCCGTCTTCCCAGCGAACCCGCCCGCGGTCGCTGATGACTTCTGGCGCGTAGAGCTTTCCTTGACCGGCTATCTGGGCAACTGGTCACGTCCGACCAACCGTGCAGAGCTTCAGGTTGGCCTCGAGTTCGGCTCCGACGGAGATTCTCTCGAGTACCTACAACCGAGAGCTGATCTACAAGCACGCTTTGATATCGACCGGACCGCCGCCCTCGCTCTCACCGCGCGAGGCGGTTGGACAGTTGGGGATTCCCCCATCCAGCGAATGTGGCGATTGGGCGGCATCGAATCGGTTCGAGGGTTTGCGCACGGCGCGAAATTCGGCGAGTCTGTTTGGAGCGCTCAGATCGAGCTCAGCCCGGGACGCCGCTCGACGACCCCGGTGGTTTTCGCTGATGTCGGCTGGGCTGGATCGTCCGACGATTGGCCGGGCGATGATCCACTCTGGTCGCTGGGGGCAGGCGTCAGTTTCTTCTACGGGATTTTTCGGGCCGAAGTCGTAACTCCCAAACTGGATGATGTCTGGTTGGAGTTCTACTTTGCCGGCGCTCTATGACGATTAAGCTGCTTCTGACATGTCTGGCCTGCGGGCTTGCCCAGCCGCTGGCGCACGCGCACGGTCAAGAGATCGTTGACCTGGCACGCCAGCGCCACCGCAACGCCGATCCGACTCTGCAAGACTACCGCTCGCGCATGAAGACGTTGGTCAGTCTTGGCCTTATTACAGATCGTCTGGCACCGCCAAAGCTGATCCTGGCGAGCGAGCTGGCCACACAGGTTGCCTGGCAGCGCTCGGCTGGCCTGCAGTTGAAGATGCTCGGGCAGCGCTACGTCACGTCGTTCGGGTCAGACTCGGAGGCCGGGCTCGACTTCGACGAACCTTGGTTCGTCGCGACGACTCCGGGTGACAGCCTGCGCCTTTTGGGCGGCATCGAGATTCCCGGACGGGCCGCGATCCACCCATTCGCGGAGGGCGCCGACCGCTTCTACACTTACGAGATCGCTGACACGGTCACGCTGCTCACTCCGGTACGCGATGTCGCGCTGGTCGAAATCAAGGTCACACCAACACGTGGCGATGAGGCGTTGGTCGTCGGCTCGATTTGGGTGGATTCGCAGTCCGGCGAGGTCGGCGCTATGCAGATCCGCTTTGTCGGCAAGCCGCTTTGGGCTGATGAAGATGACCCCGAGGGATCGTCCTGGGCCAACCGCATTCTCTCAGTATCGGCCAGCTTGCAGCAGGGGCTATGGGAATCGCGCTACTGGCTACCTCGCCGGCAGGAGCTCGAGTTGATGGTGCGCGTTCCGCTCATCGGCAACCTCGCCGTTCCCATCGTCTTTCGCAGCGAGTTCGATCGCTACCGGGTCAACAGTGGCCAGCCGATCGCCTGGCTGTCCCCCGACTCGCTGCGTGCGCAATCCGAAGCACGCGGCCGTTATGAGGGGGCAACACTCTCGATCGGAACCGGAGGCAAGACCGAGACCGTCGCAACGGGTGATACGAGTCGCTACGACCGCGCCTTCCCGGACCGCGACCAGCTTCAGGTTCGCGCAGGCTGGGCTGATGGCGGCTGGGAGATCATCCGGCCGCCCGATGACTCGCTGCTGGCCTTCGCGGAATGGGATCGACCCATGGAAACGCCGGCCTCCGAGCTCACACTTCCGTCCGCGGAGGGATTGGAGCGACGCGCCCGCCAGCTGTCCAACGAGATCGTCGGGCGAAATACCTTTGCGATCCAATACGACCGCTTACCCGAGCTGATTCGCTACAATAGGGTCGAGGCGCTGGGCATCGGGTTGGCCGGTCGTTGGGACATCCCACGCCGTGCCTTTTGGTCGCTGGGCGGCGCCGTCGGGTTCGGATTCGGTGACCTCGAGCCTAAGGGCCGGCTCGACGTGCGCTACGATGCTCCGGCCAGGCGCGCCGACTTGGCCGGCTACAGTGAACTGCATCTTGCCGGCTCGGCGCTCACCGATGACAAGCGAGCCTACGGCAACGCCTTCCGCGCTTTCTTCCTCGGTCGTGACGACGCCGACTACTACCGGGCCAGCGGGGCGGCCCTGACTCTGGGCAAACGCTGGGGTTGGGTTGCCGGGCGGCTCGGGCTCGCCTGGGAAGACCACGGGACGGTTGAAAAGAGCAGTGATATCGCGGTCACCCGGATCTGGACGGACTCGGTCTTTCAGCTAAACCCTGCCGTCGTCGAAACTGGCTTTTGGCGCGGCGATCTCGCCGTGACGAGCTACATCGGTGACTGGACGCGCCCGACCAACCGCGCCCAGCTGACGCTGGGCATCGAAGCGGGAAGCGATGCTGATTCCCTCGACTACCTTCAGCCTCGCGCCCTGTTCGAGGGGCGGGCGGACTTCGGATCGATCGCGGCATTAGCGTTCAATGCTCGCACTGGCTGGACGGCCGGCGATGCGCCGATCCAGCGCGCCTGGCGCGTGGGTGGTATTCAATCCGTGCGCGGTTTCAGCCACGGCACGCGGCGGGGCGACTCGTATTGGACCGCACAGCTCGAACTCAGCCCGAGGCGTCGGTCCGTGACGCCCATCGTTTTTGCCGATGTCGGTTGGGCCGGTCCGACTGACGATTGGCCCGGAGGCGATGACACGCTGTGGTCGCTGGGGGCTGGGGCGAGTTTCCTGTACGGGATCTTTCGCGTTGACTTTGTCTTCCCCAAGCTGGACGATGTGTGGGTGGAACTTTACTTCGGCGGCGCACTCTGACGAGCCAAGATGACGAAAATTCTGATCGTCGATGACGAGGGTAACATTCGCCGGCTGCTGGCAAGCCTGCTATCGGCGGAAGGCTACACACCGGTGGAAGCCGAATCGGGTGAGGCGGGACTCAGAAAGATGGCCGCAGAGGAACCCGCCGCCGTTCTTCTGGACCTGGCCCTTCCCGGATCCAGTGGACTCAAAGTGCTCGAACGTATAGCGGAGAGCTGGCCGGAGGTCCCGGTCGTGATGATGAGTGGGCAAGCTACGCTAGGCGACGCCGTGCAGGCGACACGCCTGGGCGCGTTCCAGTTTCTGGAGAAGCCGCTCACACCCGAGGCGGTGCTGATAACCTTGAAGTCGGCGCTGGAGCTGCGGCGTCAGCGGGATCTCAACCGGGCACTGCGCCAGGAGCTTGAGCCCGGACAGGAGCTGGTTGGCAAGAGCTCGGGCATGGAGGAGGTCAGGGCGCTGATCCGCCGTGTAGCGCCCACCGACTCGCGTGTACTGATCACTGGCGAAAGCGGCACGGGCAAGGAACTGGTAGCTGTGGCGATTCATGGACTGTCAGATCGCAGCCGCGGGCCCTTCGTTCGCATCAACTGTGCGGCGATCCCTCGCGATCTGATCGAAAGCGAGATGTTCGGTCACGAGAAGGGTGCATTTACCGGAGCAACGCGCCAACGTCGCGGGAAGTTCGAGCTGGCCCACGGCGGCACGCTGTTGCTCGACGAGGTGGGCGACCTCAGTCCGGAAGCGCAGGCTAAGCTGTTGCGCGCCATCGAGGCCGGCGAGATCGAACGGGTTGGCGGTAGCGAACTGATTCCGGTTGACGTTCGTGTGGTCGCGGCAACGAACCACGATCTGGAAGCAGGTGTTCAGGAAGGCAGTTTCCGGGAAGACCTGTTCTTCAGGCTCCACGTCTTGCCGATTCACATTCCGCCGCTCCGCGAGCGCAAGGAGGACATTCAACCGCTGATCGCGCATTTCGTCGAGCGCTATCGAGCCCGGCACGGGCTTCGCGCACCCGATTTCACCGACGCGGCGCTCAAAGCGATGGTGGCTTACGATTGGCCCGGCAACGTTCGCGAGCTCGGCAACGCAGTCGAACGACTGATGATATTATACCCTGAACGTCTTATCGGAGCGCCCGAGATCGCAACGGTGTTACCGCGAGGCCGGCACGCCGTTCAAGCCCCGGTCGAGGAGGGCGGCTCCCTCTCGGACATGTTGGAAAGCTATGAGCGACATCTCATCCAGACTTCACTCGACGCCGCCGAGGGAAACATAGCGGAGGCGGCGCGCCGCCTCAGCACCGACCGGCCGCATCTGTACAGGCGGATGAAGCGTTTAGGCGTCCAGCGAGAGCACAGCGGAAATGTACAGCCTGAGGAGTGAGCCAGCGTGCGGGAACAGCACGCCGGGCGTTTCCAAACGACACGACCGCAAGGGTTGGCCGGAAACCGAAACCCAGCAATACCGGGCCCAGGCCAACGGCATCAGCTTTGCCTCCGAGTACGCACGCGTACCAGTTTGCCTGCTTGGAGGATTCTCATGAAATGCGTGTACAGAATGGTCAGCGCGGTCATCCTCGTACTGAGCGTTCAAGCTAATGCGGCCAGTCAGGATACGGTGCAGGTCGGCGTGCGGACGCCGCTGCCTCCTGGCAAGGAGCTGGCCCCGCGCGTCGCCGATTCGCTGGTCAGCTTCTACAACAACCCGACCACCATCCGCATGAGCGGACGGACTCGTATCCCCGCAGATCGGACGATCGAGGGTGACCTGGCGATTCTGGGTGGGCCCGTCGAGCTGGCGGGCGCGATCATCGGCAACGTTGCGGTATTCAACGGTGACATCAATCTCAGCCCGGGTTCGCGCATCGACGGGAATCTGACCGTCGTAGGGGGCATCGCCACCGGCATCGAGCAAGGCCGGGTAAGTGGAGTCGTCACGACCTACATGGTGGTGTTCCGCTACCGCAGAACGGCTGACGGTATAGAGTATCTCGGTTCCCAGCGCGACATCGACTCACGGCCGACGACCAGGCGAGTGCGCTTTCCTAGCTGGACATTGGGCGACAGCGAGATCTACGCCTCGACCCGGCCTTATAACCGGATTGAAGCGCTACCGCTGGTGATAGGACCGCGCATCACAACCGGCGGCAGCAATCCTTTTCGATTCGAAGCTCTACTGATCTATCGAACCGAAGCCGGTTTCGACCCCGGCGATGATGACTTCGGTTACCAGGTGCGAGTTCGCCAGTGGCTGGGCGGTTACCGCGACCTCTGGGTAGAGGGAGGCGTTCAGTCGATCATCGATCCCGTGGAGAACTGGCAACTCAGTAACCTCGAGAACTCTTTGGCCCTCTTCTTCTTTCGTCGTGATTACCGTGATTACTACGAAAGGGAGGGCTGGTACGGTCGCTTCGGCTGGAAAGCATCCGGCCTGTTCGGCTCGCTCGAGTTTCGCGACGAACGTCATCGCAGCGTGCAAACCCGCGGCGCCTGGACAATCCTCTTCAACACAGAAGACGATCATCGGGCCAACGCCGCAGCCGACGCTGGTGACCTGCAAAGCCTGGCGCTGACAGTCGGCGTCGATACACGCAACGATCCCGACGAACCATGGTCGGGCTGGTACAATCAGCTCAGCTTCGAACAGGCGATCGGAGGCCAGCTGTCCGGCAACGACGCCGATTTCTCTCATCTGCTCGTGGACCTGCGGCGCTATACGCGAGTTAGCCGCAACTCGGTCGTAGCTCTGCGATTGTTGGGCGGAGGCCGGATCGGGGACAACCCGCTGCCGGCCCAGCGTCAGCATGTCATTGGCGGGGTCGGCTCGCTGCCGGGTTACGATCAACGCGTGTTCGATTGTGGAGCGCGCTCTGATCCGTCGTTCGGTCAGGCGGCCGGCTACGGCTGTCAGCGATTCACGCTGTTCCAGGCCGAGTACCGGACAGGGTTGAGCTTCGATTTTCGTTGGGACCACCAGCAAGTGCCCGGCGAATTTCGCGGCGACCCGTTCGCAGTACAGTTCGACCCCAGCATCGTTCTGTTCTACAATGCAGGCACTGCTTGGGAAACGCAGGAAGGATTCGCAGATTTTCTGGGAGATACGGATAACTGGGTGGCCGATGTCGGCGCCGGGCTCTCACTCGGAGGTCTGGGCGTCTACTTGGCTTACCCCCTGGTCGGATCGGGTGGATTAAACTTCTTCGTAAGACTCGCCGAAAGATTCTGATCGCGAGCGGGCTGAGCGCGGTCGTGATATTCGCCGCGCCTGCGGCGGCTCAGGAGACATTTCTATCCCTGTCTCCCGGAAACGCCGCCAATGGGTGGCGGGCCGCCGTTCGCCCTGTCGGCCTGTTTGCCGATTCGGCCCTGGTGCGTCCCCTGCTTTCCGGGCTCCCGCTCCGCTTCCATTTCCAGGTCGAGTTGTGGCACGACCAGTTCCTGGCCGACGGGCTGGTATCGCGCTCTTCCTGGTCACTCTTCCTCTACCAGGAACCACTGTCCGGCAATTACAGCCTGACGCGGTCCTGGGATCCCGGGCGCGACGTCTGGTTTCCGAACCTGAACGCTGCCACCCGCGCGCTCGAGGTCTGGTATCTCGCTCCGATGCAAGGACCTCAACCGAACAGCGGACGTTACTACTACGATGCGCGGCTGGAGATCGAAATCCTTTCGCTCGGCGATCTGGATGAGCTGGAACGTTGGTTACGAGGCGATGTCGGCGACGATGGAGCCAATGTGGGGAATGTTCTGGGTCGGGGGCTGAAGCGACTGTTCATCCGGTTGATTGGCTTGTCGGCCCGAAGATATCAAGCACGCACTGAGCTGTTCAGACCTTAAAACGCCTGTGGCCATCACCTCAGTCAGGCGGCGGCGTCATCGCTTTCCTTGTACTCGAGCAGATCGCCTGGCTGGCACCCCAGCTCACGGCAGACGGCTTCGAGCGTCGAAAAGCGGACGGCACGTGCTTTGTTCGTCTTGAGAATCGACAGATTCGCCAGCGTAATTCCCACTCGGTCCGCAAGCTCGGTCAACGTCAGCTTGCGCTCGACCAGAAGGCGATCCAGGTGAACGGTGATCGGCACAGCACCGCCCTACACAGTCAGCGCTTGTTCTTCGCGCATCTCAGCCCCCCGACGGAACACCTCGGCTATTACCACAAATACGAATCCCAAGAAAAGTATCTCGGGACTCAGTCGAAAGTCGCTTTGCAACGAGATGCTCGAGATGTCCAGAACCGTCCTCAGGTAATACGAAAAACCTAGAACCAGCAGCGTCTCGAAAAGCTCCATACAGACGATCACCAGGCCGATGAAACGAATCCGCGAGGCATTCTCACGAACGAACGGATCGCCGGCTGCCAACGTTCGGAATATCTTGCGAAGCTGATAGACAACGGCCAGCAGCGCCCCTAGCCAAGCTGAAGCTAACACCAGCCACACCGCCACCAGGCCGCGACTCGAGACGTGGAGTTTCAGCATGCCTGTGACGTCGTCTATTCTTGCCGATTCGATCGCCAGCTGCTGAGAGACTATCTCGTGGGCGGCCGGCTCCAGCTCGATAGCGATCGGCAGATCCAGCCGCAGACCCGCAGGGCCACCGATCAACGCCCGTCCGCCCTCCACGTAAACAGCGATCGCACCAATGATCGCCACGTACCATGCCACCTCGACCGCCCATCGCAGCACGGACGATACCGAAGCTTTGCCTAACGTCTTCACGCGTTCCTCCTGCCTATCCAGCGGCCGCCCCGCTTTTCCTCCGGCCGAATATATTGTAAAACGATAAAGCATTATTGTCAAGCAATAACTATATGTTGATAAACAACATGAATGCGGCCGACAAGATCGCGGACCCCGGCGCCGTCGGAGTGCGCTGCCCCGGTCGGGACCGGCGGCATGCTCCGCTGGCTGCACCCGCTGGCGCCCGCTACTATTCCCACGCCCCTTACTCGAGACTCCGAGCTCCGCTGTAGCGGGGATCTGGCAAATTCAGGAGCCGCCGTATGCTGAATATCCGTCGTTGGCCGACTGTTCTTCCCTTGGTTCTCTCGATTCTCGCTGCCCAACCGCTGATGGCGCAGGAAGCGCAGAAAGGCGCGTGGGAGGTGGAGGCCGAGCACGGGCCGTCTACACTCATCGAGTTCGAGACGGACGAGGGCACGTGGATGAACCTCGACGTGAGCCCCGATGGCCGCTGGGTAACCTTCGATCTGTTGGGTGACATTTACCGGGTGGCCATCACGGGTGGGGATGCCGAACTGCTCTCGGGTGGAGCTTCCTTCGAGCACCAGCCGCGCTACAGCCCTGACGGGAAGACGATCGCGTTCGTCAGCGACCGAAGTGGCATCGACAACATCTGGTTGCTGGATGCGGACGGCTCGAACCGGCGGCAGTTGACCGAAGAGAAGGAGTCGCTGCCAACCGCGCCGGATTGGACACCCGACGGCGACTACCTGGTGGTGAAGCGCCACGTGAAAAACACACGCTCGCTGGGTGGCGGCGAGATTTGGTTGTACCACGTGCGGGGCGGTTCGGGCGTGAAGCTGGTCGACAAGTTGAGCTTCACCTCCGATCAGAACGAGCCTGCAGTTTCGCCGGATGGCCGCTGGGTCTACTACGACTTCACGGGGCCCTTCGACTACAACAAGGACGTGCACGACGGGATCTTCGACATCAACCGCTACGATCGCAGGACCGGCAAGGTCGAGCCGGTCACGCGAGGCCCAGGTGGCGGCATCCGACCCACACCGTCACCGGACGGCCGTTCGCTCGCCTATATCACCCGCGAGGGAACGCGGACGCTGCTCATCATCCGCGACCTCGCGTCTGGCGCGGAGCGAACGCTGTTCGATGGTCTCGACAAAGACCAGATGGAAACCTGGACGGTGCACGGCGCCTACCCCGCTTTCGCCTGGACACCGGACTCCAAGCGGATCGTGATGACTTACGGTGGCAAGCTCGGGTCCATCGATGCGGCCACCGGCTCGGCGGCCCCAATTCCGTTTCGCGCGAAAGTCAGCCAGCGACTTACCGATGCTTTGCACTTCGACTATCGCATCGACGATGAGAGCTTTCGCGCCCGCATGATCCGCTGGCCGACGATCACACCTGATGGTTCGCGACTCATCTTTCAAGCGGTAGGTCACCTGTACCAAATGAGCCTACCAGACGGTCAACCCGAACGGATCACCAGCCTAGACGAGCTGGAGTATGCGCCGGCTCTCTCACCCGACGGGCGTTCGCTGACCTTCGTCACCTGGAGCGCGGATGCGGGCGGCCACGTCTGGAAGTCAAGCTTGCCGCGGCCTGGCCGGCGCGCTCAACCCCAGCGACTGACAGCCACTTTTAACCAATACGCCAACCCCGCTTTCTCACCCGAAGGCAACCGCATCGCTTTCCTAGCTGGGAGCGGGCGAACGAATCGCGGCTACGATCTCGGCGCAGAGTTCAACCTCGAGCTTCGCTGGATGCCCGCCGACGGCGGCGCCTCTCAGCTGGTCACCAAGACGGCGAACCGCGGATCCAACCGCCGGATGCCGCGCCTCCAGTGGAGCGCCGACGGATCACGCCTGCTCTACCATGAGAGCGACGGAGGCAAGACGTATCTCACCAGCGTGAAGCTGGACGGAACGGATCAGCGACGTTTAGTCGAGAATGAGCGGGCCGAGGAGATCGTGGCATCGCCGGACGGCAGATGGGTCGCGTTCAAAGAGCTCCACAACGTGCACGTTGCGCCGCTGCCCATGGCGGGCGGCGATCCGCTGAAGATCGAGGCGGGGAGCGCCGGGGTGCCGGTGAAGACGCTGACGCGCTACGGGGGCGACTGGATCGGCTGGTCGCCGGACAGCCGCAACCTGAGCTATGTGCTGGGACCAACGGTTTACCGTCATTCGTTGGATCAAATCTTTGTCGTGGAGCCGGCGAATGGCGATGGCGATGATGGTAACGATGTGAACGAAGATGAAGCTGAAGAGGTTGTGGAGCCGAATCAGATACCGGAGGGTGACAGTTTTGAGGTCGAGCTGACTGTGGCGCGAGCGCGGCCGACGGGGACCGTCGCGCTGACGGGGGCGCGGCTGATCACGATGAGAGGTGATGAAGTCATTGAGGATGGCACGATCGTCGTGCAGGGACCTCGGATAGTGGCGGTGGGTCCAACGGCGCAGGTGAGCGTTCCTCCCGGGGCGCGTACGATCGACGTACAAGGCAAGACGGTTATCCCGGGGCTGGTAGACGTTCATGCCCACATGGGTTACGCGGCTCTCGACATCAACCCGGAGCGCGAGTGGCGCTACTATGCCAACCTTGCCTACGGCGTCACGTCCACGCTCGACCCGTCGGCAAGCACTCAGGCCGTGTTCGCGCAAGCAGAGATGGTGGAAGCCGGCCTGATGCTCGGCCCGCGCATTTATTCGACTGGCTTCATCCTCTACGGCGCCGAGAACCCCAATAAAGCGGTGATTAATAGCCTGGAAGACGCCCGCTATCACATCCGCCGCCACAAGGCCCAGGGCGCAACGGCGGTGAAGAGCTACAACCAGATGCGGCGCGACGTCCGACAGTGGGTGATCGAGGCGGCGCGCGCGGAAAAGATCCTGGTCGTCCCGGAAGGCGGCTCGATGTATCAGCAGAACATGAGTCAAGTGCTGGATGGTCACACCGGGATCGAACACGCGATCCCGGTCGCCCCACTCTACCGTGACGCGCTCCAGCTGGTTGGCCGCAGCAAGACCGGCTACACGCCGACTCTGGTTGTCGGTTACGGTGGAGTCTGGGGTGAGAACTATTGGTACCAGCACTACGACGTTTACAACAACGAGCGACTGCTGCGCTTCACACCGCGTGGAATCCTCGATTCACGGGCGCGCCGCCGGATGCTCGTACCGGAAGACGAATGGAACCACATCGAGCTGACGAGAACTGCGAAGGCGATCGTCGATGCCGGTGGACGTGTGCAGCTGGGCGCTCACGGTCAGCTTCAAGGTCTGGGCGCGCACTGGGAGCTCTGGATGTTCGAGCAAGGTGGAATGACGCCGCTGCAAGCGCTGCGCGCCGCCACGCTTTGGGGTGCCGAGTACGCGGGCCTCGGCCAGGATCTCGGCTCGCTGGAACCGGGCAAACTGGCCGACCTGGTCGTACTCGATGCAAGCCCCCTCGACGAGCTCAAGAACAGCGAGCGGGTGCATATGGTGATGAAGAACGGCTTCCTTTATGATGAAGACCTGAACGGCTTGTGGCCGGAGGAGAGGACTCGGTTGCCCTTCCGCTGGCAGCAGAATTAGGAGGAAACGGTTTGGGCACCAGCACGTTCCTTAGGGGGATGCGACCTTCGGCCTGGCTCTCGGCAGGATTCGTCGCCGGCATTGTCGCTTTCCCGCTCTCGCCCAGCGTCCGAGCCGTTTCCGCGCAAGACGCCGCAGCCCCGTTACACGCGGAGTTCGCCGTTGACTGGACCCAGCGCTGGATGACTGCAGAGCTGGCCAGGCGGGTGAATCGGTTCACGGTGGCCGAGGAGGGCACCGCTCGTGTTCTCAAGGTCGAGAGCGATCGGTCGGCCTCAGCGCTCTACTACACGATTGACCGACCCCCCCGCCACGCCGGTCAAGTCTCGTGGCGTTGGAAGATCGACCGCACCCTGACCGGCGGAGCGCCCGAGCGGACGAAGCGGGGCGACGACTACGCTGCCCGCTTCTTCGTCGTGTTTGACGGTGAGCCGTTCAGCCGGACGGCGCGGGCGATCTGTTACGTTTGGGCCGCGGGTGAACCCGCGGGCAGTGCATTCCGGAATCCCTTCTTCCCCAATGTCGTGACCATGGTCTTGCAAAGCGGAAACGAAAGAAGCGGCGAGTGGGTGTCCGAGGAGAGGGATTTCATCAGAGACTACAAAGCGGCGTTCGGCACCTTACCCAAATCGGTTTCCGCTATCGCCGTCATGGTCGATACCGACAACACTCGCAGTCGCGCCACCGCCTGGTTCGACAAGATCATCGTCAAACCGCCGAGCCAGTCGGACGCCGCTACACCGGACAACTAGCCGGCAACCGAGAAAAGCGAAGTGTCGCGCGCGTTCGCTCCCCGGGCCTACCGCCCAAACCTGGCGTCATTCGCGGCAACCTGTCAGTACTTCAGACCTGTATCGCACAAAATCGTCACCACACACGGGGCGGGCCCAAGCCAGCCGCTCTCGATCAGTCGCAGCGCCGCGCATACGTTGGCGGCTGCCGAGTAGCCGAGGTGCAGACCTTCTGACCGGGCGAGCAGTCCACGGTACCGCTTAGCATCTTCATCCGATACGGCGACACACCCATCAACCAGCCGCTCCTCCCACAGCGGCGGCACCTGACCGTAACCCGTGCCCTGCAGCAAATGATGAGCTTTGATGACCGGCTTGCCCGCCAGCACTTCGGCGCCAAGCGGCTCGACGGCGAAGCACAGGATGCTCGACGATCGTTCTTTGAGGCAACGGCTGACACCAATGAAGGTACCGCCGGTTCCGACCGCCGCCACAAACGCCGTCAACCGCCCCTCCGTAGCCTCCCAGATCTCCGGCCCTGTAGTTTCCTGGTGCGCACGCACACAGGCGGGGTTATGAAATTGATCGACGTAATACGCTTCCCGTTCGCCGGCGATCTCCACGGCATGCTCCGTCGCCGCCGCGATGTCGGCGCCCGTCACCTGGCCTGGCTGGCCGTCTATCTGCGGGACGAGCACAACCTTCGCTCCAAGACCCTCGAGCATCCTTGCTCGCGCCGGGCTGTTACCTTCAGACATGACGGCAACGAACGGGTGGCCAAGAACATTGCAGACCACGGCCAGACCGGCACCCAAGTTGCCGCTGGTCATCTCGACGACGGGCTGACCCGCTTTGAGCTTGCCGGCTTCGCGAGCAGCTTGAATGATGGAAAGGGCTGCGCGATCCTTGACGCTGCCACCCGGCTGCACAAACTCGGCTTTGCCAAGTATCTTTCCCGGTCCTGGAAACAGATGGTCGAGGGCGATAAGCGGCGTACGGCCGATAAGGTCTAGCGCGTTGGTCGATATCCGGAGCATTTCTCAGCTGTTGGCGTCTACACTGGACACTGAAAGGTAACACCCATGCGTCGAATTAGCCTTGCGGTGCTCGTTCTTCTCCTACTCATCCCCTCCACCTCGCAGCCGCAGGCTCAGACTCCGCGCCTGAGAGTCTTGCTGACAAATGACGATGGGATCGATGCCGAAGGCCTCCAAGCGCTGGTTCGCGCCTTCGCGCCGGTAGCCGAGACATATGTGATCGCCCCCATGGCAAACAAGAGCGGCAGCACGAACTACATCTCAGCGATAGCGACCCGGACCCTCGAGGTCGAGCCGCGTGACCTCGGCGCAGGCGTCACCGCCTACGGCGTCGACGGCTTTCCAGCCGATGCCATCGTCTTCGCGCTCCGCGGCCTGCTTGCCGACAATCCACCGGATGTCGTGATCTCGGGGGTCAACGGGGGTCCCAACCTCAGCGACGATTGGAACCTGTCGGGTACTGTTGGCGCCGCCCAAATCGCAGCTTTCTTCGGCGTCCCAGCCATCGCCGTCTCCGGCTACAGCGACGAGCATCCCGAGACCCTCGCTGCTCTCACTCGTTGGGTGGTCAAGCTGGCCTCAGCTCCCCTGGTTCGTAACCTCGAGCCCGGCCAGTACCTCACGGTCAGCGTTCCGAGCGTGCCCGCTGCTCAGATCGCCGGAGTTGACGTCGTTCGCAGGGGCCCTCGGCCGTGGCGCCTGCAGCTCAGTCGTGCCGAGCGACCGGCCAGCGCGCCGAACCGTCAGGTGTGGAGCCTGCGCTTCGAGCCGCGACAGCTGGAGCCGCCGCCGGGCACTGACCTGGCCGCGTACGCAGCCAATCGCATAGCCATCGTTGCGATGCGAGCGGACGAGCACGATGAACAGCTGTCGACGCTTCTGGCAGAGGGCGCCGGCCAGATCCCGGCTTGGAAGCCTGCCGGCGGCCGCTAGGACGAGACCACATGCGGCCGGGTCTCGTGCCGGGCCAGCGAAACCGGCGCGGGTCCCGCTGCGTAGTCAAGGGAGTAAAGGAGGCACCATGCTCAAGTTCATCAGACCGTTGTTGCGGATTGTCGTGAAGGTGTTGGAGTGGTTGGAGCGAAAGATCTAGGCGCTCCAACCTTCCCGTCCTTTCCCAAACCCTCCCGGCCAGACCAAACGGCACCGGTTCGTAGCCCTTTAGTCCAAAGCGAATCGGTCAAGCTTCATCACCATCGTCTGGAGGCCTTCCGCCAAGGCCGGGTGAACCATCTGCGCATCAACCATGGCACGGGCTGACGCGTTCGCCTGCATTAGCATCACAAAGGTGTGCAACAGCTCGCCGGCCTCGTAGCCGACGATCGCTGCGCCGATAACCCGCTCCGTCTTCGGGTCGATCAGCACTTTCATCGTGCCAGCCGTCTCATCCATTTCGATGGCCCGGGCGATGTGCCCGAATGGCATTGTTGCGACCTCGTATTCGATTCCCCGCGCCCTGGCCTCCCGCTCCGACAGACCGACTCGCGCGACCTGTGGATCCGTGAATACGGTGCTTGGCACGATGCGACCATCACGCCCGCCCTGGCGCCGGTCCATCAAGATGTCGTAGAGGATCCGGTGATCGTCCCACGAATTGTGCGTGAACTGTGGCCCGCCGTTGCAGTCGCCCACGGCATAGATACCTTCAGCGCTGCTGCGGAAACCATCATCGACTTTGATATATCCACGCCGATCAAGCTCGACTCCAGCGGCTGCGCACTCCAAGTCATCAGTGTTGGGAACCCGACCCACAGCCACTAACAGCTGTGAGCCTTCTGTCTGCTGTCCGCCGCCGCACCTTACCGCGACCGCATCGTTCCGCTTCGCGACCTCAACAACCTCGGCACTGAGGACCACCTCGATCCCCTCGACTCGAAACGCCTCCTCGATCGCCTCGGAGACCTCTTCATCTTCACGCGCCAGCAGGTGCTCGCCGCGCTGCATGATCGTGACCTCAGATCCGAAGCGGCGAAACATCTGTCCGAACTCGCAGGCGATATAGCCGCCACCCATAATAACCAAGTGCTCCGGCAGCTTGCGCACATCCATGATCGAAGAACTGTCCAGCCAGCGTATGTCCTCTAAACCTCCGATCTCGGGGATTCGCGGCCTGGCGCCGACATTGATGATCACGGATCCGGCGCTGTGCCGCTGCCCGTTCACCTCGATCTCCCGCCGGCCGATGAAGCGGGCCTTCCCCTCGATAAGCCTCAATCGTTCTCCGGCCCGCTCTAGCCGCTGCCGCACTCCGCTCCGCCACTGCTCGACGATGGCGTTCTTGCGATCGATCACAGTTGCGAGATCGACCTCGACGTCGCCCGTCGTCACGCCGAGACGGCCAGCGGTCCGTGCCACGTGCGCGGCGCGGGCGCTGGCCACCATCGTCTTGGTGGGTGTACAGCCGACATTCACACACGATCCACCTAGGTGGCCCGATTCGACGATGATTACATCGCGGCCGTCCTCAGCCAACCTTGCAGCCAGTGGCACACCGGCCTGCCCGCTCCCGATCACAATGTGGTCGACCTTCATCTCTACCCCTGTTCGTAAATGGTCAAAGAGAGCGATCGGCCAAAACGCCGGCGGCACTCAACGCGACGTAGCACGATTCGACCTGCTGCTCAGCTCAGACGGACGATCTCGCTTTGTGCGAAAGGATGCCCGATCGACATACCCAGGCTGGGCTCCGAGTAGAGCGATGGCGGTACGCTGATATCAGCCAAGTAGAGTTCTCCGACTTGAGCCCGGGCGCCGGGTTGGCGAAGCCCGTGCTTCGGGACAGCCAACGTAAGCGTCGCCGTAGCTTTGATGGCTGGATCGAAGATCGTTCCGCTGCTCGCATCGAGGCCGGATGGTGCATCAAGCGCCAGGACAGGCACCGCTCGGGCGTTCGTCCATCTGATGAGATCGGCGGCCACACCGCGTGGCGGTCCCGACAGACTGTACCCGATGATCCCATCGACGATCAAATCAACCGAAAGGGTGCTAAGTTCCTGTTTCGCCTCAAGAGCCAGACTGATCTGAAGTCCCATCCGCCGGAGGATAGCGAGTTGGTGCGCGGGCACCCTCGTGAAATCAGCGTCCGACTTTGTGCTGACGACCCGTACACGGGCTCCCCAATTGCTCAGGTGACGGGCGCAGACCAGCGCGCCGCCTCCATTACCGCCGGTGCCGGCGGCTACTACCACGGTCTTGCCCCTCGGGTCGCCGTTCAAGAGACGAATCCGGGCGAGCTGCGCCAGATTTCGGCCGGCGTTCTCCATCATCTGGATCAGCTCGATATGGTAATCCTCGACCATCAGACGGTCGACCTCGACCATCTCTGCGGTCGTGAGAGCCGGCAGGGAACCCGCCTGCATAGGGATCGACATATTCATATGTCAGATTAGTTAGGTGATCTGAGAAACCCAAGAGATCACTGGTGGCCAACGGTGGTGCTGGCGATAGCTCACCCAACCGTAACATGTCACCATTGGAGCCGGAAGGGCCACGCGCTGGTGGTCGCCCCTCCGCCACACCCGTGGCGTGCATATTGCGACCACTCCAGGGCGCCAAAGGCAGCCACTCGTGGGCCACAGCAAGCAAACGGACCCCGGGTTGTCAGGCAACCTTTGGCCAATACTTGAGGCGAGTGAGAGTTGGTGGCGCGTCCTGGGTCTCGATCAGGAGGACCCGGTCTCTGCAACGACTGTAGAGGGCGTGCAACACTTGGAGGCCCAGAATATTCTGTGGCAGCAACGTCTAGGGTGAATTACCGCACGGCTGGCCCGACCACGATCGTCCTATTCGGCACGATCTTAAGCACCGCGTGCGCGCCTGACGCGCTCGGGCCCAACGACTTCCCTGCAAAGCTGACACAGCCGGCCGGCAACGGAAACGTCTGGATCGGCGCGGGAGACATCGCAGCATGCTCGCGCAGCGGCGACGACAGGACCGCGGATTTAGTGGAGTCGCTGCTGGTGGCAAATCCGACCGCCACCGTGTTCACCGCGGGCGACAACGTCTATGACAACGGTACGGCTCAAGAATACGCTGACTGCTACGATCCCACCTGGGGGCGCTTCAAGGACCGCACCTGGGCAACGATCGGCAACCATGAGTACAACCTGGGGAACGCCGATCCGACGTTCGACTATTTCGGCGAACGTGTAGGCCCGAGAGGCCTGGGGTACTACAGCCTGGATCAGGGCAATTGGCATATCGTGATGCTGAACAGCAACACGAGCCACGTGCCCGCGGACGCGGGGTCGGCTCAGGAGCAGTGGTTACGCGCAGACCTGGCAGCCACGACGAAGCCGTGTGTCATGGCCGTCTTCCATCACCCTCGCTTCTTTTCGTGCAAGGCTAGCGACCCAGACTGTGGTTCTGTGTCTCATAGGATGAAGGATATCTGGGACGCGCTCTACGAATACGGCGCCGAGTTGATCATAACAGGTCACAAGCATCATTACGAACGGTTCGCACCTCAGGACCCGGATGGCAATCCCGACCCGGTTTCGGGCATACGACAGATCATCGTCGGAACCGGTGGTACGAGCGTTGGCTTGCCGGGCATCTTTGCTCCCAACAGTGAAGTCGTCAACGATGCAACGTCACAATACGGCGTGATCAAGCTCACCCTTCACGACAACTCGTACGACTGGGAATTCGTCCCCATCCCCGGCGTGACCTTTACCGATTCGGGTAGCGGCACCTGCACCGGTGCTTAGTCTGTCGCGTACTTTACGTCGGTGGAGGGGGCCCGCTCCTCGATCAGACGCGCAAGTTCGATCCCTACCTCGGTCGCCTTCCTAACGGCTGACCACGGCAATGGGGCGCCGTGACCGGTTACGCCGTTTGGGCCGGTCCGCAGCTCTGCGTCCAACTTTGAAATCCCATCCGCTTCATCAGTTCGGCAAACGACACATTTGACAAATCCCACTCTGCACTAGTTGGCCGACGGTCGCTGCTGGCGATAGGTTATCCAACCAAGCCATCGCACTATTGGAACTGGACGGCCACGCACTATGCGGAGTGTAGCCTAAGCGATCAATGAACATAAGCGAAGCCCCCACCGTACAATTCCAAGACGTAACCTTCCGCGTCGCGAATGGCCGGCCGATCGTCTCACGGCTCAACTTCGAGGTGAATCGCGGTGAGATCTTGGTATTGCTAGGACGCAGCGGCTCCGGCAAGACAACAACACTCAAGCTGATCAACCGATTGCTGATCCCCAGTGACGGCACGGTGACCGTCGATGGAACGCCAACGACCGAATGGGAACCGACGCGCCTCAGGCGGCGCATCGGCTACGTGATCCAAGAGATCGGTTTACTTCCCCACTTTACCGTGGAGCGCAACGTTGGAATCGTTCCGGCTCTAGAAGGTTGGGACGAACCGCGCCGGCGCCGACGCACTCGCGAGCTCATGGACCTCGTCGGCCTTGATCCCTTTACGTTCGCCGATCGCTACCCTTCAGAGCTGTCAGGCGGCCAGCGGCAGCGAGTCGGAGTCGCCCGCGCGCTCGCCGCCGATCCGCCCCTGCTGCTTCTCGATGAGCCCTTCGGCGCCCTTGACCCACTGACCCGTGTCGAGATGCAAGAAGAGCTAAAGAACCTGCAGGCCCGACTGAGAAAGACGATGGTCTTCGTGACGCACGATGTCCGTGAAGGTCTATTCCTAGCCTCACGAATCGCTCTATTCCAGCAGGGAACGCTCGAGTTCACCGGCACGCCAGCCGAATTTCTCAACACCGATAGCCCGGAAGCGCAGGCTTTCATTCGCGCTCTCGGCGATACAGGCGGGGAGCGCAACCGATGAGGCTTCTGGACTTCTTCGTGAACAACTCATCCGAGGTACTGACGCTGACGGCGGAGCACCTATTCCTGGTCGGGCTCTCCACCGGCATCGCCATCTTTGTCGGTGTGCCGCTCGGCATCTTGCTGACGCGACGGCCGCGCCTCAGCACGCCGGTACTGGGGCTGGCCAATGTCTTCCAGACAATTCCCAGCCTGGCGTTGTTCGGCTTCCTGATTCCCATACCGGTCATTGGTGGTGTAGGCGCCCGAACCGCGATTGTCGCACTGGTCCTCTATTCCCTGCTGCCGGTCATCCGCAACACCTACGCTGGTATCCTCGGCATCGACCCGGCGGTGCGCGAGGCCGGTCGTGGAATGGGGATGACTGACCGCCAACTTCTGACCATGGTCGAGATCCCCCTCGCGTTCGGTGTGATCCTTGCCGGGATCCGCGTGGCGACAGTAATCAGTGTTGGTGTGGCGACGATCGCAGCGGCGATCGGTGCCGGCGGCCTTGGCGTGTTCATATTCCGTGGAGTAGCGATGGTCAACAACACCCTAATATTGGCCGGCGCACTCCCGGCGGCTGTCATGGCGCTAGCCGCGGATTTCCTGCTGGGACGGCTGGAGCGCCGCTTCGCGCACGGCCGCGCCCGGCTTGCCGAGCTCCGCACAGCATGAGATTCGCCTATCTCTCTGTGCTCTTTGTCGCTGTGGCCCTCGCCGGGTGCCTGCGCGACAGCGCCCGTATCGTCGTCGCCTCCAAGAACTTCACCGAACAGACGATCCTCGCCGAACTGGTCGCTCAGCAGATCGAGCGACACACGGACCTGAAAGTGGAGCGCAAGTTCTTTCTTGGGGGCACATTCGTCTGCCACCAGGCGATCGTGTCTGGTGAGGTTGACGTCTACGTCGAGTACACGGGGACGGCGCTCACCGCGATACTCGAGTATCCGCCGATGCAAGACCGATCTGAAGT
This sequence comes from Gemmatimonadota bacterium, assembly GCA_041617795.1. GTDB lineage: Bacteria > Gemmatimonadota > Gemmatimonadetes > Palauibacterales > KS3-K002 > JBFJOD01. Next base: position 3,557 of record JBFJOD010000027.1, on the reverse strand, counting down.
CTATGAAACCGTCGCTAATCAGTACGCGAGCCGCTTCGATCTTGTCTGGGGCAAGCCTCTCGGTTTCAACAACACGTTCGCTATCCTGGTTCGCGGTGAGGACGCGCGCCGCTTGGGAATCGAGACAATCTCCGAGGCCGCAGAGCACACCGCCCGCTGGCGCGCCGGATTCGGCTACGAGTTCACCGAACGAGAGGACGGCTTCGCCGGGCTCGCTGCCACCTACGGACTTCGATTCTCTGAACCTCCGCGCACGATGGATCTCGGACTCACCTATCGCGCCCTCGCCGATGGGCGCGTTGATCTGATTGCCGGTAACTCTACTGACGGCTTGATCGAGGCGCTTGGACTGGTTCAACTGCAAGATGATAGGGCTTATTTCCCTCCTTACGAAGCTGCGCCAGTCATTCGCGCCGAGACGCTGGCCCGTTTTCCCGAAATCAACGCTGCGCTTACTGCTCTGGCGGGGCGTATTTCGGACAGCGAGATGCGCCGGCTCAATTATCTGGTTGACGTCGAACACCGTGAAGTCGCTGCCGTCGTTCGCGATTGGCTCGACGCGCGGTCGCCAGCCGCCGCAGCGAGCCTTGAATCGAAATGACTCAAACGCGCGCCAACGCTGGAACTTGCGAGCCTTATCCGCACTTCTTAGTCTGGAGACGCCGCAGTCGCAGTTGCGGCCGCAAACTCGTGCTCGAGCCCCATGGTCTTTTTTTTCGTGTTTCTCAGCCTCGTGCTCATCGGGCTGGTGACGATGGGCTTGATCTTGCTCGCGGCGTTGGGTCGCGGACCCGGTTGTCCGGCCTGCCGGGGCACCGCACCGCCAATTCGCCTGTGCTGGCTGGCCCGGCGGCTGCAACTCGAGCGGCGCTGGTGCGTGGAGTGTGGCTGGGAGGGCCTGCTGCGCCGCGGAAAGCCTCGACCTGTCGCCCCATACACGGCGGACGCTGAGCAGCCTTGGCCGGTCTAGACGAAGCGATTCAGACCTTGAATTCCCTTCATCCCCGCGTCACCACAGCCTGGCGACTCTCGGGTTTGTTCTTTGCCGCTTTCATGACGGCAATTGCTGCGGTCCTCGATCTTACCGTGCTCGCTGCTGCAGACGCTGGCCTCATCGCTACGGGCATCATCACCCTGGTCACCGCAGTCCTGGCTTTCCCACTCGCTCTCATCTGGCCGTCGCTTCGCTATCGCCATTGGCGTTGGCAAGTCGAGCCCGACCGATTGATCATTCACAAGGGCGTCATCTGGCGCTCCTATTCGTTGATTCCTCGCGTCCGCGTACAGCACGTGGATACGCGCACCTCACCGCTGCAGCGTTGGCTCGGCCTGAGCTCGTTGATCATTTACACCGCGGGGACACGCGGGGCAGACGCCGAGATTCCAGGCCTGACCGCCACACAAGCCGAGCAACTCCGAGACGAACTGGCGCAGTTGGTAGAGTCGGATGAGCCTGACTGACAACGGCGATGCCTGGCAGCGGCTTCATCCGCTGACCCCGCTCTTACGTTCGGTTCAGCTACTTTACGCACTGGTCATAGCCGGCTTTGCCGCCTCGCTAGGCGTCCAGCTCACTATCGTAATCCTGTTGGTCACGATGGCCGCAATCGCCGCATGGATCACAGCATCCTACCTGAGGTTCCGTTATCGCCTGGATCACGACAGTCTGATCATCGTGCATGGCGTGCTATTCCGAAAACGCCGTGTAATCCCCCGATCGCGCATTCAGAACGTCGATCTCCGCGCCGGACTCTTTCAACAGCTCTTGCGAGTGACCACGGCGCGAGTCGAAACAGCCGGCGGCCAAGCTACAGAGGCGACGCTTCACGTTGTCAGTCGTGCGGATGGTGTCAGGCTGCGGGATGAGCTCGTGACTTCGGCGCTCGGCCGATCCGTCGCCTCCGCCCCCTCGAGCAGCGACGCTCCATCGGAGGTATCTCCCGATGCGTTGAGGGAACAGGCAGAGCCTACACCTGCAGACGATACTTTCGTGCGTAGCGTGAGCGTGACGGAGCTGGCCATCGCCGGTGCCACATCGAACCGCGCCGGCCTGCTGGTCGGCGCGTTGCTTGGCGGCGATTACTTCTTTGATTTTATGCCCACCGACTGGTTGTTTCGACGCTTCCTTCCGCCCGAGCTCGTCGCGCCCGAGACCGCGGTGGAAGGACTCGTGGAGATCGCCCAACGTGACGTCCAGGCTTTCTTCGCCGGCCTGATCGCGCTCGTTCTGTTCTTCGGCCTGGCGGGTTGGGCCATCTCGATACTGGGCAGTATCGTTCGCTTCTTCCAGTTCAGGTTCGTCCAGACTTTCGGTGAACTCCATGTGAGCTATGGCCTCTTCACTAGCCGCGAGAAAGGCTTCCGACGCAGCCGTGTTCAGAACGTCCAAATCGAGGAGCCGATCCTTCGGCGTTGGCTTGGCTTGGCATCGTTGCTCGTCCAGACCGCCGGTTACGGACCGGGCAGCAAGGCCGACGAGCGCATGGAAACGTTGACGCCGATCACACGAGCGACCGAGATCGGCAACTATCTAAGATCCATTTACCCCGACTTCGCCTGGGAAACTGTGGAGTGGCGGCCGTCGCACCCCCGCGCTCGGCGCCGTCTCTTCATCCGTCGGGCGGCGGTGATCGTGCTCGCAAGTGGAGTCTTGTCACTGCTGTCGCTACACGCTCTTATCTTGCTTCTCGCGCTCATTCCCGCCTGGTTCTTGGCGAACGCGCATTACCGTCACCTGGGACATGCCAGATCGGAATCCTACGTCCTGGTGCGTGAAGGCCTCTGGAACCGACGGACCTATATCGTCCCAGTGCGCAAGATTCAGGCGCTTCACTTCCGCCAAACCCCGTTCCAGCGACGACTCGGGCTCGGCACCCTATCCTTCGAGACGGCCGGCAATCCGTTTGAGTGGCATGCCCCGCGCTCTATCGATCTTGGCAAGGCCTACGGTCTAAAGCTTCAATCGGCCCTGGCGACTCAAGTCACCGCCACCGGATTGAGTTTCTGAGCACCGCTCCGAATCCTGCTCGCGGAACGCGGCGCGGTTGCCTGTAGTGTGCCCGCCCCCCAGTTTTTCTCGGTGCCGCTTCCGCCTGGCAGCCTCCTACTGATCCATCGGATGTGAACACCATGACCGGTACTGACGAGAGCCTACAACATCGAGACCTCGCCCGGGCGATCATCGATGATTGTGCTGCGCTGATCGTCGTGCTCGATAGCGAAGGCCGGATCGTCCTGTTCAACGGCGCGTGTGAACGGTTAACCGGCTATTCGAGCAGTGAGGTCTTGGGCCGGCACATCTGGGATTTCCTGCTGGTACCCGAGGAGATCGAGCCCGTCAAAGCTGTGTTCGCCGAGCTCCGCGCCGGTGACTTCCCCAGTGGTTTCCAGAACTTCTGGCTGAGCAAATCCGGCGCGCGCCACCTGATCCAATGGGGGAACACCGCAGTCGTACAACAGGGACACGTCCAGTACGTCATCGGGACTGGCGTCGACGTGACTGAATCGAGGAACGTCGAAGAGAAGTTGGCTCGGTTCGAATTGGGCATTCAGCGGTC
>JBFJOD010000026.1:0-28153 GCA_041617795.1 Gemmatimonadota bacterium | reverse complement strand
GCGGATCGTCTCCTGGACGGAGCGCCAGATCTCTTCCGGGTCGTGCTCGACCCAGCCGGGCTGCGGGTAGTGCTGCTCGATCTCGCGGTAGGCGCGGCCTACGACCTCGCCGGCATGGCTTACCGCCAGCACCGTCGTGCCCGTCGTGCCCTGATCGATGGCAAGGATTACCGACATTCCGAACCTCAGCCCTGTTGACCCAGCCTGAACTTCTTGAACTCCAACCCCGGATTGCTCGACCGCAGGTAGGCGAAGAACTCTTCGAGGCCGAGCATGTTACCGAACAGCGTCAGCGACCCGCCTTCGTACACCATCCAGTAGCCGCGCCCCACCTGGGTAATCTTTTCGATCTGCCCGGGCTCCAGAAAGATTCGCCGGGCCAAGCTCTTGATCTCGATCGGACGGTCACCAGCGAACCTGACGACCAGCGGCGTCCGCAATACTTGATACCAGCGCCAGCCCAAGTAGAGCAAGAAGACGGCATAGAGCAGGCGCGGCTCCGCGTAGATCGCGCCGAAGATGACGACAACGGTGAACACGGTCAGGAACCCGACGGTGAACACCACCGTCTTCCGCCGCGCCTTGCATTCGCCCACCGACCCGCTCACTCAGCTACGCCGGCCGCGGCGGTTTCTGTCGGTACTTTCACAGCGACTCCGATTCGTTTCGTAGTGCAGACAGGTTCTTGGGATCGAATACGCCGCGGTCCGTGATAATGCCAGCGATCAGCTCCGCCGGTGTGACATCGAAGGCGGAGTTGTAGACCGCGACATCGTCGGGAGCGGTCTGGCGCCCGAAGCCGCGGCGCACCTCCTCCGCGCCGCGCTGCTCGATAGGGATCTGATCGCCGGCGGCCAGCGAAAAGTCGAACGTCGTAAGCGGCGCCGCCACGTAGAACGGGATCCCGTGGTGACGCGCCGCGATCGCCAGCCCATAAGTGCCGATCTTGTTAGCCACGTCGCCGTTGGCGACGATGCGGTCGGCACCCACGATCACGATGTCGACCCCTAGCTGCCTCATCGCAGCAGCCGCGGCGTTGTCCGGCAAAACGGTCACGGGGATGCCGGCACGGCCCAGCTCCCAAGCTGTCAGCCGGCTGCCCTGGAGCAATGGCCGCGTCTCCGAGGCCAACACCCGCAGCTTAAAGCCGCGCTCCGCGGCCAAATAGATGGGCGCCAGTGCGGTGCCGGAACCCGCCGTGGCCAGCGCACCGGCGTTGCAGTGGGTCAGGACCGTCGAGCCATCGCGAATCAGCTGCAAACCGTGCATTCCGATCTGCCGGCAGCGCTCGCGATCCTCCTCGAGGATTGCCGTCGCCTCGACGCGCAACGCGCTCCACAGCTCCTGATTCGATGCAGCTGCCGACCGCGCCGCCTGCGCGGTCAGCCGGTCGATGGCCTTCCCCAGATCGGCGCCGGTCGGGCGCGCCGCACGGATGCGCGCCGCGTGGTTGGCCAACCGTTTCCGGAACTCTTCCGCTGGCAGATCGAGGCTATCGCGCAGCGCGGCCACCAGACCCATCGCCCCGGCGATGCCGATGGCCGGTGCGCCCCGCACCCGCAGGCTGCGGATCGCCTCGACCACATCCTCGACCGCGACGAGATCGATCTCTTTGTATTCGACAGGTAGTGAAGTCTGATCGATGATGCGCAGCGCATCACCGTGCCAGCGGACCGCGCGAGGAATGTCGATCGCCAAAGCCGGACGTCCGAGATCCGTGGGAAGAGGGAAGAGCCGGCGTCGCTCAGCGGTGCTGCACCAGTCCGCCGAACGCGTACCGCCAACCGAATCGCTGGAACAACTCCAGGAGCCGTTGGATCGGCAAGCCCATCACGTTGAAGTAATCGCCTTCGATGCGCTCGACGATCGCGGCACCGAATCCCTGAATACCGTAAGCGCCGGCTTTGTCCATGGGCTCGCCGGTGGCAACGTATTCCTCGCATTCCAGAGGGTCAAGCGAACGGAACCAGACGCGCGTCGCTTCGACCGCGCTCTCGACGCGGCCATCCGCGGCCAGCGCGACGCCGGTGTAGACGATGTGGTCTTCGCCCTGCAACCGGCAGACCATCTGCACCGCTTCCGCCTGATCCCTGGGCTTGCCGAGTATTGCGCCGCGGTGGACCACCAGCGTGTCGCAGCCGATGACCAGCCCGCCGTCGGTCATCGCGGCTTCCGCCTTCAAGCGGGCCAGGCGGTGCGCGGCAACGTCCGGCGACTCACCGGGCAGAATCGACTCGTCGACATCGGGGACCACGATGCTGAAGTCGAGCCCCAGGCGCGTCAGCAGGTCGGCACGGCGCGGTGAACGTGACGCCAGGATCAGTTGGGGTCTCATAGTCGATAGAAAAGCGATCGAGGAAGTGGGTGGCCCGCGATCGTGTTCAATACTTGCGGATCAGCACACCGTCGACCGGCAAGCGGGCCCGCTCCAGCTCCCTGAGCACGTGGGCGAGCGCAATCACGTAACGATCGGAGCGCTCCGCCACATCATCGTAAAGCGTCAGCGACCGGTTGCTAAAGAAGTACTCCTCGGAATGGATATTGACCTCGGCTACGCGCAACGGCCCACCCGGCTCCGCGGCCAGAACCATTTCGCCGGCCGCCCGGACCGGTTCGCCATGACACAACAAGGCGGCCGTCATCTCGGCGCCCGTGGGCTGCGTGGCGGTGGCGGGGCTCAGGCGGATTACGCCGTAGCGATCCACTGCGTAGATGTAGCGGCCCGGACCGAGACTCCCCAGGCGATCGGCTGTCAGAATGGGATAACCCGACCAACGGCGTCCGGAGCGGCGGAAATCGCGGTAGTGATGTTGAAGCGCGACCTCGCCGTCCTTGTTCAGGAAAAGCACGGAATCGGCCAGAGCCTCCAAGCGCGTGACTAGCGGCGGTCCCGGCATTAGACCGTACACGTTTCTCACCGACTCATCGAGCGCGAACATCCGGTGATCTTCCAACAGCTGCGTGAAACCCTCCGGATCGCGGATCACCGGGTCCGGCGGCGGCGCATAGAGATCGTACAGCGACTCCAGTCCGTAGTCGGCAGCGCGTGGCGCTCGCGAGCTCGATCGGCCGCTGTCCACGGCCGCCAGGTAGCGGGTCACGGCCGCGCTGTAGCGCGCTACGGGGCCACCGAAGCCCCGGGTGATGCCGGCCACCTGCACGCGCTCCGCCCAGAGCAGCCAGCGGTGTTCCTGCACCGTCAGCACCTGCACGAATACCTGCTCGCCGGCCAGCTTCCCCTTGAGAAAGCGACCGGGATAGCCCGGCGGCAACTCATGGGCGAGGGTGTCGGAGGGCTGGAGTTCCTCGAAAGCGACCCCACCGGTAGGAAGCCAGAGGCGGCGCGTCACACTTTCCGAGCCGCGAGGATCGGGCGCGAGGATGCGCATCGACGTGCGCACCAGGTTCAGGGTATCGACCAGGTCGGCATCCAGATCCAGCGGGCCGAGCACCCAGAAGCCCGAATCGGTGGGCAGGTGCCTGTTGAGCACCATGGCGGCGGCGCGTTGCCAATCCGTCGGACCCTTGTAAGCGACCGCGTTCGGGTCCCAATCCGTCTGACCGGAAGCGGCGGGCGCCGACAACTGCGCCAGCGCTATCACCAGGCACGCCAACTTGAGCGCTGAGGACCTCACTGCGCTAATCCCTCTCTAAGATCAAGGTGACCGGTCCATCATTTACGAGCTCGACATCCATCATGGCGCCAAACGAGCCGGTGGCAACCGGGATCGTCCCTTCCCGCAACAGGTCGACGAACAGGTCGTAAAGCCGCTCGGCCTCGCCGGGTTCGGCCGCGTATACGAAGGAGGGCCGCCGTCCTCGACTCACATCCGCGTAGAGGGTGAACTGCGAGACGACCAGGAACTCACCGCCGACCTCCTCGATCGGTAGGTTCATCTTCCCTTCGCTGTCCGGGAACAGCCTCAGGCCGCGCAGCTTCTCGACCATCCAGCGGAGCGAATCTTCGCTGTCGCCGGATCGGAACCCGACGAGCAGGAGGTAGCCCCGCCCGATCACACCGACGGCTTGGCCATCCACGCGGACCGCGGCCCGCGCGACCCGTTGAAGCACGACTCGCATGGGAGGGGAACTTGCTTGTGATGTAAGCAGTGGCGCAACCGCCCCGGTTATTCGACCGTGACGCTCTTAGCCAGGTTGCGAGGTTGATCGACATCGCAGCCGCGAAGAACGGCGATGTGATAGGCCAGCAGCTGGAGCGGGACTACTGTAAGGATCGGCTGCAGCATCTCGAGCGTGGACGGTACGGAGATGATGTGGTCGGCCAAGTTGTGCAGCTCGCCGTTGCCATCGGTGGTGATGGCAATGACCTGGCCACCTCGCGCCTTCACCTCTTCGATGTTCGAGAGGACCTTCTGGTAGACGCTGTCGCGGGGCGCGATGAAGACGACCGGCATCTTCTCATCGATCAACGCTATAGGACCATGCTTCATCTCCGCCGCAGGATAACCCTCGGCGTGAATGTAGCTGATCTCCTTCAGTTTGAGCGCGCCTTCCAGGGCGACCGGGAAGTTGTAACCCCGGCCCAGGTAGAGGAAGTTGCGATGATGCTGATAAAGCTCGGCCAGCTCGCGGATCTCGTCGTTCTTGGCGAGGATCGTTGAGATCTGATCCGGCAACTCTTTCATGGCCGCCACCAGATCGCGGCCCCGCTCCTGACTGACGCCGGTGGCGCGCCCGAAGTAGAGACTGAATAAGGCGAGGGCGACGACCTGCGAGGTGAACGCCTTGGTCGAGGCGACACCGATCTCCGGTCCGGCGTGGAGGTATACCCCGCAGTCTGCTTCGCGGGCGATGGTCGACCCGACGACGTTGACGATACTGACAGCGCGCGCGCCCTTGCATTTGGCTTCACGCAGCGCTGCCAATGTGTCCGCCGTCTCGCCCGATTGCGAGATCGCGATCACCAGCGAACGCGGGTCGAGGATCGGGTTGCGATAGCGGAACTCGGAGGCGTACTCGGTCTCCACCGGCAGGCGCGCGAATTCCTCGAGCATGTATTCGCCGATCAGCGCCGAGTGCCACGAGGTTCCGCACGCCGTCAGCACGATACGGTTGAAGTTCTCGATGTCGTGCCACGGTAAGCAGCTGGATAGGCCGCCGAGACGCGCGGCGCCCTCCTCATCGAGCAGCCGGCCGCGCATCGTGTCGCGCACCGAATCTGGCTGCTCGAAGATCTCCTTCAGCATGTAGTGGGGATAGCCGCCTTTCTCGATCTTGTCCAGGTCCCAAGAGACGTGACTGACTTCCTTGGTCAACGGGCGACCTTTGAGGTCGAGCGTGCGGTAGCCGTCACGATCGAGGACAGCCAGCTCGCCGTCGTCCAGGTACACCACGTTGCGGGTGTGGGCGACGACTGCCGCGGCATCCGATGCGACGAAGTACATGCCACCCTCACCCAAACCCAGCAGCAACGGCGAGCCGTTCCGTGCGGCGACCAGTTTGTCGGGGTCCCGGGACGAGATGACGGCGATTCCGTACGTGCCGTCCACATGGGCCAGTGCCGCCGCAACCGCTTCCTCGAGGTTACCTTCGAATGCCTCGTCGATCAGGTGGACCAGCACCTCTGTGTCGGTCTCGCTGCGGAACTCATGACCCAGCTCCTTCAGCTTCTTCCGCAGGACGCCGGCGTTCTCGATGATGCCGTTGTGGACGACGGCGATCGTCTCGCTACTGTTCTGATGCGGGTGGGCGTTTGTGGTAGTTGGAGCACCATGCGTAGCCCAGCGTGTGTGGGCGATTCCGACCGTGCCCGTGGGCAGGTTGCCATCGATCGCTTGCACCAGCTCCGCGATCTTGCCGGCCATCTTTCGCGTGTCGAGGCAGCCGTTGGCCGTCGTGCTGATTCCAGCAGAGTCGTAGCCCCGATATTCCAAGCGGCGCAGCCCCTCCAAAAGCAGGGGTGCGGCCTGTTCAGACCCTATGTATCCGACAATTCCACACATCGCGCTTCAACCACCCGCCGTTTTACCAGTTCCGAGAATCGTTCCGGCCTTGTTTACTAGCTGACGTACTTCGCCCTCAGCCGTCTTCGGCCCCTCGGCGATGACTCGCAAGATTGGTTCCGTGCCGGACGGGCGGCAGTGGAGCCACATCTGGCGCTGGCGCCAACGAAGATGTAACCCGTCGCGCGTATCGATATCAGCGTCGGGAAAGGCCCGTTTGACCTCGTCTAACCGGTCCCCTAACCCACTGGCGGGCAAGGGAAACCGGCCTTTTACTATACAATATTGTGGGTATTCCGCCACAATTTGACTAAGTGGCACCCCCTCTTCCGCCAGCAATTGCAGGATCAGGGCCACGGCCAGCGGCGCGTCGCGGGTCAGGTGCAGGGCCGGCAGAATCACCCCTCCGTTACCCTCGCCGCCCACGATGGCCCCAGACTCGCGCATGCCTGCCGCGACGTTGGCCTCACCCACCGGCGACTGGTGATAGTCGGCCCCCGCCCGGGCACAGACCGCCTCGACGATCTGGCTGGTCGACAGGTTGGCCACCACCGTGCCGGTCCGGTGCGCCAGCACCAGTCGCGCTGCCAGCGCCAGCGTCCAGTCCTCGCCGATCGCGCGACCCGTCTCATCCACCAGCGCCAGCCGGTCCACGTCCGGGTCGACCACCAGACCCAAATCGACCCCCCGTTCTGCCTGAATCCTGCGGCAGATCTCCGTCATGTTGGCCGGCACGGGCTCTGGCTCCCGGCGGAAATTACCGTCCGGTTCCAGATCGATCCCGATGAACTCACACCCCAGTCGCCGCAGCAGGTCGGGCATGATCACGCCGCCCGCGCCCCGAGTGCAGTCGAGCACTACCTTGAACCTGCGCTCGACGATTCGCGCTGGCTCGACCAAATCGAGGGCCAAGATTCGCTCAATGTGGCGGTCGGTGGAACCGCCGACCTCGCCGACCGCGCCAAATTCCCCCTGGACGTAAGCGGCTGGCTTTCCAGCACGCAGCGCCGCCAGGAACTCGGAGCCCTGATCCGGCGTGAGGAAGGCGCCTTCGGGACTGGCCAACTTGAGGGCGTTCCATTCGATGGGGTTGTGGCTGGCCGTCACGACGATGCCGCCGGACAGCCCACGATCCTGAATCTCCAGTAGCGCCGTGGGCGTCGGCACCAAGCCCAGATCGCTGACCCGGCAACCCACCGCCTGGAGTCCGGCGGTGGCAGCCCGCACGAAGGCCGGACCGCTAAGACGCGAATCGCGGGCAATCGCCAGGTGGTCACCCCACCCCTGGCCCCGGACGAAGGTCCCGAAGGCCGCCGCAAATCCAGAGATGATCTGTGGGTTCAGTTCGATCCCGACGCGACCGCGGATTCCGGACACGCTGACGATCAGACTATCTGGAAAATCCATGCGGCATCAGGCAGAACCTGGGTTGAAGTGAGCATCGTCACGGTCGAGCAGACGAGTAATTAAGCGTCAAGTCAGCCGCCGCTCAATAGTCCAGACCTCGCTGGACGGCGCCGGCGGTGAAGCCTAGACTGTGTAGTCACTGAGTCTGCCTGGACGTGAGCGCTGGAACACTGGGAAAAATGAAGAGCGAGCTTCCGCTGATGAAATCTGGACAGGACTTTCGTTTTGCAACGCGGGCCATTCGTGCCGGCCAAAGACCGGATCCGACGACGGGCGCGATCATGACACCGATCTACCAGACCTCCACCTATGCGCAGGAAGGGATCGGTGTTCATAAGGGTTATGAATACGCCCGGGTATCGAACCCCACACGGACTGCCCTCGAGGAGAATGTCGCCGCCTTGGAAGGCGCGAAGCATGGCGCGGCCTTTGCCTCCGGAGTCGCAGCCATCGAGGCGATGGCAAAATTGTGCTCGGCGGGGGACCACATCATCTGTGGCGCAAACGTATACGGCGGAACCGACCGATTGTTCCGTCAGGTGCTCTCCCGCTTAGGCCTCGCGTTTTCGTTCGTCGACACGCGCGATCCTGCCGATATCGAGGCGGCCACCCGAGACAGCACGCGAATGATCTTTATCGAGACGCCGACCAATCCGTTGATGCACATCACCGACATCGCGGCGGCCGCTAAGATCGCCCACAAACGTGGGGCCTGGCTGGTCGTCGACAACACGTTCGCGACGCCTTACTTCCAACTGCCGCTCGAGCTGGGCGCCGACGCCATCGTCCATTCTAGTACCAAGTACCTGAACGGCCACAGCGACGTCGTGGGCGGCATGGTCCTGACGTCAGACGACGCGATCATCGAAGGGCTGCGCTTCCTGCAGAAATCGGCAGGGGCAGTGCCCGGACCGATGGATTGCTGGCTGGTGCTGCGAGGCACCAAGACCCTGCATGTCCGCATGGACACCCACGACCGGAATGGCCGCCGCATCGCCGAGTGGCTGGAGCAGGACGACCGGGTTGCCGAAGTCTTCTACGCCGGGTTGCCCTCCCACGCACAGTACCAGTTGGCCAAGCGCCAGATGACGGGCTTCGGCGGGATGATCTCCCTCGAGTTGGGAGACCGAGCGCGCGCGGAGGCGTTCTGCCGTGCCACGCATCTGTTCACACTGGCCGAGAGTCTGGGCGGGGTCGAGAGTCTGGTCAGCCACCCCGCCGTCATGACCCACGCCGCCGTGCCGGAAAAGGAGCGCCAAGACATGGGGATCACCGACGGGCTGGTCCGCTTATCCGTCGGCATCGAAGATGTCGAGGACTTGATCGCCGACCTCGACCGCGCCTTGTCGAACAGTTGAACAAGATGCCAACCCAAGCTGACGACGCCGGCCGATGAGAATACTGGTTGTAGGTTCAGGCGGGCGTGAGCACGCCCTGATCTGGAAGCTCAAGCAGGAGCGGCCGGACGCTCAGATTTTCGCGGCTCCCGGGAATGGCGGCACCAAGGCTCTGGCCGAGTCCGTCTCGCTGAAACCGGAGGAGGTCGAGGCGCTGGCCGACTTCGCTGCGTCGCGAGAGATCGATCTGACCGTGATCGGGCCCGAGGCACCGCTGGTCGCCGGCATCGTCGACGTGTTCCAACAGCGCGACCTGCCAGTCTTTGGCCCGTCGCAACGCGCCGCGGAGATTGAAGGCTCGAAGGCTTTCGCCAAGGCTTTGATGAAGAAAGCCGGCATCCCTACCGGCGCATATACGACGGTGGATGACTACCAGGAGGCGGAGCGGGTCATCCGCGAGTTGGGTGCGCCGATCGTCGTCAAAGCTTCCGGTCTGGCCGCCGGAAAAGGCTCCATCGTCTGTCAGACCGTGACGCAGGCGCTGGAGGCGGCACGTGCGATGCTGATCGACCAGAGGTTCGGGGAGGCCGGGTCTACGGTCGTGGTCGAGGAGTTCCTCAGGGGTGAGGAATTGTCCTTGCTCTATCTCACGGATGGCAGGAACGCCGTGCCACTCATCGCTTCGCAAGACCACAAGCCGATTGGCGAAGGGGACACCGGCCTCAACACCGGCGGCATGGGCGCTTACGCCCCCGTTTCGATCGCTGACGCTGAACTCATCGATCGCGTTACGGACCGCATCATCTTGCCCACACTGGCTGAGATGCGTGCCGACGACCGCGAGTTTCGCGGCGTGCTCTACTGCGGCCTGATCATGGCCGCCAGCAGTCCCTATGTGATCGAGTTCAACTGCCGGTTCGGCGACCCGGAAACCCAGGCGATCCTGCCGCTGTTGAAGAGCTCGCTGCTGGAGTTGTTCGAGTGCGTGGCGCGCGGCGAATCGCTGGAGGGCGTGAGCTGCAGCTGGAGTCGGCAAGCGGCCGTCTGCACCGTGCTTGCCTCGCAAGGCTATCCGGGTGACTACGAAAAGGGAAAACCGATCGAGATCCCCGAGTCTCTGGAGGACGACGGCGATGTGCTAGTCATTCACGCCGGCACGCGTCGCGATCCGGAAGGTCAGTTGCTGACCAGCGGCGGCCGCGTCCTCGGCGTCGTCGGCATCGGCGATCGCGCCAAAGATGCCGCCGAAAAGTCACGGAAGGCGGCTGAGGCAATCCAGTTCGAGGGCAAGTACTTCCGCCGGGACATCGGCTACCGGGAGATCGGACGCAAGCGCGCCGGCTGACCGTTGCCCGAGCTACCGGAAGCCGAGACGATCGCGCGGGGCCTGCACGCCGCGGTTGCGGGTCACCGCGTGAAGCGCGTCCGGGTCCACCGCTCTGAAGTGGTCGAGCCGATGACGCCAGCCGCCTTTCGAAAAGCGCTCACGGGTCGCCAAGTGATCCAAGCAGGACGGCGAGCGAAATGGATCACCGCGAGACTGGACGATGGAGCGCTCTGGGTCACGCAACTCCGCATGACGGGCCGATTCACCTGGGGCCAAGTAGCTCCCCTGCGAGCCGAACCTCATCTCTCCGTCAGCATGTTGTTCGAGAACTCCGACGCGGGGGTACTCCGCTTCTTCGATGTCCGGCGCTTCGCCCGCATGTGGGTGCTCAGCCCGCAAGCCTGGTCAGAGCTTGACGCGCGACTTGGAATCGAGCCGCTGTCCCGGCGGTTCACTCCAAGAGCGCTGGCAAGGTTGCTGGCCGCCTCTAGAGCGCCGATCCGCAACGTCCTGCTCGACCAGCGGCGCGTGGCCGGGGTCGGCAACATCTATGCGAACGAGGCATGCCACATCGCCCGCATCGACCCACGCCGGCCCGCCGCCAGCCTGGGCCAGGCAGAGGTCGCTGCCCTGCACTCCGCGATCCGGCGCATCCTCCGCGAGGCCGTGAACCGGCGGGGCACTTCGTTCAGCGATTACCGCGACGTCCTAGGCGGCCAGGGCGACTTCCAGAATGTCCTTGAGGTCTACGGTCGGGACGGTGAAACCTGCCGGCGCTGCGGGGGAGAGATCGTCCGCGTCGTGCTGGCCGGGCGCTCCGCCTTCCACTGTTCCGGCTGCCAGCGTTGACGGTTCTTGCTACAGCTTGAGGAGCTTGGCGACGGGTTCCTCGCCCGCTTTCAACGTCAGGATCGCTACCGATACCGGTAAGCCGAAGCGCCGCTGACCGGCGCTGCCCGGGTTAATGACTAACGAGCCGGCAACCTTCTCGATCATCCCCTGGTGGGTGTGGCCAAAGATAATGACCGAGCGGCCCGGGTAACGGTCGACCAGGTCTTGAACATGCGGCGAGCCCCACTGGTGTCCGTGGATCATCGCCAACGTGTGGCCGGCGCGTTCCAGCTCCAGCGCCTCTGGAAACTCCAAGCGGACGTCCCGGCCGTCGACGTTGCCGTAGACCGCCTGAACCGGCGCGATCACCTCTAGCTCCGTGATGATGGAGCGGTCACCCACATCTCCGGCGTGGAGTATCTCGTCGACACCCTTGAACGCCCCATAGACTTCGTTGCGTAGCAACCCGTGGGTATCCGAGATCAACCCAAGGCGGCGTTTCTTTTTCATTTTCGCCGACGCTTTAGGTCCTGAGCCGGCGGACGGAGCCGCCGCGGTAGGCCAGCGCTCCGGCAACCGCCATCAGCAGGCCTTCAACCACCCAGATCCAGTACTTGAGAGCCGTGGCACCTCCGGTGGCGAGCGAGATCTGCCGGGCGAAGTCGACGCTTTGGAAGAACGGTGCCGCCGTCGCCGAGGGCGCACTGCGAAGGAACTCGCTGAACGATTGCGCGGGCCAGATTCCGCTGCTGCTGATCCAGAACACCACGTGGGCCATTAGATAGCTGAACCCGCAAAGCAGGAACACGTAGGCATAGCTCCAGGCAAGCGGACGGCGGCGGCGGGCGGACGTAGGAACGGCGGCGGTCTCGCCGATCACGACACCGATAGCGATGGGCTCCAGAGCCAAGATCCAGACCCATTTTCGCAGAAAGCCCGTGAGTGCGGCGGCCAGGAGGGCCACTAACGTGCCCCGGAGGAGTGCTCTCGCGATGCGGAGGTGCTCCGGTCGCGCGGCGGCGCTGCGGCGGACCTCCGCCTCCGCAGCTGCCCTCCTGCCGCTGGTCGCTGGCTTGTCAGAGCGCCGCGCGGACGATTTCGGTTTTAGCTGGCTTTTTTGCTTGGCGCCCTGTTTCGACATCTATTCCCGAGTCGTCTTCTACCGTAAACACTTCGGCCATACTGGCCAGTTCTCGCGCGGCATTGTTGAGAGCCATGACTGCGGCTGCGATCTCTTCTGTGGACGCGTTCTGTTCCTCCATCCCCGCGGCCAGCTCTTCCATCGCCGCGGCGAAGTCAGTGAACCCGGAAACGACGTCTCGCAGCCGGTCTCCGGTCGAGCGAACACTGCGGTCGACCTCGGCACTGACCTGCGCCACCCGTTCAGCCCAGCTTTCGGCCTCGCTCATCGCCTGGTTGATCGCCTGGAAGCTTTCGTCAACCGATTCGACCACCGAGCCGATGGCATGGGTTGCCTCGCGCGTTTCGCCCACCGCCTGCCGGGCCGACTCCAGCTGTCCAAGGATCGCATCCGTCGTGTCCTGCGCCCGGTCCGCCGCCTCGCCGGCCTGGTTGGAGAGCTTGCGGATCTCGTCCGCCAACACGCCGAAGCCCCGCGCCTCGCCGCCGGCCCGCGCCGCCTCGATCGCCGCGTTCAGGGCAAGCAGGTTGGTGCGCCGCGCGAAACCCTGGATCAGGTCAACGAATTCGCTGAACTGCCGGGAGGCATCCATGAACTCCAGCAGCTGCGAAGTTGCCAGATCTGAGCGCTCGGCCATCTGGTTGACCTCGGCGCGGCCGCCGCTCAGCCGCTGGCGATTCGCTTCCGCCATGTCGCGCAGCTGCCGGCTGCGCTCGGTGGCCATTTTGGCTCCCTTGGCCAGGTCGCGGGCGCCCGCACCCAGGGAATCCATCCGCGAGTTGACCTCCTGAATGGTCTCCGAATACCGAGCCGCCTCACCGGTCAGCCGCGACAGCGTGACGGTCATCTCTTCAGTGCCGGCAGATAGCTGTTCAACCGCCCCGGCAATCTCCTGGCTGCGCGACTGTGTGTAGAAGCCGGCCTCGCGCAACGATCCCACCAGCTCGTTCAGCCGGTCGATCATCTGCTGAACCGCGACACACAGTTTGGCAATCTCGCCTTTTCCGACTGTCGTGACTCGCGCCCGCAGGTCCCCGCTGCCCACACGATCCGCGGCGCCCGCAACCATTTTCACAGGCTCACCGATCTCGCGGGAAACCCAGGCACCGGCGATGAGGATCCCCAAGATCGCGGTACCCAGCACCAGGAGAGTGCCCCAGGCAACGGCCCGACGTGCGGCTGTCAGCAGATCGAATGCTTCGGCGGCGGGCACCCAATAGGCGACTGTCCAGCCTTCCAGCGCCGGGCGTGCCATACCGACGATCCGCTGGCCATCGGGCGCCACCGACTGCAACAGGCGGCCGCTCACCAAGGCGCCCGGCTCGGGGTGCGGCGTCAACAGGTGCTCCTCATGCTGATCGATGATGACAAAGCCACGTTCATCGATCACTTGCACATAACCCCAGCCCCGCGCCAACTCTGCGAGCACTGGCCGCAGCCGTCCCAGGTCGACGACGGCGCGCAGGACGCCAACGACGTCACCGGTCGGGTTCTCAATCGGCAAAGCGCTGGCCAGCGCAATTGTTCCTGAACTGGGGTCAACCGTCCTAGTGAATATCTGCCGCCCGGCATAAGCCTCCCGCCACCAGGCGTTATCGCTTTGAACCGGCCCGACGTCTTGACCGCCGCTGGCAACGACGAAGCCCTGGCGGTCGGTGACGAACAGTTCGTCGAACAGCGATCTTTCCACGACAGTCCGGAAGTACTCATCGATCTCCGGGTTTACGGCCACGTATCCCGGCGGACCGCCGCGCCGCTGCGCCGCCAGTGAATCGAGCGCGGCGCTACCGAAGGCCCGCGCTCGTTCGTTTTCGCGCGCGGCCACGTTCCTGACTGCGGGGGAAACCGCCAGCAATTCGATGTCCACCATTGCGCCCTCGACGTAACTCTCGAGCACCGAGACGACCGAGCTGCTGCGCTCGTTCAGCTGACGCTCCACGGCGGGCTGGACCACTTGCTCAGCCTGATTCCAGGCCAGCACGGCGAACACGAGAATGATGAGGAGGAGGATGCCGCCAACCACGGCATAGAGCAGACGACGCAGGTCGAAGGCCCTCCAACCGGAATTCTCGATCACTGCAACCTCCGGATATCGTGGATACCAACCGGGCCGGCCAGAACGGAGGGGGATTTGGAAAGAACTTTCGCCGACAACAGTCTGACTAATTCGACCGACCGCAGTCAAGTCAGGGAGGTCAAACGGCGGCTGCCGGCGGTCCGACGCGGACGTTTGGCTTGGCTATCCTAGGCGTCGCACAACTCAAGATGCCGCCCCCCACCAAAGCGCGGCAATTCCGCCACTGAGTCGCCGCCAGCCGACTGCTCGGAACCCGGCCAGTTCCATTCGCGCGGCCAGCGCGGCCGGCTCAGGGAAACCGAGCACCGACTCTGGTAGGTAAGTGTAGGCGCGGCTATGTTTTGAGACCAAGCGACCGACACGAGGCAGGATGCGGGTGAAATAGAGGCGATACAGTGCCCTCAGCGGTTGGCGGCCCGGCATCGAGAAATCGAGCAACACCAGCCGTGCCCCGGGGCGCAGGGTACGCTGCAACTCCCGTAGGCCCGCATCGATGTCGGCCAGGTTGCGGACGCCGAACGCGACGAGGGCACCGTCGAAGCTGCGATTACGGGCGGGGATCTTCAGTGCGTCCCCACAAACTGGGGCGATGGGCTGACGCGTAATCTTCGCCCTCCCTTTTTCGAGCATCGCCCGTGCGAAATCGAGTGCGATGACATGGCCGTTGAACATCCGGCGTCGCGCCAGCTCGATCGACAGGTCGTAGGTGCCGGCGCAGACATCCAGATAACGCCCATCCGGCTGATCCTCCCAACCGAGTTGGTCCACCGCCTTGCGGCGCCAACTCCGATCGACACCCAAGCTGAGGAGTCGGTTGAGCAGATCGTAGCGCGGGGCGATCGCCGAGAACATCTCACGGATCGCGCGGGCCCGCGATGCGGGTGTCTGCTTCGTCAGCGGGTCAGTTGTCTGATTCCGGAAGTTCGGCATGGTCGGCGGCGAAACTAAGTCGCTGCGGAAACCCCTGGCAACGTGATGAAACGCGAGCGGGGGCGCCGGCCGCAATTCGGCGAAGCGGGCGCGCCGCAGACGCCGACCGGCCTCGACCAGGCCGCCGATAAGGAACTCGTCGCTGCGGCGCTTAAAGGCGACGAGTCGGCCTACCGCGAGCTGCTGGAGCGATTCCGCCGACCGGTCTTCTCACTGATCTACCGAATGATCGGCGATCGCGAGCAAGCTGAGGACCTCGCCCAAGAGTCGTTCGTCAAGGCGTTCAATAACCTCGATAGTTACAACCCGAAGTACCGATTCTCCTCCTGGCTGTTCAAGATCGCCAACAACCACGCGATCGATCACCTGCGACGCGCCAAGCTGTCCACCGTTTCGATCCACGGTTCGCCGCACGCGACGAACCCGGAGCGCGAAGAGGAGACGCGCATCGTCTTGGAAGCCAAGGATGAGTCTCCCGAGCAGGAGATCATGGCGCTGGAACTCGGCGGTGAGATCGAGGAGGCGATCTCACGCCTGAGACCGGATTACCGGACGGCCGTCATTCTCCGGCACATCGAGAATCGGCCCTATGAGGAGATCGCCGAAATCATGGACGTCCCGATCGGGACCGTCAAAACCTTCTTGCATCGCGCCCGGGCCGAGCTCCGCGAGGCCTTGGGACACTTGCGTGAGGAACCTTGAAGCAGGTTCGCGAGGGGTTGAAACCCTGGCCCGGCCGGTCTCGTAGGGCAGGACAGCGGGTAGGAAGACAATGAAAACTTGGAATTCTCAGGGGCATCTCTCCGAGCTCGCCTTGGAGCGGTGGGCGGCCCGCGAATTGGCCGGCCACCAGCTTCAGAGGCTCGAGGACCACCTCGCTCAGTGCCAGGCCTGTGAGGCCCGGTCGGCGGAGTGGGCGGGGCTTTTTCTCGCCCTGAACTCACTACGCGGCGTCGAGCTGCCGGCCTCTTTCGACGACCGGGTGCTGGAACGCGTCCGCGTGCCGGTGGTGGCAACTGCCCCTGCGCCCTCGCGGCTGCCAGCCCTGGCCCGGCGGCTGCGACCGCTGGCCGCTGCGGCTGCGGGGCTGTGGAGCGTGGGCGTGGTCGGGGGTGGCGTGTGGCTCTTGAGCCGCGCCGATATCCCGATCGGGCTGCTTCTCGGCCGCATGCTCGGCTTCGCAAAGGAACTGGCTTTGGCAGGCACCATAAAACTTGCCGCCGCGATCCAGGTCAGTGGGATCTTCGGCTGGTGGACGGAAACCACCGGCACGTTGCCGGGCGTCGGGCTGGCGGTGATCGCTGCGTTGGTCACAGCAGCCTCAAGCCTGGCAATCTGGACTTTGTATCGGGTGGGCTTTCAACCTTCCGGGATGGATCAACATGCCTAAGGCAACGCACCTCACCGCTCTCGTACTGGCCGTTACCCTCGGATCGGCTCCTGCGTTGGCACAGTCCAACCAATCCGTTGACGAAATATTGCAGACGACGGTCGTGCTCAGCGAGCGCGAAGCCAGCCTGGCTCTCGACCTGGCGGGCGGCCGGTCGCTGCAGGTCCGTTTGGCAGGCGGCCAAGTCTTCGTCGCGGGTCGCGAGGTCGGCAGTTACGAGGCGGGTGGCGAGTTGGAATCGGCTTGGCGTCAGCTTCTCCGCAGTACGGCGGACGGCGACCTTGAGGAGGCCTGGGCAGGCTTTGCCGCTGGCGATTACGCTGATGGGCCGGCGTCGGCAGCGATCCATCAGGCGCTGGCATTCCTCGCTGGCGGCGCGGCTAGCGCGCAGGCAGCGGTTCCGGCGGCAGCCGTTGGCGAGCTAGCGGCCGGGATCGCCGCGACCCCGGCGCAGGAGGACCGTCCCGCAACGCCAGCCGGCGAGGTAGTGGTCGGGGGTCTCATCGTGCAGCTCAACAAGGCTGAAGGTCTCGATCAGGCGCTGGCTCGAATCGGCCTGGCGCCACAGCTGGCGCGGGCGCTGAACGGCGACCTAAAGGCGCCCGTGCGGATCGTGCTCAACGCCGAGGAGTACCGGCTGCAGGAAGGCACCACACTCGACGCGACGCTGTTGCTGATTCAGTCCGACGCCGTGTTGGCTGGGACGGTGGCGGCCAACGTGATCGTGGCCGAGGGCTCTCTGCTGATTTCACCGACGGCGCGCCTGGAGGGCGACGTAGTCGCGATCAACGCGACGGTTCAGAACCGGGGCACGGTCGTCGGCACTCTGCGGGATGCACCGCAGTTCGCCCCCGTCATCGCGCCGGCGGCGGCACCCAGCGCACCGATTCGTATTCAGGGCCCCTCGTTCCTGAGTAACCTTTGGAGCGGCCTGGGTTCGCTGGCACGCACGATCGCGATGTATGTGCTTTTTGCGTTCCTCGGCGGTGTTGTCGTTTATTTCTTCCGGGGGCACCTGGAGGCCGTCAGTGACACGGTCTCGTACAGCTTCGGCCGCTCGTTTCTGGCCGGTGTCGCTGCTGAGGTACTGTTCTTCCCGATCGCGCTGGTCCTGCTGGTCCTGATCGTAACCGCGATCGCGATTCCGTTCTACATCCTCGCCTTCATAGGTCTGAGCCTGCTCGGCTATCTCGCGGTCGCCCATGCGGCCGGTGAAAACCTGACGCGTTACCGCTACCCGTCTTGGGCGGCACGGATGCGGCGGTCCAATTCGTACTACTACCTGTGGAATGGTCTTGGCGTCTTGCTGGCTTTGTTCGCCGGCGCTGCGATCACCGAGGTCTTTTCGCCGCTACTGGGTTGGGCGCACGACCTCCTGATCGTAGCCGCCTGGATACTCACGTGGGTTGCCGCGACATCCGGCTTGGGAGCCGCGCTTTTGTCACGCGCTGGGACGCAGCGCACGTTCGCACGGCCGCGCGAGTTGCCCGGAATGCCGGTCGATTCGTATGCAAGAAGGCCTGCGCCCGGCGAGCGGGCCAAGGTGCGTCGCCGGCCGCGGGAAACGGCTGATGATGAGATCTAATTCCGCAGTTGGCGTTCTGATTGCCCTGTTGTTGGCGACTTGGCCGGCCCAGCCTGCCGCAGCACAAAGCTGGAGAAGCGTGGCCAAATCAAGGCAGGTGCACGGCGAGGATTTTCTCGAGGTCAAGATCAATTATGCCGTCGGCCGCTTGGAACTCGGGCGTGGCCCGGACAAGCTACTGTACCGGCTGAACTCCAGATACGATGAAGATGCCTTCAAGCTGACCAGCACGTACCTGGAATCTGACCGGCGGGGCCGCCTCAGCATCGACATCGAGGGTCATGAGAACATCAACGTCAAGGACTTTAAGGACTACGACTACGAGGCAGGCAACCTCCGCGTCGATCTATCGAGTGCCACTCCGCTGGCCCTGAGCATGAAATTCGGCGCTGTCGAAGCCGAACTCGAATTAGGCGGTCTGCGGCTGCAGCGACTGCTCCTGGAGACGGGCGCCAGCGACACTCGCGTCAAGTTCAGTGAGCCGAATCCAGATGTCGCCGAACACTGCACGTTCAAGGCCGCCGCCGCTGCATTCCGGGTCACGGGACTCGGCAATTCGGGCTGCCGCTCGATCACCGTATCAGGCGGCATCGGCGACATCGACCTCGATTTCTCGGGGGCTTGGAGTCACGACGCCTCCGCCGACATCAACGTCGGCTTCGGCGGGATCGAGATCCGCGTGCCGGCGGAGTTGGGTGTTCGCGTCGAGCGCAGCACCTTCTTGATGAGCTTCGATGCGGCCGGGTTCATCAAGCAGGAAGGCGGCGTCTGGCTGAGCCGTAACTGGGACACGGCCAAGCGCCACCTGACGATTTCGATCAGTGGTGCCGTCGGAGCGATCAAGGTCGCGCGCCTTTAAGCCCAGCGACGACACGCCGCAGGATCAGCTACTTCTAGCCACCACGGGGTCGCCCAGCGCGACGCCGAGTCGCTTTGCCGCTGAGCCATCGCGGACCGCAATTTCGATCGTACCCATCGAGCCGACCACAACGACAAGCTCCTCGACCTCCACATCCACGTAACTGCGCTTGACACCGCGAAGCTGACGATCCGCCACCAGAATTCGCCAGGAAGCCTCGACCCAGTCCCCGGGTATGTCTGTGATCAGGTTACCGAAGTGGTCGATGTGGGCGATGTAGCCTCGCACTTCCGCTGGCTGCCGGCTGGGAGTGGGAAGATCGAGCAAGCGGATCGTGTCGAGGGGCGGCCCAAAACGCTCGAGCTCAACGCCGTTGGCGAGCTGAGCGGCGACCGGTGCGAAGATGTCACGACCGTGGAACGTGGCCGAAATGGAAGGGCGCAGGTACGCGGTTTCCCTCAGCTCCACAGCGCGCCACGTAGCCACGGCGGACACAACCCGTGTAGCGATTCCGTTGTCCGGAAGTACAAGGAAACGATCCGCCACCGCGATAGCGATCGGACGCCGGTCGCCACCCACACCGGGATCGACGACGGCCAAGTGAACCGTTCCCGGCGGATAGAGATCGGCGTATTGCCGAAGCACCCAGGCACCGGCCTCCACGTCGCCGCGCGGGATGTCATGCGTGACATCAACGAGGTCGGCAGCCGGCGCGATGCTGAGAATCACTCCCTTCATCGCAGCGGCGAACCCCTCCCGAGTTCCAAAGTCGGTCAGGAGAGTGACGATTGGCATCGAGAACGCCGGTTGTTCAGGATCGGGGACGTACGGATCTCAAGTCTTGGAAGCTTCCAACGACGCCGCGACCGCGTCAGCGAGCTTCATGAATGCGTGGGCTTCGGCCGAATCAGGTGCCGAGACGACGGTCGGCTGACCGGTGTCGCCGGCGGCCACTACCGCAACACCCAGCGGCACTTCACCCAGGAAGGGAACGCCCGCCGACGCCGCTAGCTTGCGGCCGCCGCCGCTTCCGAAAACGTCCGTACGTTCACCGCAATGAGGGCAGAGGAAGCCGCTCATGTTCTCGACCAATCCCAGCACCGGCACGTCGACCCGCTCGAACATCTTGATTCCTTTAAGCACGTCTGCCACCGCCACGCCCTGGGGCGTTGTCACCATCAGGGCTCCGTCGACCTTGGCCAACTGCACCAGCGAAAGCTGTGCATCACCGGTGCCCGGCGGCATGTCCACCAGCAGGTAATCGAGTTCACCCCAGTCCACCTGTTGGAGAAACTGGCGAATGATTCCCATCACAATCGGGCCGCGCCAGATCGCCGGCGTGTCGTCGTCCAGCAGAAAGCCGATGCTCATTAGCTTCACGCCATGGGCCTCGATCGGGACCACCCGCTCATCTTGGGTCACGCGCGGCCGGCTACTCACGCCGAACATGATCGGGATGTTGGGGCCGTAGACATCGGCATCGAGCAAGCCAACCCGGTTGCCGCGTTGCGCCATCGCCGCCGCCAGGTTCGTCGCGACGGTCGATTTGCCAACACCTCCCTTTCCAGAACTCACCGCGATGACGTGGCGGACGCCCGGGACCCGCTGAGGCTCGGGCGGTCCCGTCGGCCGCTGAGCGGCCGGCCTGCCAGGTGCGCCGGCACCCGGACCCTGACCCGGGCCGACGACGGGCAATTTCCGGGCTGCGCGCGCCGCCTCTGTGCCGCTTAGCAATTCGACGCGGACCGCTGCAACACCTTTGACTTTCTCGGCCGCGGCATGTGCCGCGGCCGCGACGCCGCCGGGGTCGCCGGGATCCACGGCGAGGGCGAAACTAACCTTGCCCGATTCATCTACCTGCAGCCGCTTCACCAGTCCGGCCGAGACGATATCGCGGCCGGTCGCCGGATGGCTAACTGACCGCAGGGCTGCCGCCACGCTGTTCAGCAAATCACGTTCTTCGGGCATCTATCAAGCCAAGCTGAGGTAATTGCAGCAATGGTAGTAATGAAAAAACCGGCACAGGGCCACCCCGTACCGGTCTTGATCGCCTTTCTACAACACTATCAGATAGCGACGACCGTCTTGACCTCCGGCACTTTGCTGCGCAGTCGCTGCTCGAGGCCGCCCTTCAAGGTCAGCAGCGAGTGCGGGCACGCGTAGCACGCCCCGACGAGCCGTAGCTCGACCTCGCCCTTCTCCGGATCGAAGCCGACCAGCTCCACGTCACCGCCATCGGCGCGAACCGCCGGCCGGATCTCTTCAATCACTGCCTCGATCTTCTCCCACATCGTCGCCGCTGTCATTCCTTCTCCTTGTCGGACATCGCCAGGATTGATCCCCTGACGGCGCTGTTCGAATCTATCGAGGTCCAAGAACCCGGTCAACTTCAAAACCGCTAACGTATTCTACAATATGAGCTTATGCCGTTCGCTCAGCCGCGGCAGCTCAGCGGGCTGGCAGATCTTCCGGCGGCTCCGGATTGGCAACCAGCGAATCGATTTCGCTGGTCGGGTCGCTGATTTTGTCAGACCCTGCATCATCGCCGTAGATGGCTGCTTCGTCGGCGACTCGCGCCAGGCTGAGATCGAGCGGGAAAACTCGATAGGCCGACCGCTGGTCGAGAATAGACGGCAGGCTGCTGAAACCTTCCTGCCCGTCCGGTACGGCGACGCGCCAGGCGACCAGTCGTTTCAGCCAGGAGCTAGCCGCGCGAGCGTCTAGTCCCCGAGCTGAGGCGAACTCATCGGTAAAGGCTCGACCCATTCTGCCAAGACAGTCCCAAGCGACGCGCAGCCGGGCTGGCGCCTGCCCCCAGAGCGCGGGGCCATCCGGTTCCATCGCGACGAGGAGCAAACCATGACGCCTGAGGACGATTTCGATCGTTTCACGGTGGCAAGCTGAGACGCCCTGCAGCACGAAGAACGCATCGGCAGGGCGGTCGGGCTGCCGGTACTTCCTCAGCAGTCTAGCGATCACCTCGTCGGCACAGCTGAAATCGATCACGGACACGCGCGACAGGTCGAGAATCGACAGACAGGTGCCACGAGTCTCGAGTATCTGCTGGTCGATCGCGAAGCGGACAGCCCGGCCTGTCGGCCGAGTTACGAGATTGCTGTAGAGCGTCGCCACCGAGGTATGGAGTACCGCGTCAATTCCACCCGACCCATTCGTCCCCACGTCAGCCATTCCCGCGCCCTCCTAACGATCACCAGCGTTTGGACTCACCTGCGGCACCACCACCTGTATCTGCGCTCCAGGAAAGTCGGGCAAGCCGCTAATCAACGGTTTTCTATCGGCCCAGTCGGGCACTTCAGCAATCTGCGCCGTTCCACTGCGAATAGTCACCAAGCCATTCCACCTGGAAGTTTGCCTGCGAATCGCCTGTAGCCCCTGGCCCCTGCCCGGGTCGCGAAAGCGCGACAGGCCATGCAGAAACGCCGACTCGAGTGCCTTGGAGTCGGACCAATGATCACCGTGGCTCTGCGCATGCTCCCGCGCCAGCGACCCGCTGAAACCTATGCCGATATCCATCACTCCGATAACAACCACCAAACGGCCCAGTCGTGTCTTCCAGTTGTAGGTCTGTGCGGCGACCCAACCGTCGGCGTTCGCATGTTCGACGATGTTCTGGCAGACCTCCGAAAGAATCACGCTGAACTGCATGACCGACGTTTGCGGGTAACCCAGGCGTGCGAGGATCAGGTTAGCCCGGTCCTTCACTCGGTCAACGACCCCATGCACATCCATGTGATTGCGTATGGCCGTGATTTCGAGCAATGAATCCGAAGTGCGCTCGACCCGTTGCAGGATGGGACCCTCGATCTCGAATATCTCCTTCGCCAGATGATAGAAGCCGATGCGCGCCAGGTATGTCTTGACCTTCTGCGACTCTGGCGGTTTCAGGATCGGGCGCTCACCCAGGCGATTCCGCCAGGCCGTTCCGATGGCGAGCAAGCCGAGAATCCCATACGGGCTCACCCACTGAACGTGGCGGGCGTCCAGCAAGAGGTTTTCTCCTTTGCCCTCGACCCAGCCGGCCGCCACGGACTCGAACCCGTAATCGTCTAGCGTCTCGGGTACCGTCAGCAAAAAGCTCACGCGCTCTTACCCATCGCCGTGCTCAGCTTACACACGCTCGATCCCGCCACGCAGAAAACGGTTCAGGCCTGAAGCGCCGCGGTGCAACACGTTGCGGCCTGCGGCCAAGTTGGCCAATCGGATCGCCTCCTCCACGTCAGCGCCCACAAGCAATGCCCCGAAGGTCGTGATGCCCCAAACATCACCGCAGCCCGTAGGGTCGCCGGCGTCTAGCGGCTCGACAGAAACCCGACCCGTGCGAATCGGGCTACTACTTTGCAGCTGCGCGCGGCCTCTCCCGCTGACGGGCAGCGCATCGTCGCTCATCACATAGGCCGCTCCGCCTGCCCCGAGCGTGACGAAGATGAGCGGTGTCATGTGTCCAACGATGTCCGCGGCAAAGGCCCAGGGATCGCCCCAGTGTGAGGACAACACCCTCAGCTCAGCTTCATTCAACTGGACTGCGTCGAAGCAGCTCAGCCATTCTGACCAGCGGCTCAGCGGCCGCGCGTGTCGTTCGCCCCGCACTCCTGTCGCCAACATCAGCGAGTGGATATCGGCATAGATGGGGCCTTTGAAGTTTTGCCGCAGCTCGACGGCGGTCGCCAGGTCGAATTCATTTCCGGTGATGAAGTTCACGTACAGCGCCTCGCACCCCGCGACTCGCGGAGCGAGCTCTGCCCATGTCCAGGACGGCACACCGCCCCGCAGGTGCTCGCTGCGTCTGACCGTCCCGCGGTAATGCAGCTCAACGCGTGGATTGGGAGCCTCCACGATCGAGATAGCCTCGTCGCTTTCGATCACGGACAGCTCTCGCAGGAAACGCAACCCGCGTTCCGCAAGATCGCGGCCCAGCTTGATGATCGGTCTGACCTTGAAATCGAAGAGAGTAGCGGCGTCCGCCGCGGCAAGCGCATAGGTGATCCCTCCCCATTCCTCAACCGGCGATCTGACATCGGCTTCCCGCCAGATCGTGTCCCACACCATTGTGCCTATGACGCCGAGGATGCGGCCGCGGACAGGCATGCTGATCCCCGAGTCAGATAACAAGAATCGTTCGCCGCCAAGCGCGTCAGCCTGGCCCTACAGCACTGCGATGCTACGAGCGGAAAGCGGAGGGTACCGGCGCATAAGCTAACCGCTTCCTCCCACAAACGCGAGTCGACGGCCGAGCGCATCTTATACCGCGCCATACTTCTCTTTCTTGAAGCAAGCCACCGCACCGATAACGCCCGCCGTGCCTTCGAGACCTGAAGGCACGATCCGGCATGCCTGCTCGGCCACACGGAAGGCGCGGCGACGGACCTCTTTGCGCAGCGGATCGAACAGATGGTCACCGGCGCGGGTCACTCCGCCGGAGATCACCAGGACTTCCGGATTCAACATGTTGATCACGTTGGCCAGGCCGACGCCGAGGAACTTTGCGGTGTCGTTAATGACTTCGGTCGCGTAGGGATCGCCGGCGACGACAGCCTCGAACACCGTCTCAGCGGTGACGTTGTGCACGTCGCCGGCAAGCTCGAGCAAGATCGAGCCGGCACCTGATTCCAAACCCTCGACAGCGCGGGCGGCGATTGCCGGACCGGAAGCATAGGCCTCCAGACAGCCATAGTTGCCGCACTTACATTTGCGGCCGGTCGAGTCGATGGTCATGTGCCCGATCTCTGCGGCGGCGTCAGCTGCGCCGTGGTACAATTCGCCGTTCAAGACGATTCCGCCACCGATCCCGGTGCCGAGCGTAACCCCCACAAGCGAATTCACGCCCCGCCCGGCACCCATCCACCATTCGCCGTAGGTCGCCGCGTTCGCGTCGTTGTCCAGGGACGCCGGCAAGCCGACCGCATTCTGAATCAGGTCCCGCAGCGGGAAATTCCTCCAGCCGAGGTTCGGGGTGCTGATGACCGTTCCCGTCTTTCGATCCAGCGGTCCCGGAGAGCCGATCCCGATACCCGCAATCGCCTCGCGCCCGCAATTTTGTTCCTCCATCACGTGGCGAATCGCCTCTTCGATCATCTTTACGACACGATCGACGACGAATTTCGCGCCGCGCTGTGCCTCGGTCGGCAGAGTCTTGAAGTTGAACGGAGGCCCACCGGCGAAAGCGACGACTCCCACATTTATGTTGGTACCGCCGATATCGACCCCTACGATCCATTCAGCTGTGCTATCTCTTTGCATCGATTGAAGCCCTCAGGTGGAATGCCTGCCCTGAACGGTGCGCGAAGCGAAGCGCTGCGCGTCACCGGATTCTCCCTCAAGATGTCGTGCGACCCCTCTCACTCCGTGCTCATCTGCAGCATGGCAAGAAACGCCTCGCGAGGTACATCGACGCGACCTACCCGCTTCATCCGCCGCTTACCTTCTTTCTGCTTCTCCAGCAACTTGCGTTTGCGCGTGACATCGCCACCGTAGCACTTGGCCGTCACGTTCTTACGCAGCGGTCGAACCGTCTCTCGGGCAATAACGCGCGAGCCGACGGCGGCCTGAATCGCCACGGCGAATAGCTGCCTCGGTATCAGGGCCTTGAGCCGCTCTACCAATGCACGCCCATAATAGTAGGCTTTGTCGCGGTGAGTTATCATGCTGAGGGCATCGACCGGGTCGCCGTTGAGCATCACATCCAGCCGAACCAGGTCGCTGATTCGATAGCCGATTAGATCGTAGTCGAGCCCCCCTGTGCCGCGCGTCAACGACTTCAGCCGCTCATAGAAGTCGAGCACCATCTCGGCCAACGGCAGTTCGAAAATCACTTCGACCCGCTGCCCGTCGATATAGTGCAGCCGATCGAACACGCCGCGCCGTTCGTGGCAGAGCTTTTGAACCGCTCCGATGTAATCTGCCGGACAGAGAATCCGCACTTTCACATACGGTTCCTGGATATTGTCGATCACACCCGGCGAGGGCATGCGCGACGGGTTCTCGACCTTGATCGTCGACCCGTCCGCCAGCGTGACTCGATACTCAACGTTCGGGACCGTGCTGACCAGATCGAGGTCGAACTCACGCTCAAGACGCTCTCGCACGACTTCCATGTGAAGCAAACCGAGGAAGCCGCACCTGAACCCGAAGCCCAGTGCATCACTCGTCTCAAATTCATAATGAATCGAGGCATCGTTCAGTTTCAACTTCTCGAGCGCATTCCGCAGACGCTCGTACAGATCGGAATCCGCTGGATAAAGGCCAGCGAAAACCATCGGCTTCACGGCCCGATACCCCGGCAGCAACTGAGCGGCGCGGCGGCGCGCGTCCAGGACCGTATCGCCGACTTTAGTGTCGGCGATCGACTTGATCTGCGCCGTAAGGTAGCCAACCTCGCCCGCTCCAAGCTCCTCGGTCGCTACCGCCCCCAACAGCAGGTAACCGACCTCCCGTACCTCGTACTCCGAACCGTTGGACCCGAACGTGATCATCATCCCCGGCCGCAACAGCCCATCCACGACGCGAACGAGCGGTACGGCACCCTGATAGTTGTCGTGCTGCGAATCGAATATCAGCGCCCGCAGCGGCGCATCCCGCCGTCCGCTCGGGGGCGGAACCCGCTGCACCACCGCCTCCAACACCGCCGCCACACCCGTTCCCTCCTTCGCGCTGACCAGCAGCACTTCCTCTTCCTCACAAGCGAGCAAGTCCGCCAGCTCCGTCAAACGACGCGCCGGCTCCGCTGCCGGCAGGTCGATCTTGTTGATCACCGGGATAACCGTCAGCCCAGCTTCCAGAGCCAGAAGGAGATTGGACAGCGTCTGTGCTTCGATCCCCTGGCTGGCGTCCACCACAAGAATGGCCCCCTCGCAGGCGGCCAGGCTGCGGCTTACCTCGTAGGTGAAGTCAACGTGCCCGGGCGTATCGATCAGGTTGAACTCGTAGTCGTTCCCATCGCCGGCTCGATGCTTCAAGCGGATGGCGTGAGCCTTGATCGTGATGCCGCGCTCGCGTTCCAGGTCCATGGAGTCGAGGACCTGGGCTTTCATCCGCCGGGGATCGACGGCATGGGTCAACTCCAAGAACCGGTCGGCCAGCGTCGATTTCCCGTGATCTATGTGAGCGACGATACAGAAATTGCGAATTCGGGAGGTTTCCACCCAGCCAGGCCTTTCCTCATTTGTCGTTGCAAACCCCAGACACAGGCGCTAAATATAGAAGGCTGTGGTACTTCGTGGGAGGACACGAGCAAACGGAAACAATCGGATCGCCCGCGGGGTAAGGCAGCACCGGTTCTTCGGGCCCACGGCCCGGCGACCTCCCCACCGTCGTCAGCGACGTGCCGCTTGCGCAGAGTACTGCCCGCCAGCACAATGCCGCGGCTCGCCCTCTCCCAGAAACCCTAATGGAGGTCATCCTGTGCAATCCATAATCGGACTCGTTTGCGCACGTCTGCCGCGGGTGTGGCTGGCCGCAGCGTGTCTCGGTCTGGCTCTGGGAGCTTGCGCGGTGCCGGAGGCGCCCGAGTGGGACGTCGACACGATCGTGCCGTTCAGCTCGGAGCCGCTGGAGATCGTCGACTACCTACCCGGCAGCGTCGGCACCGACACAGTGAACGGGCAGAGCGTTTTCACGGTGGAGCCGCAGCAGGGGACGCTCGGTTTCAGTCTCGGTCAGATGTGCCCGAGCTGCATTCACAACGCGATCCTCCCCGTTCCCACTTTTGAATACGTGGACTCGCTCGAGGTGGAATTCTCGGATTTCGATCTGGCCGGATTCGAGGTGGTCCAGGCCACGCTGACCCTGACGGTCGTCAACGGCCTGAACTTCGATCCGTTGCGACCCGATCCCGATCCGGGCGCGGCCGGCTTTCTCGAGCTCGAGGTGCGTGACCTGGGTACTGGTGCGTTGCTTCGAGACACGGTGCTCAACGGCGCGACACAGAGCATCCCGGGCAACACCACCACCGACATCACGTTTTCGCTCGTCGATGCGACGATCACAGACGGGTTCCAGGTGGTCAGCCACGTGTTTTCGCCGGCCGACGGCCAAACGGTTCAGATGGATACGGCCCAAACGATATCGCTGCAGGCCGTGCTGGATGGACTACAGGTCGCGGCGGTGATCGCCTTCGTGGATGGGGACACGTTGGACGAGAGTTTTCTCGTCGACATCGACCAGGACGTTCGCGATGAGGTCCGGGAACGCGTGCAGAGCGGAGGTTTCGAACTGGAGTTGATCCACGACCTCGAGCTGGTTGGGGATTTCGAGATGTCGATCGCCGGGTCCCCGGCGGATCTGTTTTCG
>JBFJOD010000025.1:0-28174 GCA_041617795.1 Gemmatimonadota bacterium | reverse complement strand
TGACCGGCCTGTTCGCATTAGCTGTTGCGTGGCAGCCGGGGCTGGCGCAGGAGAAGAAGGAAGAGTGCGTCTGCGAACCGGCGTTCGGTCGCGTTCAGGTTTGGCCTCGCGGTGGCGAGGGCCTGGTTTGGCTGGGTAACCGCGCTAGGCTGGGCGTGTTGGTGCAAACCGAAGCGAACCCGGAAACCGACCGCTACGGAGCATTGATCGATGATGTCACGAAGGGCGGCCCGGCGGAAAAGGCCGGTCTCGCGCAAGGTGACATCATCACGAAGCTGAACGGTCAAAGCCTTCTGCAGGGCGGAGAGGCATTTGACAAGAACGAGTCGGCACCGGGTATGCGCCTGGTCGAGCGGGCCCGCAAGTTGGAGCGCGGCGATACAGCGACGATCGAGTACCGCCGCGACGGGAAGACGAGCACTGCAAAGGTCGTCGTCGGTGATTTCGACGACCTCCTCGCGTTCGAGTTCGAGGATTGGGCCGGCAGGCTCGACGACTCCGAGCGGCTACGCGGGATGGTCGAGCGCCTGCGGACTCTGCCCGAAGTTCATGTCGAGGGACCAGAAACCTTCGCCCTTCGACTCGGCGCGAGCCTGCCGGGTTTGGAATTGGTATCGCTGAATCCGGATCTCGGCGGCTATTTCGGTACCGCTGATGGCGTGCTGGTTGTAGCCGTTCCTAAGGACAGCAAGTTGGGCCTTAAAGCGGGAGACGTGATCAAGGCAATCGACGGGCGGACCGTTGGCAGTCCCAGCCACGCGATGCGGATACTGCGATCTTACGATTCCGAGGAGAAAGTGTCCTTCCGGGTGTTCCGCCAGAAGAAGGAGAGGACGGTCGAGGGCACGGTTTCGGAGCTGACGTCTGCTCCCAGCATGTTGAGAATCCAGCGGAATTAGCAAGCCGCCGGAACATAAAGGCGCGTTCGTGATGGCGGCGCTGCCAGTTCGGCCGCGCCGCCACGGCGTCCGCTGATCCGAGGCGGATGGCGGCCAATCCGACGCTTAGATGCGGCGCCAGAGGAATTGAGCGCGATCCATTCGTGCCACGATCTGCGATGCGTAGCGGCGATAGCTCTCGCTGTCGCTGCGAGGGTTCCAGCGCGACGGCCGCGGCAACGAGGCCGCCAGCTCTGCGGCCTCAGCTTCGCTCAGCTGTGAGGCGCTTTTGCTGAAATAGCTTTGAGCCGCCGCCTCCGCCCCGTAGATGCCGGGTCCAAACTCGACCACGTTAAGGTAAAGCTCCAGTATCCGCTTTTTTGAGAGGTGCCGCTCCAGCTGGATCGTGAGCAGAGCCTCTTTCGCTTTGCGCAGTGGGTTGCGCGAAGCTGACAGCCACAGGTTCTTGGCAAGCTGCTGCGTTATCGTCGAGGCGCCGCGCAGTTCACGCTCGCCAGCCAGCGCCTCACGCGCCGCGAGCTTGATTTCGCTGATCGCGAAGCCCGAGTGCGAAAAAAACTCGATATCTTCAGCAACTAAGACCGCCCGCTTCAGATTCGCCGAGATGCTGTCGTAAGGAACCCAGCGCCACTCGAGGTCGCCTGGCTGCCCCGCCTCTCGCTGTCTGGCCAGGTAGCGATCGATGAATGCCGTGCGCTCCGGTGGCCGCGTGGCCAGCCCGCGCACTCGTGGCCAGCTCAGGGCCTGGTCGACTGTGGCCGCAAGCAAGATCAATCCCGTCATGGCCAACAGCCCGACTGCCAGCTTCCTGATCCAGCTGCGAACCGGTCTCCGTTCGGTGGGCGCCGTTGCCGAATCGGCCGGCCCTGTCTCGATATCGCCGAGATTCTCTTCGGTCACGTCAGTCTCGTCTCTGGACTCAATCCTTGCGCGTAGCCGACTGCTGGCCGCCGCGTGACATGGCGTTGAAAGAAAGGTGACACCCCCCGCTCGTTCAAGCCCCCGGGGTCCGTCCAACCGTAAGATAGACTACGTGCAATCGGGCCTAAGAGCGAGAACCCGGTCGGGACGCGCTGATTGCCCCTTGTTAAGCGGCTCGCCGAACACACGGGTGCCTTGGAGCGCTCAATAAACAGATCGCGGAGTAAATGCGTAGTCTGAGTTAGAGGCCGGCGTTACAAGGACTGAGTTCGCCAAGTCAGTGGAATGGTAAGGGACAGGATTGGACGAGAGCGAGTATTCCAGGTTGGCTGCAGCCTATCAGCACGGTGATCGAGTTGCCTTTAAGGCCCTGGTGGATTCGCTCACCCGGTCGCTGATCGCCATGGCTTATCGCTACACCCGTGACTGGGAGTGGGCACGTGATCTGACGCAGGAGACATGGATCAGAGTGCACGAGCGGATCGGACAGTACGATGCAGGTCAGTCATTTCGAGGTTGGCTGTACGCGGTTCACCGCAACGCTTGTCTGAGTTTCTTGCGAAGAGGTTGGGTACGAAGGGAATACCTCTTCGGCGACGGTGCGCTGGCTACGGACCTGGCATGGCAGGCACCCGATCCGCAGGAGGAGGTAGAGCGCCGCGAGTTTCACAGGTCCCTGCTGGCGGCGCTGACGCAGCTGAGCGAGCGGCAGCGTCAAGTCCTCGTGCGAGTCGATTTGGAGGGCGCCGACCAGAGAGAGGTTGCTGAGACAATGGGGATGAGTTTCACGACGTTGCGGACCACGCTGCATTTCGCCCGGCGACGCGTGGCCGCGCTGCTTCGGAAGATGGAGGAGTCGCTGTGAGCGAAAGCTGTGATGCTTTTCACGAGCAGTTGGACGAGTTGATCCGCGGTGTGGCGCAAGAGGATGCGGTACAAGCGTGTCGGCTTCACGCTGAGACATGCGTCGACTGCGCCGTGCTGCTGAAGCTTCACGAGCACCTCGGCGGCCAATCGCAAGATGAATTGGAAGCTCTGGTGCCAAGTGATTGGGTTCGCGACATGTGGTCGCGTATTGAATCGGAAATCGAGCTGCACGGTACAGCTGGCGGCCGGCGGGTGCAACGTCAGCGGAATTCTGGATGGCTGATACCAACGCTTGCCGCCGCCAGTCTGCTTTTCATGGTTAGCACGGGCTATCTGCTATATGAACTGAGATCGCTGCGTGCGCGTGAAGCGCAATTGGCGCAGCAGGTCAGCGAGCATCGGGGTTGGCTGGCGGATCTTGATCGCCGGACTCTTCTGGCGCGGGCGGAGCAACGCACGGCGAAGCTGGCAGAAAGCAACAGCTGGGAGCGGTTGCTGGCACGCCGAGGTACGGTGAGCAAATCAGATCTGGATGCCATGCTGGCCAGTCTGCCGGCGGAATCGACCCTATTCAGTCGTGCGGACGTTGAACGACTCAGCGGACGTCTGCCAAGCCGCATCGCCGTCTGGCGTGATCTGCTTGGCGAGATCGAGATAGAGGATGGTATTCAGGCCGGTGAGTTCCGGCAGCTGCTGAACGGGCTGCAGCTAGACGAGCAGACGCGAATTCCGGCGGCACGGATCATAGCGATGTACCGATCCGAAGTCGGGGCAGGGTTGTAGACGATGAACAGGCGGGACAAGCCGAGGTGGGATAGCATGAAATCGATTTTACGGTGTGACCGGTATTTCTGGGCGCTGGCGACCGCGATTCCGCTATCGGTGCTGGCCGGGTGTATCGAGTACACGGTCGAGACGACGCTCGACCCGGAGGGCACCGGTATGCGCTGGGAAGAGATGCTCGTCGCCGATGACGAAGATGCGGACTTCCGTGTTTCGGAAGTTGAGTTCCAGGAGCTGATGCGAGCGTCGGCGAAGCATGGCTGGCGTCTTTCCAAAGAGGTAGAGGACGACGACACGGTGCACGTCTTCCGGCGTGAGACGCGGGTCGGCCAGCCGGGCGACTGGGATCGGCTAGATGGCGGGATTCGGATTCTCGGTACAACCGGCGAAAACGTGGAGGCGAAGGTCGGGCATGTGCGTTTGGGAGACGTCGAATTTCGCAATTCGATCTCGGTAGAGATCGCTCGAGAGCCAGAGGCGCGGCTGTACCGGTATCGAGAGACCTTTCGCTGGACCAATATCCTGGATGCCGTGGTGGAGAACAAACTCGAGTACTTCCGCAGTGCACTCGACCAGCGCTACCCGCGTCTGGACGCGGGTACACGTGGCGAGGTTGTGGGGCTGGTGCGGGGCGGACTATGGGAGGCCGTCGAGCGCGACATCTTTGACATGGGCGACTCAGAGCGGGCCGAGTACGCGTCGGCTCTCACGGGACGTGTCGCTGAGCAGGCCGCCAGGCTGGTTGGGCGCCGCTACGGCGATGCGCAGGCCGCTTACTTCAAAGATGTGCTATGGGAGATTCTCGTGAAAGGTGACGATAGGGATGGAGCTTTCCTGGAGAAGAGTCTGCCGGGTGTGATGGTGGCCGGCAATACAGAGATCGTTCTGCGCATGAAGATGCCGGGCGAAACCGTGGACACCAACGCTCACGAGCGGGAGGGATCCACCCTGATCTGGAAGTTCAGCCCCTGGGATGGCATCCTGGCTCCGGTAGAAGTCTACGCGGAGTCACGGCTCAACAACTAGCGACTGTCAATCTGCTCTGCGACTGCCTGCGCCGTGCTGCGCCGCTTGGGCCGGGAAGCACAAGAAGCTTCCCGGCCCCGCGGCGTTGCGGTCATGGCCAAGACCAGACCAAAGCGAGTTCCCCAACGCTCCCGTGTACTTACCCGGAATTCTCGCGCCTGTTCAGGGTTGACGCCGACGCAGCCGGTCGCTTGTCCAGCGCGTTTGCTCCGGCCGGGCCGCGCGATGCGGAAGGTTGGGGTGGCGCACTGATCGTGCGTGGAGGTATGTGCCAACGCCGGATCGCAACAAGCGCGGGTGAGGCCACAAAAATGGACGAATAGGTCCCGATGACGATGCCGAGCAGGAGTACGATCGCGAAATCGCGCAGCACGACGCCGCCAAACAGATAGAGTGGTAATAGGACAGCTACCGTTGTGCCTGAAGTCAGAACCGTGCGCGGTAGCGTTTCGTTAATCGCACGGTTGATGAGATCAGACTCGTCTTCGTGACGACTACGAGTCCTACGCAATTTCTCGCGAATTCGATCGAAGACGACGATCGTGTCGTTGAGCGAGTAGCCTACGACAGTTAGGATCGCAGCGATCGTTGGGATTCCGACCTCTATTCGGAAGCCGGCGATGAATCCCATCGTGATCACGATGTCATGCAACGTTGCGATGATTGCGGCCAATCCGAATCGCGGCTCGAAGCGAAAGGCCAGATAGATGAGCGTAAGGAGAAAGGACAAGGTGATGGCCATCACAGCCTTCTGCTGCAACTCCGCGCCGACCTTAGGCCCGACAAGCTCAGTGCGGCTGACCTCGAAGCGGTCAGTTCCGTACACGTTTGCGAGTTCTTGAGTGATGCGGTCGCGGGTCTCGGCCCCATCGTCGCTGCTGAGTGGCGCTCGAATTATGAACTCCGACCCTTCGCCGAGACGTGCGATCTCAGCGACCGGGGTGCGGCTGAGCGCGATTCGGAGCTGCTCGACAGTCAGCTGGTCTTGAAATTGAACCTGCATCAATACGCCACCCTCGAAATCGATACCATAGTTGACCCAACCCTCGCCGCGTAGGCTGAACCAAAGCAATGCCGCGAAACCGAGAGCGATAATGAAGCCCGATGCGGCGTAAGCGATACGGCGCCAGGCTATGAACGGATAATCAGCATCTGCAAAGAGTCTCATGTTATCGCTGTGCCTTCCTGCGATGGCCGCCACGCCAAACGAGGAACAAGGAAACGAGCAAGAGTGAGTAGATCACAATTGCTGCCGGATCTCGCGGCACGCTTTCAAACAGCCTGGAGATCGACAGCCCGTCGAGCGGTTGTACGCCATGCGAGCCGACTGCCTCTAGCAGGGTAAGCATAGGTTTTGCACTCCTCTCAGCTGTTGCCTTGGCTGGCTCTTCGCCCGTCAGTCGGCAACAACACCGGGTCGCCAAGCAGCGCCGAGCGCGCCGTCATGCGGGCACGGGGGCGACCAGTGATGAATTGGCTTGTTTTAGCCGGAATCAGCTAAGTGAGGGTGGGGCGGTAGAGGGCGCGGAGAGAAAGCCGCTGCGAGCCGCGGCAAGCGCGCTGCTGAACTCGGGTTTGCCCTGTCTGGACGCTGCAACGCGGCTGGGGGGCTTTGTTATGGCGAAGCGATCTGACTGTCGCTGGATGTGACCAGTCGTAACCGTGGCGCCGCGGCGTAGACTCTGTTTGAGCTCAGTTTCCTGGCCAGCGAGGTCTTGGGTGGCAAATTCTTGCAGCGCTGGCGACCTGTCAGGATCCACCGGTGCTTGGGCCAACGTTACGGCTGGTTCGGATGTTATAGGTGTTTTCGCGGCGCAGAACTCCGAGGCCGGTGGCAGCCGTGAGGAATCGAGCCGAAAAGCCGGTTGGAAGGGGTTGCCCGCCGCGAGTGAAACGGCGAGGAAGGGAGCGACGAAGCTAAAGAACCGCCACATTACGGCGCGTCTACCTACAATTCAGGGGAGGACGACGCCTCCCCGCTAAGTTGCCTACCTGGCACTTCGCCTACGGCATCAATCCTACATCGCTTTCCTAGAAACGCAAGATAGAGGTCGGTTGCTCGAGGCAACGCCGTTAGGCAACAGCTGCTTCGGAGTCGAGGATCTCCCGAAAGGCGCGGCGGACGAAGACCGGTACCATGGCGCGGCGCCACTCGATCTCCACGATGATGTTATCGAGTGGGTTGCACTGGCGATGCGCCTGGCCGGCGATCTCCTCGATTACGTCCGCGCTAAGCCGCTTACCCACGACTATCTTATCCAAGCCACCGATCTTGCGAGGTTTCGCGCCCAACGCCGCGACGACCAGGGCGATGGACTCGACGACCTGGTCGTCGCCGAGCTCCACGGCCAGTGCCAGGCTGAGGATGGGGAAATCGACCGCCTTGCGTTCGCGCAGCTTCTGGTAGCTCATGCGCAGCCGCGGAGATGGCTTCGGCACCCGCACGCGCGTTACGATCTCGTGGGGCTGGCGACGCGTATTCCAGATGCCGTCGGCTGTGAAGAATTCATCCAACCCTACCTGTCGATGTCCGGCGACCGATGCGATATCGAGAACCGCACCCAGCGCCATCAAAATAGGCGGCGTGTCCGCAGAGTGTGCGGCAACACACTTCGTGCCGCCTTTGACCACATGGCAAACGTCGCCGTCCTTTTTTAAACAGAATCCGAGCGCTTTCCGCCAGAAAAAGGTTTGGTTGTAGTAGGTACAGCGCGTATCGAGGCAGATATTGCCGCCTAATGTCGCCTGGTTGCGGATCATGGGATGAGCGATCTGGCTGGCAGCTCGCGCCAGAGACGGCAAGTTGCGCCGCACCATCGGATGCGTGGCCAGAGAGGACAGGCTCTCGGCTGCCCCCAGCACGAGTTCGCCGCTCTGCTCAGCGATGCCGCGCAGTTCCTCGACGCGCTTCAGCGCCACTAGGTGGCCCGGCGTAAACAGCTTGTGCTTCATGTTTGGCACTAGATCGGTGCCCCCGGCGATCGGCATGACATCGCCTTCATGAAGCTGGAGCAGCTCCAGGGCTTCATCCAGCCGACGCGGCCGGTGGTATTGGTACGGGTGAAGTCTGAGCATGCTCGACCCTGGCTTCCGTTGACCGCGTCAGTCCCCGGCGGCCGGTAACGTGATTCCCCGCTTCGTCCGCTTCCAAGCTGGGACCTCGCCGGCAGCCTCACGCTGCGCGCGCTGGCGCAGGGCGGACCAGACGCGAGGCGGCGTGAAGGGAAGGCGGTCGATGCGCACGCCGACGGCGTCGTAGATCGCGTTGGCGATGGCCGGTATGGATGGGTGCAGCGGTCCTTCGCCGGCCTCCTTCGCCCCGTAGGGGCCTTCCGGATCGATAGATTCGACGATCAACGACTCGAGTTCCGGCGTGTCCAGGCTGGTCGGGATCTTGTAGTCCAGAAGCGAGGGAGCGTTGTGCAGGCCGGTCTCTTTGAAGACATGCGCCTCCATGATTGCTTCACCGAAGCCCATGTAGGCCGAGCCCTCCATCTGGCCTTCGACCAGGACGGGGCTAAGAGCGCGGCCGCAGT
Organism: Gemmatimonadota bacterium; assembly: GCA_041617795.1. Taxonomy (GTDB): domain Bacteria; phylum Gemmatimonadota; class Gemmatimonadetes; order Palauibacterales; family KS3-K002; genus JBFJOD01. Next base: position 20,142 of record JBFJOD010000025.1, on the reverse strand, counting down.
CGTGGGCAATCCAGATCTTGCCTACTTCGACGAATCCAGTCTCGGGGTCGACCTCGACCTCGGCCACGTGCGCGGTGAAGGAATAGGCCGGCGATGAACCGATGGTACCTCCCCGGTACTCGCCGTGAATGTCTTTAGGCGTGTTATAGAAGCCGGTGGCACCCAGTGTTCCGAACTTCGCTTCGGCCAGGTTGAAGGCCTCGGCGACGGTGAGCTTTTGGCCGGTGTCCTTCGCGTTGAACGCCCAGCCTCCGGCCAACGCCACTTTTTGCGGCTTGCAGCCCCAGGCCTCTGCCACCGCTGCGCGCACCTGTTTCTTGATCTTTCGCGCCGCATCGATGCAGGCATTGCCGCACATGAAGGTGACGCGTGAGGAGTAGGCACCTAGATCGACTGGAGTGAGGTCGGTGTCGGCGGAGAGGATCCGCACGTAGTCCAACGGCACACCCAACTCCTCCGAGACGATGTAGGCGAGCATCGAGTCAGAGCCCTGGCCGATCTCGGACGCCCCACAGAAGACGGCGACTCGTCCCGATCGGTCGACCTGTAGCTGTACCGCCGACTGCGGCATCTCGTTCGGGTAAATCGGGTAGTTGGTGCCCGATATGTAGCAGGAACCGGCAATTCCGACGCCGCGGCCGTAAGGTAGCTTGCGGTACTTGGCTTTCCATTGCGAAGCCCGATCGACTGCGTCGAGGCACTGCAGAAAACCATTCGACGTGACGCGGAATTCATTGACGGTTCGCGCGTCCGAACCGAGGAAGTTACGTCGACGAAGCTCGATGGGATCGATGTCCAGAGCTTCAGCCACCTTGTCCAGCTGGATCTCGATGGCGAACCGCGGCTGAACCGATCCGTGGCCGCGCTTCGGCCCGCAACACGGTTTGTTGGTATAAGCTCTGGTGGAATCGAACCGGTAGGATTCCATGACATAGGGGGCTGTGATCAGCTGCCCCGAGTAGTAGGTCGTGACCAGGCCGAAGGATGAGTAAGCGCCGCCATCCAGAATCGTCTTGGCGTCAACGGCTTTGATTCGGCCATTCCTGCTGGCACCGGTCTTGTAACGCATGAGCATCGGGTGTCGGCCCCGGTGCGCGTAGAAGACCTCCTCACGCGTGTAGAGAATCTTGACCGGCCGGCCCGTGATCATCGCCAGCTTCGCAACGCAGAACTCGAGGTCGAAGGGCTCTGATTTTCCACCGAAGGCACCGCCGATGGGTGGCTGGATGACCCGGACCTTTGCGACGTCCAGCTCGAGCACGCGTGCCAGCTCGCGATGCAGGTAGTGGGGCACTTGAGTGGCCGACCATACGGTGAGCTTGCCGATCGGATCGCAATAGCCGATCGCGCAATGCGGTTCCATCGCCGTGTGGGTCGTGCCCTCGAAAAAGTACTCGCCCTCGACGACGACGTCGGATTCCGACATCAGTGTTTCGACGTCGCCAAACTCGAGCAGCACATGCTTCGAGACGTTACCGTTCTGGTCTTGCTTCCGGGGATCGTGGATCGGGGTCTCCGGGTGAGCCAGCGCCTCTTCCGGATCCAGGAAGAAAGGAAGCGGCTCGTACTCTACCTCGATCAGATCCAGCGCGCGGTCTGCGGTCTCCTCGTCGATCGCTGCCACCGCTGCCACGCCGTCACCGACATAGCGCACTTTGTCGATGCAGAGGGGATACTCGTCCCGCGTCCAGGGAATGATGCCGTACGACACCGGCATATCACTGCCGGTGACCACGGCGTGGATTCCGTCGAGTTCCAATGCACGCGAGACGTCGATGGACTTGATCAGCGCGTGGGGGTGGGGGCTGCGCAAGATGCGGCCGTGTAGCATGCCCGGCAGCGAGATGTCGTCGGTGTAGGTGGCCCGGCCTGTCGACATGGCCAGCCCGTCGGTTCGCCGCAAGCGCCTGCCGATGACCTGGAATTCGCGTTCCAAGGCTGCGCGCAGCTCCTCCTCGCTGGCTGCAGCCTCGGCCTGCTTGTCGCGGAAATCTTCGAGCTTCATGTCCTGGCCAACTCCGCCGCCGTCCGACCCTCACGCATCGCCCGCGCGGCCAGCTCGATCGCCTCGTAGATCTTGGTATAACCCGTACAGCGGCACAGGTTGCCAGAGAGAGCCAGGCGGATCTCCTCCAGGGTCGGCTGCTGGTTTTCGTTCAAGAGGCTGACCGCCGACATGAGAATGCCCGGCGTGCAGAACCCGCACTGGGCCGCGCCCGTCAAATCGAACGCATCCTGCAAGGCGTGCGGGCCCTCACCCGTGGCCAAACCTTCTACGGTCAGGACGTCGCAATGCTCGGCCTCCTGAACCGGCAAAATGCAGGCGAGCGTCGGGACGCCGTCCAACAGCACGGTACAGGCACCGCAATCACCTTTATCGCAGCCCTGTTTCGAGCCGGTATAGCCGAGCACGTAGCGGAGCGCTTCAAGCAGCGTATACTGACTTGGCAGGCCAAGCTCGTGCGTGTCGCCGTTGACCCTGAGGGTTACAGTGTCGATCAATGCCGAGTCCTTACCGGAGTCGAGCGGCCAACGGGACCCGCGGTTGCAGACGCAGGTAGGGCCGCCAGTCGGAACGGCGGCTTGAGCGGCTGGTTAGCAGAGCCCTCAGGACCGCCGTTGTGCAGGTAAACAGCCGTCATCCAAACAGTTGATCGTAACCCGTCGTTCAGCGGGGCGTCAAGTTGCGCAGCCATCACTCAGCGTCTCAAGCCTGCAGTTCTGGAGGTCCGTGTGGGTGAATCCCTGAGGTACTTGAGGTCGACCCGGGTCGCGTGGCAGAATTCGGCCGAATGAAATCAACCCTGGGTTTCGTCGTTGGAGTTTACCTGCTGGCGATCTTCGCACTGAGCCTCTACGCGGGGCGGAAGGTGAAGAGCGAGGAGGACTACATCGTTGCGGGGCGGCGACTGCCGCTCGGCCTCGCCTGGGCGACGCTGCTCGCAACCTGGTTCGGCGCCGCGACGATACTCGGCGCGGCCGAGGCGGCGCGATTCGAGGGGGTTCGCGGGACGATACTCGACCCCTTCGCATCGGGGGGCGCTCTCATCGTGGCGGGGCTCTTCTTCGCGCGACCGCTGTGGGAGATGCGATTGCTGACTATCGCGGACTTCTACGGGCGCGTGTTCGGTAAGCGCTCTGAGTTGGTGGCCAGCGTCATTCTCGTGCCGGGTTACTTCGGTTGGATAGCAGCTCAATTCTTGGCGCTGGCCGGGATCCAGACGACGTTCTTCGGAGTTGATCCAACCGTTGGAATTCTCGTCGCGGCGCTGATCATCGTCGCCTATACGATGATCGGCGGCATGTGGTCGGTGACGTTGACCGACGCGTTACAGATGGGCGTTGTCCTGGTGACATTGGTCGTGCTGGCGGGCGCGACGCTAGCGCAGTTGGGCGGCGGCGAGATCGCGGCGGGCGTCCGCCGGTTCCTCGCCGAGACGGAGCCCGAGTCACGCACGCTCTTGCCGGAGGCGGGAGCCGTGGCAGCGATAGCTTGGGCCGGCACGTGGGCCAGCGGCCTGTTCGGCAACATACCGGGCCAGGATCTCATGCAGAGGGTGTTTGCCTCGAAGGATGCCCGAACGGCGGCGCGGGCCTGTATCCTGGCGGGCGTCCTCTATCTGAGCTTCGGGCTGATCCCCGTAAGCCTTGGGCTGGCCTCGCGGATCTTGCTTCCCGCTGAGGGTGTGGGCGACGTCCTCACCGTCTTGGCAGGCCAGTATCTGCGACCCGTCCTTACCGTGGTCTTCGTCGTTTCGCTGATCTCGATCATCGTGTCGACGGCCACCAGCGCCGTGCTTTCACCGGCGACGATCCTCGGCCACAATCTGCTGGGTCGCCTGGCACCGTTCAGGGAACGCCAGCTGTTCGTGGACCGGCTCTCGGTGTTGTTGATCACGCTGGCCAGCATCGCCACGGCGTTCTCCGGACGGACCATCCTCGAGCTGTTGGAGATTTCGTTGTCGATCGCTCTCGTATCGCTGTTCGTGCCGCTCGTCGCCGGGCTCTACGGTCAGCGGCATGGGGAGCGGGCGGCGCTGCTGGCGATGAGTCTGGGAACCATAGTCTGGTTGGCGCGCGAACTGATGGAAGGAGTGTTCTTGACCCAGCCCGCTTTGGGAATGGCGGCGGAGTTGAGCTACCCGGAGTATGTCGCCTCCGCTCTGTCAGGCGCGGGCGGTCTGGCCACCGACCTGGTTCATGGGTTTGCGGTTCTGCCGTCGGCGATTTCCGGCACAGCCGCCAGCCTGTTGGGCTACCTGGCAGGATCGTGGTCTATCCGTCAGGAGAAATAGTCGATCTTGCAGCCGCAGCCGTCCCACATTCTCTCATATTCATCCATTCTCTGCTCGACGAAACGGCGCACCTCTTCCGCATCCGACAGCAGCCGGACGACACGCTGGTCGGGCGTCGGCTGCTCCACGGCGGCGATTCCCGCCGCTCCGTTTACGATCAGCAGGTCGCCCGCCACGCCGGTGATGTGTCGTTCGAGTTGCTCGTAACTGTCGGCTAGCATCGACCACTCGTTCGCGGCTAGCGGTACGATCCGCTCTGCCAGCAGGCGGCGATTCAGGTCATCGGCTGTCATCTCCAGAGTCCATCAACGAACCAGGTGAAAGCTCGACTGCCGAGCAAGCACCCAGTGGCGGTTGCCGTCGCCGTCCAAATAGGCATCCTCCTCCAGCGCCATCCGCACAGCTTGGCCATCCCATTCGGGCACCGGGGTCGTGACCTGCAGCTCGATGGAGTACCAGGTGTTTGCTCTCACGGGTACGTCACCGCGGCCAGGCACGCCAGCTTGCCTATCCCACAGCCCCACTAGCGGGCCGGCGCCGTGGCCGTGGTCGCCGATCGGGTGGCTGTATACCGTACCGTCGATACCAGCCGACTGCATTCGCTTCCGTGATTCGCGCAGTACCTCATTTCCAGTGCGGCCCGGCACTAATTGCTCCATGACGATGTCCTGAAGCCGGTTGCCGGCCTCGAGAGCTTGTCTCAACCCGGCGGGTGCAGCGGATTCGCCGGGTCGGAGTACGTACCCCATGTGTTGCGTGTCTGTGTTCAGACCCAACGCGGTGATTCCGAAGTCGCAGTGAAGAACGTCGCCGTGGATGATGACCGGGTTGGTGGAGTCGCCCATCTGCACACCGAGTCGTTGCACTTCCACCGACGGTTGGAACCAGGTGCCGAGCCCAAGATCGTTGACGCGTTGGCGCATCCACCAGACCACATCCTCTGTTTGCGTGACGCCGGGGGTGATGACCTGGTCGGAGAAGGCGCTGGCGATAATCTCGTGGGCGATCTTCATCATCTCCGTGTATACGGGCAGCATCTCCGGCAGGCGCTCGGCGATGTAATCCAGAGCCAGGTGATCACGACGCACGATCCGGTCTTTGTACTTCGCGGGAAGCGCATTCTGCATCTGCTCCCATTCGCCGGCCGACAGACCGTCGGCGAAGTTGTGAGTGTGCGAGATGTTGACTGCAATGACTTCCGGGTCGCACTCCTCCACGACCGGTGGGAGTAGCTTCCACTGGTCGGGTCCCCACGGCTCGGCTCGCCGTTCTTGACCTCCGGCTGCTCCAAGCTGCGCATCGGGGTCGCGCACGACCCTGTACAGTCCACCTTGCGAGTTGCCGCCGATCGCGATTCGCTCGACACCGTCCTCGGGGCCACGGTCGCAGAACACGTAGATCGTTCGCCTCCGTGCCGCCATCGTCGTTGGAGCGACGAGCGCGCTGAACACGGGATCCTCGTTGTATTCGCGCATCGGGATGATCCACATGTCGACGCCATGCTCACGCAGCAGGCGCGGCAGCACGCGCTCGAGGCGCAGTTGCAGCCAAACCTGCTGGATCTCCGCCTGCCGGCGCAGCGAACCGAGCGGCTGCTCCTGTGCCACGGCGGGGGACGTTTGGAATGCCAAGGCGATGATAAGAAGGCACAAGCGTTTCATGAACGGTCTCCGGCCCAGGGCGGTCGTATCATCTGATCACCGTAACCTATTCGCGTTGGCGGTGCCGGAATAGAGCGCCTGCCGGGTCGCCGTCAGGCGGCCGCGGGCCTATGATATGGGCGGTCAGATCTCGCGGCGATTCGCCCCCGAACGAAGAAACGGGAACAACGAGGGAGAGAGATGGAGCGACCGGGGACGGACGAACGCCCCTTACGCGTGGCGATCATTGGTACGGGGCCCGCAGGCTTCTATGCGGCCGAAAAGCTGCTAAAGCAAAAAGACGTAGCGGTTTCGGTCGATATGTACGATCGGCTGCCGACGCCGTTTGGCCTGGTGAGATTCGGCGTCGCGCCCGACCACGAAAAGATCAAGAACGTCACGCGCGTATTCGAGAAAGCAGCAGACAATCCGCGCTTCCGCTTTTTCGGCAACGTGGAAGTCGGCGCACACGTCACGCTCAATCAGCTGCGGTGTCATTACCACCAGATCTGCTACGCGACGGGCGCTCAGACGGACCGGCGGATGGGCATTCCGGGGGAGGACCTGATGAGGAGCCATCCCGCAACCGAGTTCGTCGCCTGGTACAACGGGCACCCGGATTACCGCGATTACGAGTTCGACTTGTCGGTCGAACGAGTGGCTGTCGTTGGGGTGGGAAACGTCGCCGTCGACGTAGCGCGGATCCTCTGCCGGACCAAGGAGGAGCTGGCGACCACCGACATCGCGGATTACGCGCTCGAAGCTCTGAGTCGCAGCAACATCAGAGAAGTCTATGTGCTGGGCCGGCGAGGGCCGGCACAAGCGGCGTTCACCAACCCTGAGATGAAGGAACTAGGTGAGTTGGCGGGTGCAGATCTCATCTTGTCACCCGACGAAGTTGAACTCGATCCCCTGTCGCGTGCTGCTCTGGATGAGAATCCCGACAAGGCGACCATGAAAAAGATCGAGATACTGCAGAACTATGCCGGGCAGCCGCCGGCCGGCAAGCCAAAGCGTCTAACGCTTCGCTTCCTAGTTTCGCCGGTGGAGCTCTACGGAAACGATGCCGGTCGAGTGCGAGGCATGCGACTGGTGAAGAACGAGCTTTATGTCAGCGATGATGGCTCTCTCCGTCCCAGGGCGACCGATGTATTCGAGGAACTCGAGGTCAACATGGTGTTTCGCTCGGTGGGCTACCGCGGCGTGCCGCTGGCTGGACTGCCGTTCCACGATCGCTGGGGTATTATCCCTAACCAGAAAGGCAGAGTGACGGATCCGGAGACGCAAGCGCCGCTGAAGGGCCTATACGTCGCCGGCTGGATCAAGCGAGGCCCGACGGGTGTTATCGGAACGAACAAGCCTGACGCCGTAGAGACGGTTAGCTGTATGCTCGAGGATTTGGAGGCGGGAAGCTTGCTAGCGCCGGCCAGTCCCGAGCCGGAGGCTGCCGAGGCGCTCATCGCCAAGTCGCAGCCGGACTTCGTATCTTGGCCCGACTGGCGGCGTCTGCAGCAATTCGAGGACGAGAAAGGCGAGGATCAGGGGCGTCCACGGGTGAAGTTCACGACGGTCGAAGAGATGCTGGCTGCGCTGAGCCGGGCGTGACCATGATCGCCGGAATTGTGCTTGCCGGTGGAGCGTCGCGCCGTATGGGACGGGCAAAATCGCTGCTCAAAGCCGGAGAAGAGACTTTCCTCGAGCGCGCGATACGGACATTAAGGGCGGGCGGCTGCGAAGAAGTAGTTGTCGTTCTGAATGAGCCAAACGCGCAGATATCGGACCTGACCTCTGCTGCCGGCGGCCGGGCAGCAGCCGGCAGTGGCTCAGACAGCGAGCAGATCGATTCACTGCGAGCGGGGTTGCGGGCGCTACCGCGCGACGCCGAGGCGGTCGTCGTCATGCCGGTAGATCATCCGCTCGTACGGCCGACTACGGTGGCGTTACTGATCGGTGGCTACAGAAGTACCACGCCATCGATAGTGAGGGTGGTGTATGAAGGACGCCATGGTCACCCCGTCTTGTTCGCGTCGTCGGTCTTCGACGAGTTGCTGCACGGTCCGAGTTCGGAGGGAGCGCGCTCGGTGATCCGAGCTCATCGGGAAAGCACGGCGGAAATCGAGGTTGATGATCCCGGCGTAGTTATCGATGTGGACACGCCGAAGGATTACGATGAACACATCGGGGGGCACAGGTGAGACTTAAGAAGGATCAGCGGGTCAGCGCCGCCGATGCGGCGGCGCGCGCGCTGGCGGCACAGAATGGTGGCGCGCCGGTGGCGCTGGTGACCGTGATAAGCGCACCCGGGACGGAGCATGTCGGCCGCAGACAGATAGTGACGGCCGAGGATGTGATGGGTTCCCTGGGGGCAGCCGCTCTCGATGAACGAGCGGTCGAGATCGCCCGCGCGATGCTGCCGACGCCCTCGGCAGCCCTGCGAACAATCAAGCTGGCGGGAAAAGCCTGGGATGTCTACGTAGAGTCGCAGCACCCGCTGCCGGATCTGGTCATCGTCGGAGCGGGCCACATCGCGCGCCCGCTCTGCCTGATCGCCGCGAACTTGGGATTCCGGGTGACGGTCGCTGACGATCGCCCAGAGTTCGTTAGTGACGAGTGGTTTCCGGAGGCCACGCGGCTCATCCTGGTGGACTTCCACGATCCCTTCCGAGAGATCTCGATTGGCTCGGCGACTTACATCGTCCTCGTCACCCGCGGCCACAAGTACGATTACGATTGCATACTTCAGCTGCTGGACATGGAGGCACGGCCGGCGTACCTGGGAATGATCGGCAGCCGTCGGCGTGTCCGGGCGGCGTTCGAAGCGTTGCTGGACTATGGCATTGACCCGAAGCGTCTCAGACAAGTGCGGGCTCCGATCGGCCTGGACATCGGGGCGGAGACGCCTGAGGAAATAGCACTGGCGATCGCCGCGGAAATCGTGGCAGTTCGGCGTGGCGGTCGCGGTGGACCTTTGAGCCAGAAAGAGCACGTGATCCAGCGATTGGCGCAGAAGAGAGGCGAAGGGACGGAAAGATAGAATATGGACGATCGCGACATTTACGAAGCGACGGTAAGGGCGGCGGAAGCGGGCCGCAGGATGGCGCTGGCCACCGTGATACGTGTCAAAGGCTCAACGCCGCGGGAAGCTGGTAGCAAGATGCTGATCGGAGCGGACGGTGGGCAGATCGGAACGATCGGCGGTGGATGCGGCGAAGCCGAGGTGCTCGAAGCCGCGCAGCAAGTTTTGAAGACCGGGGTGCCGAAGTTGGTGCGTGTGGACCTGACCGACGATGTTCTGTCGTGGAGCCCCGCCGTGTGCGGCGGCGTGATGGATGTTTTTATCGAGCTGATCGGTCGATCTTAGGCGGGCGCGACGCTGTCGATAGCGGCGAGCACGTCGTCGCTCAACGAGACCTCGGCGGCCGCAACGTTTTGTTCGACATGCTGAACCTTCGTGGCACCGATGATCGCCGATGTGACCTCCGGCCGTCTGAGGCACCAGGCCAGCGCCAGCTCGGGAAGTTGCAGGCCAGCCGCTTCGGCGATGCTCTTCAGCTTTCGCACCTGCTCCAGGCCTTCCTCCGAGAACCACGGACCCATGAACTGGCGGCCACGCTCGTCCGCAGCGCGAGAATCGGTCGGTACATCGGCGACGGAGGTGTATTTTCCGGTCAGCACACCCCGAGCCAGTGGAGAGAAGACGATCAGGCCCAACCCTTCGCTGGCACAGCTTTCCAGCACGCCATTCGTCTCGATCTCGCGCCGCAGGATGTGATACTGCGGTTGATTGGAGATTAGCCTTCGAAGCCCGAGCTCACGAGCCAGTCTCATTGCGTCGGCGATGCTCTGGGCGGACCACATGCTGACCCCGCCGTAGAGCACCTTGCCCTGGCTGATCAGGTCGTCGATCGCTCTTAGCGTCTCATCCAGTGGGGTCGCTTCATCGTAGCGGTGACACTGGAACAGGTCGACGTAGTCGGTGCCAAGGCGCCGCAAGCTGGCATGGACTTGCTCGAATATGTGCTTACGCGACAGCCCCTGATCGTTGGGTCCCGGGCCCACCGGAAAGTAAGCCTTGGTCGCCAGCACGTAAGCTTCACGTGGGAGGGGACTCAGCGCTTTTCCCAACACCTGTTCGGCTCGACCCTCCGCGTAGACGTTCGCGGTGTCGAAGAGATTGACGCCGAGCTCGAAAGCGCGGCGGACGCACTTTAGCGTTGCCTTCTCGTCCGTCTTGTGACCAAACGTCAACCAGCTTCCCAACGAGATCGTGCTGACTTTGATGCCGGCGTTGCCCAGAGGTCGGTATTGCATGGCGTGCTCAGATTTGCAGGCTCATCTGTGCGGAACCGGGTGCCGGCGCCGCGCGGCGGATGGGAGCCCGGGCGATGCCTGTGAGCTTGCGGCCGCCCAACGGAAGTCGGGCGGGCTTGCGGGGCCGCCGTCCGTTAGTGTCCTCCGTCCCGCCTTGAAGGTCGATGTTGACGTTGTCGCCTGATTGCGTGACAGCCACGATACTGTCGTCGGGCAACAGATCGATGAAGCCGACCAGCGGGCCGGCCTTGAGACGGCCGGGCAACAGGCGCACACCCTTGCCGCCGCGCGACTGTGCGCGCAGTTCCTGGAGCGCGAGCGCCCTGGCAAAGCCCTCGACGGTGACCCCCAACAATGTCGCGTTTCGGCGGGGCACGACCAATGAGACGACCGTGTCGCCTTTGGCCAGCGTGATGCCTTTCACGCCTGAGGCGGAGCGGCCCATCGCCCGGATCGCCGATTCGTTGAACCGGATGATCTGACCATGAGCAGTGGCGAGGATAACCTGTTCACGGCCGTCCGTGATGTGTACGTCGATCACTTCGTCGCCGGACTCGACACCGGCGGCGATGATCCCGCCACTCCTGATGTTGCGGTAATCCGTAAGCGACGTCCGCTTAACCTTGCCTTTGCGAGTCGCCATCAAAACGAAGCGATCCTCGGAAAACTCGCGCAACGTGTGAACGGCCGCTAAGCTCCCCTCCAAGCTGAGGATCTCGGTCAGCCGGTGGCCGCGCGATGCTCTGGTCCCCTGCGGGAGGTCCGCGATCCGGGTCGAATGCACCTGGCCGGCGGATGTAAAGGCCAGCAGTTGATCTTCGGATTTGCACAGCCAGAGCTTGGTCACGAAGTCGGAGCGTTCTGCCTCGAGATTCTCGGCGGCCGCCAGGCCGCCGTCGTTGCTGGCGTTGCGGGCCGGCAGCGCCTTCAGATAGCCATGGCGTGTGAGGAAGAGGTGCATCTCCTGCTCTGCGTCACCGGTAGGTAGCGGAAAGCGGCCATCGTCGGAAAGGATCTCGGTGCGCCGCCCGTCGCCATAGCGCTCGGCAATTGTCGCCAGCTCTCGACGCACCAGGTCGCGGCGACGCTTCTCGTCCTCAAGCAGCGTCTTGAGGGTCTTGATCCGCTTGCTGACCTGAGCCAGTTCCTCTTTGAGCTTGCGGCTTTCCAAGTTGGTCAGCTGGCTCAAGCGCATCGCCAGGATCGCCGCCGCCTGTTTGGCGGTGATTTTCAACGTCGAGCGCAGGTTATTGGCCGCCGTTTCCGGCGTCCGGCTGGAACGGATAATCTCCACCACTTCATCGATTCGGTCGAGCGCGACCAGCAGCCCCTCCAGCACGTGGGCGCGCTCCTCGGCCCTGGTCAAGTTGAATTGGGCGCGCCGCACGATCACGGCGAGCCGGTGGCTGATCCAGACCTCCAGCATTTCTTTGAGGTTCAACTGCGTGGGTACGCCATCCACCAGCGCCAACGCGATCACCCCGAACGTGTACTGGAGCTGCGTCTTGCGAAACAGCTTCTCCAGTATCTTACGCGGGTCCGCGTCACGCTTGAGCTCGAGCACAATGCGTACGCCGTCGCGGTCGCTCTCGTCACGCAGATCGGTGAGGCCGTCGAGGCTGCCGCGCCGCGACAGTTGCACAATGCTCTCGATCACCCGTTGCTTGCTCACTTGATAGGGCAGTTCGGTGACGATCAGAGAGGGCTTCCCATAGGCGCCCTGTTCTACATGGGCGCGGGCGCGCATGACAATGCGGCCACGACCGGTGCGGTACGCCTCCTCGATGCCTTGCTGGCCCCAGATGTAGCCGCCGGTGGGGAAGTCGGGGCCGTGCACCAGCTCCAATAACTTGTTGACGGAGGTATTGGGACGAACCAGGAGCTGTGTCGCCGCCTGGGCGATCTCCCTGAGATTGTGGGGCGGTACCTTTGTTGCCATCCCAACGGCGATCCCATCGGTTCCACTCACGAGAAGCTGAGGGAATGCGGCCGGGAGCACCTCAGGCTCCTGCAAGCGGCCATCGAAGTTCGGCCGGAAATCGACCGTGCTCTTTTCGATGTCGCGCAGCAGATCGCTGGCAATCGGTGCGAGGCGCACCTCCGTATAGCGATAGGCCGCAGCGGAATCGCCATCGATCGAGCCGAAGTTCCCCTGCCCATCGATCAGCGGATAACGCATGGAAAACGGCTGGGCCAGGCGCACCAGGGTATCGTAGACGGCCGAATCGCCGTGCGGATGGTATTTGCCCAGCACGTCACCGACGACGGTCGCGCTCTTTTTCTGGGGGCGCTCCGGTGTGAGGCCGAGCTCGTGCATCGCGTAAAGGATGCGGCGCTGAACCGGCTTCAAGCCGTCGCGTGCATCGGGAAGCGCGCGCTGGACGATTACGCTCATCGAATAATCGATGAACGACTCGCGAAGCTCTTCTTCGAGGAAACGCTTGATGATCCGTTCGCGGCGTGGATTCTCGACCTTGGCCACAACCCTCTCCTCATCCCATCGGTAGGCGCATGCGAAGATACACCGAAGACACGAACAAGTTAAGCACAGCGCCGCGCTGGCTCAAGCCGATCCGACCCGATCGCCAATCCTGGCTGACGGGGGTGGCTTCCGAGAGGGCGCTGAAGTGAGTATTGTTCAGGCCTTAATCTGCAGCCGTTCAGCGAGAGGAGTCACGTGGTCGACACGATGTTTCCGGATGTAGAGGGCGATGGAGTCCTCGAGCTTTCCTGGGAGCTTTTTGGTGAGTTGTGCCGCGCCCTCGCCCTGAGGGTGGCGCGCGATTACGATCCCGAAGTGGTCGTGGGGATCGCCGCAGCCGGTGTGATACCGGGCGCTGTGGTCGCCGCCGTGCTGGGCAAAGAGTTCTACTCGATTAAGATCACGCGGCGGCAAAGCGAGAGCGGTGTCCGCCAGCGGCCCGAGATATTATCGGCCGCACCGCCTCAACTGGCGGGGCGCCGCGTGCTGCTAGTGGACGAGATCTGCGACAGCGGCGAAACGATGCGGCTGGCGCTTGCGGCGGTTCGTGATGTAGGGCCGGCCGAGGTGCGCACGGCGACGTCGCTGGTACACGAAGGCGGCTACGAGCCGGACTTCTACGCGCTCGCTACCGATGCGACGGTCATCTTTCCTTGGGACCGCGAAGTACTCGAATCAGGCAGGTTGGTGGTTAACCCTGAGTATGAAGATCTGATCTCCGATGAGAACGATTGACCGGGCACGGTGGCGCGGCTCTGCGTAGCGTCCCGGATCAGCCCTCCTGCATGCTGTTCAGGAACTCCTCGTTATCCTTGGTACGCTTCATCCGCTGGATGAGGAACTCGATCGACTCCGCCGGTGGCATGTCAGCCAGGAAGTTACGCAGCAAGTAGATGCGGTTGAGTGTCTTCTCGTCGAGCAGCAACTCCTCACGGCGCGTGCCCGAGCGATTGATGTCGATGGACGGGAAGATTCGCTTGTCGGCGATGTGCCGATCCAAGACGATTTCCATATTGCCCGTGCCCTTAAACTCCTCGAAGATCACCTCGTCCATGCGGGAGCCAGTCTCGATCAGCGCGGTGGCGATGATCGTCAGACTGCCGCCCTCCTCGAGATTACGTGCGGAACCAAAGAAGCGCTTTGGCTTGTGCAGCGCGTTGGCGTCGACACCGCCGGAGAGGATCTTTCCGGAGTGAGGCACGACGACGTTATAGGCTCGCGCCAGCCGCGTGATCGAGTCGAGCAGGATGACGACATCTCGCTTGTGCTCCACCAGGCGTTTGGCCTTCTCGATGACCATCTCGGCCACCTGGGTGTGCCGGTCAGCGGGCTCGTCGAAGGTCGAGGAGATCACCTCAGCGGCCACATGCTCTTCCATGTCAGTGACCTCTTCGGGCCGCTCGTCGATGAGCAGGACGATCAGGTGGACCTCGGGTTGGTTCTCCGTGATGGCGTTGGCGATTTTCTGGAGGAGGATGGTCTTACCTGCTTTGGGCGGCGAGACGATAAGGCCGCGCTGACCTTTGCCGGTCGGGCAGATGAGGTCGAGGACGCGATTCGAGATGTCGGCGTTGTCTCGCTCCAGACGGAGCCGCGCTTCGGGATAGCGCGGTCGCAGGTTATCGAAGCTGATTCGGTGCTTCGATTTCTCCGGATCTTCGCCATTGACCTCCTCGACTTTTAGCAGAGCTAGGTAGCGCTCGCCTTCTTTGGGAGGTCGGACCTGGCCGAGCACTGTATCGCCGGTGCGCAGATCGAATCTCTTGATCTGGGACGGCGAGACGTATATGTCATCGGGCCCGTACAGGTAGTTCCAGTCCTGGCTGCGCAGGAACCCGTATCCTTCCGGCAGGATCTCCAACACGCCCTCCGCGCGGAGGATCACGTCGGAATCGAGGAGGTTCTGCTCGATCCGGAAGATCAGGTCTTGCTTGCGAAGAGAGGAGTAGTTCTGGATGTTCAGCTCCTCCGCCATCTGGTGGAGATCGGCTACCGACTTCGCTTTCAGCTCGGCAATGTCGAGTGAGTTCGTCATATGTTTCTACGCTTTAAGAGTGGTGTCGTGGGCTGGGGGAGTTCGTCGACAGGGGCCTTCAGCAGTCGGGGACGCCCGCCGCAGGCGCGGACGAATCAGCCGTGATACCTTAGTTGTGCTCCTTGGCCTTACTCTTTCTAAATGTACCGATGAATATATGCTGCGGTGCAGTGAAATGTCGTGGCGCTCAACGCGGACAACGGGTTGGTGACACAAAAGTCTAATATCCCGCAATCGGCCGGTCAAGGGCCCGAGATCGACTACTCGATCTTTGCACTATACAACGAACAGTCGCTGCCGGCCGGGCGCGTCGTGATGGGCCAGCTGCGCCCGGGCCTCACCCCGGAGTCGACGGAAGTCCGGGAGGTCAGCGATGGCTGGGCCGGTTCCATCGGTATGCGCGAGGGGCCGCGGGGCTGGGAGCTGTTTCTATTCAAACCGGGCGAACGCCGCGAGCGCTGGTGGCTGCACGTCCTGCTCCTGCTTGCCACGTTGTTCAGTACGGTGGTCGCCGGGAGCCTGCTGGCCGGGCATGCGCCGATTCTGTTTCGCGGCGTCCAGCTTTATGGAGGCTGGTGGTTGCCTGTGCCCACCGCTCTGTATCTGGGGGCGCTGCCGCCTGGCTTACCGTTTGGGCTTGCCCTGGTCGCCATTCTGGCGGTCCATGAGGCCGGTCACTATTTCGTGGCCCGGCATCACGGCATCAGCGTCACGCCGCCGTTCTTCATCCCGTTCCCGCCCTATGTCTCGATCATCGGGACGCTGGGCGCTTTTATTCGCCTTCGTTCGCCGGTGCTCAGCCGGGCTGCTCTGCTCGACGTTGGGGTTGCGGGTCCCCTGGCCAGCTTCGCGGCTTCCCTTCCTGTCCTCTGGTGGGGGCTGGTTCAAAGCTCGGTGCTCACGATTTCGGAGGCCGGCCCCAGCCCCTACATGGTTCAATTCGCCTCGGAGCATTTCTGGCTGGGTGGGTCGGTTGCCATGTCGGCATTCTCGCGACTCGCGTTGGGATTTGTCGGCGGCCAGCACGTATTGGTGCTGCACCCGATCGCGTTCGCCGGCTGGCTCGGCCTCTTCGTCACCGCTCTGAACCTGCTGCCGATCTCGCAGCTGGATGGGGGTCACATCCTCTACGCCCTCCTGGGCAAGCGCCAGAAGTTGTTGGCGTGGCTGTTTTTCGCCCTTCTCATCCCGCTCGGCTGGCTCTGGCCGGGCTGGTGGGTTTGGGCGGTTCTGGTATTCGCGATCGGGCGCGGGAGAATTCAGCACCCGCCGATCTTCAACACAGAATCCGGCCCGACCGGGCCGCGGCTGCTGCTCGGAACGGCGGCTGCGCTCATGTTCGTGATCTGCTTCGTGCCCGTGCCATTCGTTCTCTAGCTGCTGCCAGCCGAGTATGTCTTGACGCGTGTGACATCTTCGAAGAGATTGAGCATCCTTTTCAAAATTCTACGTCCTCACCGCCCGTCAGTCTGGAGGGATTTGAGTTCGCATGGCTCGGCACAATCGCGAGGGACACGGCACCGACCAGCACGGCGCAAGCTATGTCATCAGCTATCAGCCGGACTGGCTGCGGCAGATCAAGATCTCGCGTACGCTGTCCGGGAGTAATCGTCAGTCCACCAAAACGTTATTTCGCAACCCGGCCGCCTGCGCGGAGGGGCAGCCGGGAGAGCGCGTGCGGACGCGCGTTACATCGAAGGATGGGAAAGTCGACTTCGAGGTGACGATTGCCGACAAGGCACAGCAGGTCGACCAGGTAGTCGTCACCTCGCGTTCGGCGGACGGAAAGGGCGAGATTACCTTTGTGATCGACGGTAGCCTTCCCCAGCCGGGAGGCCTGGGCAGAGCCGGAAAGAGGCGTCGGCGCGGACGCTAGCGCCCTCGCTTGGCGGTCGGTGATCCCAGGTCGTCCCTCAGGCCCTCCAGCATCTTCCTCGTCTTCGTCAGCTCCTCGGCAAGCGCACGGTCATTCAGCAAGCGCCCCAGAGTGCCGTGGCCGCCGTCCAGCCGCTTGCCCATGCGGCTCAAACGGCCGCTGATGGCGGCGAGGTGACCGTTCAAGATCGTGTCGCTGGCGAAGTCGGCTGCGCCGCCGTCGCCGGCTGCCCACGTCTCCGCCACCTGCCCCAGCCGCGGACCGACTCGACCCATCGCAGCCTTCAACTCTCTGTCGGCCAGCAGCTCGGTGAATACCCGGGCGGCCGCACCCAGTGTGTCGAAGACAGCGGCCGTCTCTTGGAGCCGGTTACGGAGCTCGCGGGCCGCTGCCCGGTCGTGCATCAGGCGTTGCAACGTGCCCCCGCCTTCCTGCACCTCGCCCAATACCTGCCGCCAGCGGGCGGCCAATGGGCCGAGTGAATCGTAGACGGTTCGGGCCGTGAGGGTTACCTGGGAAGGGTCGAGCTCGCGTGCCGTCGGTATCTCACTTCCTTCGCCCAGCGAGACCCCGGGCTGCTCCGGCGGGATGATGTTGACGACGGCTTCGCCCAGGAGACCGGCGGTTATCAACTGTACCGCGGCTCCTTCGCTGATGAACGGTCTGGCCGCCGCGCTGATGCTCAGGTTGACGCGGAGACGTCCGGGCCGTGCCTCGGTTGGCGTTTCGAATGAGAGGCTGCTGACCAGGCCTGCTGGCTGTCCAGCCAGCCAGACTGGGGTGCGCGTTCGAAGGGTCTGGGCGGTCGACGTATAGAAGTGGAAGCTATGGTGCTTTTCGATGGCCTGCCTCATCTCGTCGACAAAGAATATCGCGACAGATGAGAAGAGGACTATGAGGCCGGTCGTTGCGCCGATCCGCAATTGTGACCATGCGATGCCGTGTCTGGGAGCCATCGTCACCCGAAAAGCTAATGCAGTCTCGAGGCTAACGGTGCGCGCCGCGAACTTGCAGCGTTGCCCGGCGCGGGCGCCTTGTCTAGCTTGCCGATCATGGGCAATCCAAGTGCTGTCTTGCCGGCCAAGATAATAAAGCCGGAGCCTCCCGTCATCCGATCGGTCCGCTGGGGCGCCGGATCACTGCGATGAATGTCGCGCGCATCGAGATCAGTGCGGGAGGCGTGATAAGACGGCGCGCAGGCTCCGCCGGCTTCGAGATTCTGGTGATCAAAGATAGCTACGGAAACTGGGGTTTCCCGAAAGGGCACGTCGAGGGTGACGAAAGTCCCGAGGAGGCTGCACTCCGAGAATCTCAAGAGGAGACGGGGTTGAAGCGCTTGCGAATCATTGAGAAACTCGGGACAACGGACTGGCATTTCCGCGCCGCCGGCACCCTGGTGCACAAGTTTTGCGACTTCTTTCTGCTCGAAACCGATCCAGATGACCATGCCAAACCTCAACAGACCGAGGGCATCCAGGCCTGCGAATGGCTGGGTCCGGAAACTGCGCTGAATCAGATCACCTACGCGAACGCTCGTCACGTCCTCAAACAAGCTTTAAGCCGCATGCCCAGCTCGCCCCCAGCCGGCGGCTTGCCGGAGCCGTCCGATAGTCAACCCGCCCGAGGTGAGTGATGGCGGTGAGCGAGGGCACTGCGGGGCTCAGCGTTTTTTTGACTGGTGGCACGGGGTTCGTTGGAAGTTGCATCGCGCGCCGGCTAGCCCAGAGCGGACACCGGATCCGGGCTCTGGTGCGAAAGCCGGCCGAAGCCGTCGCGTTGAGCGAACTGGGAGCGGAGCTGGTGACCGGCGACGTCACGAGCGACGCCGGCCTGATGGACGCCGTAGCAGGCTGCGACGCGGTGATCCACGTCGTCGGAATCATCCGCGAGGCGCCACCGGCAATCACGTTCGAAAAAGTGCACACGCGCGGCACGCTGCGCGTGCTGGAGGCCGCAAAGAGCGTGGGAGTCGGCAAGTTCGTGCAGATGAGCGCCTTGGGTGCGAAGCCCGACGGCACGGCCTACCAGCGGACCAAACACGAAGCCGAACAGCTGGTTGCCAGATCGAGCCTGCCGTTCGTGATCTTCAGGCCGTCGATCATCGTGGGTGAGGGCAGCGAGTTCTTAGAAACACTGTTCCACCTGCTTCGCTATTCGCCGGTGGCACCCGTGATCGGCGATGGCCGTTACCGGCTGCAGCCGGTGGACGTCGAAGATGTTGCGTCAGCCTTTGTGTCAGCGGTTGAACGACAGGACTTGAACGGTTCTTGCTTGGAGCTGGGCGGGCCGCACAAACTCACATACAACCGCATTCTGGAGATCATCTGCGAAGAGCTGGGCCTGAGGCGGCGGCGGCTGCACGTACCGGTCGGGCTGGTTCGACCGCTCGTCGACCTGGCCTCAAACTGGCGGCTTCCCACGCCTATCAACGTCGAGCAGCTTGCCATGCTCCTGGAGGAAAGCGTCGTAGCGGGCGAGCAGAGCGTTTTTCGGGAAACCTTCGGCATCGAGCCCACATCGCTTCGCAGTGTGCTGCAGCGCCGCCCTCGCGGCCGGGTTCGCCTCAAGGTATAGTGTCCCAGAGTTTCCAGACCTGCACAGGTGAAAGAGTTCCTGGGATGATGGCATCGGCGAGTGTAATCGAGCGCGGTTTCAAGCGCGCGCAGACGGGCGACCGGCGGTGATGGCCGCGGAGGCTGCTTCGCCCCGGCGTTCCGAGTTGATGAACGTGCCGAACCTCATCTCGGCGCTGAGGCTGCCGATCGCCGCAGCTTTCTTCGCGGTCGATGGCCTAGTGGCCCGTGGGATACTCCTACTCATCGGCGCGTTCAGTGACGCTCTTGATGGCTGGCTCGCCCGCCAGCTACGACTCGAGACGAGAAGCGGCGCGGTGGTCGATCCGCTGTTCGACAAGCTTTTCGTGACCGTCGCGCTGGCGGCTTTCCTTCGCGGTCCGCATCTGGGCTGGCTGGAGTTCCTGATATTGATATCTCGCGACCTCTACGTGGGTTGCGGATATTTGGCATCGAAGGTCCTGCGGATGGACATTCGTCCCCAGTCGCGGGCGAGCGGCAAGCTGGTGACGTTTCTTCAGATCGTGACGCTGTTTGTCTTACTCCTGATGCCGGAGAGCATCGGCATCTTCATGGTGACGGTTGCGGTTGCGTCGGTGATCGCCATACTGGACTACACATTTGCGGGAATCAGCGCCTTAAGGCGACGAGTGGAGGCGGCCTGAGACCGACTCGTCGATGCTTTTGTGGGACGGGTGGCACGCCGCTCCAGCCTTGGTGAAGGGAGAGAGAATGTACAGAAGAGCCCGAGCTTACAACGTCTGCCCGGCAACCGGCCCTCAACGTTTCGGGTGGATGCGCGTGGCCGGAATCGTTGCGTTCGTTGTTCTTGCCGCCGGCAGCTCCGGGTGTCAATCGGAAACGGCGCAGCAGCCGGTCGATTTGGTGGTCGTCGATAGCTTGCTTGCCGAACTCGGTGGAACGCTGACG
>JBFJOD010000024.1:0-28523 GCA_041617795.1 Gemmatimonadota bacterium | reverse complement strand
GGCCGGGTATAGGCGGGCGGCGCCAGCAGCGGCTCCTCATAGAAGGAATCCGTCGCCGCCGACTCGTGGTCCCCCAAAGCCCCGGGCAACAGGCGCACCACCGCATCGACCAGGCAAAGCGCCGCCGGCTCGCCGCCGGAGAGCACGAAGTCGCCGATCGAATACACCTCGGTGGCCAGTCCCCGCGCGACGCGCCAGTCGACGTCCTTGTAGTGGCCGCAGAGCAGCGTCAGCTGCGGCTCCAGCGACAGGCGGACCGCGTCGCTGTGGTGGAAGAGCCGGCCGCGCGCATCCAGCAGCACGATGGGGCCGCCGGGTGGCAAGGCGTCCACCGCCTCGTAGAAGGGCTCGGGCTTCATCACCATGCCGGCACCGCCCCCATACGGCTCGTCGTCCACGGTACGGTGCCGGTCGTGTGTGTAGTCGCGCAGGTCGACGATGTTGTATTCCACCAGCGCGGCGCGCGCCGCGCGCCCGGGGATAGTCAGAGACAGTGCTTGCCTGAAGAAGTCGGGAAATATCGTCAGGATGTTGATCCGCATCATTACCTACTGTGGTGACTGCTCGAGGGGGGCCTCTCGCGAAACCTCCAGACTACAACGAAAGCAATCCGGGGATCGGGTCGATGAGGATAGTGCCGGTCGTCAGGTCCACGTCCCTCACGATCTGCTGCGTGAAGGGTATCAACAGCTCCCGCTCGCCGTCGCTCACGCCCAAGAAGTGACCGGGTCCCACCTCGTAAACATCAGTCACGCGGCCGACCGCTTCGCCAGCGACTGTTCGCACTTCCAAATCGACCAGGTCATGCAGGAAGTACTCGCCGGGTTCGAGTGCTCGGGCTTCCGCAAACGGGATCAGCAGAGTTCGGCCCCGCAGCACCTCGGCCCCGTTCCGATCGCTGACGTCCTCGAACCGAACAATAAAGCCGCCCTTGAAGGCGCGGGCGGCCTGAACGGTTAGGACCAGCGGGGGCTCGAAGGCCCGTCCGTCGGGGTCGCCCAGCGACAGGGCACGCCCCTCGATGTAGATGCCCGCGACGTCGTCCGTCCGCGGGCTCACGAAACACTCACCCTTGATCCCGTGCGCCTTCCGGATCTCACCGACGATCAGGAAATCGCCCGGGGATTCGGGACCGCTAGCGACTATTCCTCTTCCTTCTCCGCGTCCCCGCTCGCGGCCTCAGCGGCCGCCTCTGGCGCGGCCTCCGCCTCGGTCGGCTCGGCCTTCGCTTCAGCCTTTGCCTCGGCCTGTGCGGGTTTTTCCTTCTTCGCCTTCTTCTCGGCCGGCCTCGCTGTTTCGGCCGGCGCTTCCTCCACGACTTTCGCGGCGGGCCTGAGGTTAATCAGCGTCTTACCCTGCGGGTCACCGATGACCGTCACACCTTCACCTTCGGCACCTTCGGCCAGCTTGCGGAGGATGCCCGCCTGGCGGAAGAGCGGCTCCACCGACTCGCTCATCTGGGCGCCCTCGCGCAGCCAATGGAGGGCTCGCTTCTCGTCGATCTCGATATAGGAGGGCTGGGTCCGGGGATTGTATTTCCCGATGGTCTCGGTCACCCGGCCGCTCCGCGCGTGCATGCCCCCGGCTACCACGATCCGGAAGGACGCCTGCCGTTTGCGGCCGACCCTGCGCAGTCTGATCCTTGTCGCCATACAACTCCTCTGGTTTCTTGAAGGCCGCCTAACTTAGGCGAACGGCAGGGCCGCATCAAGCCCCGCCTAGGCCGCGGCCGCCCCCTCCACGTCGATGATCTGGGCCCGCCGCGTCCCCACCGAGACATAGCGGATCGGCACACCGGTCAGTTCGCTGATCCGGTCGAGGTAGGCCCTGGCTCCGGCCGGCAGGTCGGTCAGGCGCCGGGCGTCGGCCGTCGACGACTGCCAGCCCGGCATCGTCTCGTACTCCGGCTCCACCTCGCTCAACGCCCCCAGTTCCGCCGGGATCTCTTCCAATAGCTCACCCCGCAGCCGGTAGCCGACGGCCAGCTTGATCTCGGCCATCCCGTCCAGCACATCCAGCTTGCTGATAGCCAGCGCCGACAAGCCGTTCAAGCGGGCCGCACAGCGGACCACCGGCGCATCGAACCAACCGGTGCGGCGCGGCCGCCCGGTGGTGGCACCGTACTCCGATCCCAGCTCGCGCAAACGCGCCGCTTCGGCCGGTGGCAACTCGCTAGGCAGCGGCCCGTTGCCCACCCGGGTCGTGTACGCCTTCACCACACCAAGCACGGCATCGATGGCCGTCGGGCCCAATCCTACGCCGGTGGCCGCGCCCCCCGCCGTCGTGTTGGATGAGGTCACAAACGGGTAGGTCCCGTGGTCCACATCCAGCATCGAGCCCTGCGCCCCTTCCAATAGCACGCGTTGTCCGCCGTCGATGGCCTTCTGCAGGGCCAGGCCGACGTCGCAGGACCGAGCGATGAGCCGTGGTGCGAAGAACGCCAGCTCATCGAGGATCTGGCCGGGATCGATCCTCTGGGACGAGCCCAGTACCGTCAGCTTCCCCTGGGCCCGGGCCACCGCCGCCTCCACGAGGTCCTTCAGGCGCTCAGGCGCGGCCAAATCGGCGACGCGTATCCCGACCCGGGCCACCTTATCCTCGTAGGCGCCCCCGATGCCGCGCCCGGTCGTCCCCAGGGCCGCTTCGCCGCGGCTCTCCTCCTGGGCCCGGTCCAACAGCTTATGGTAGGACAAGACCAGGTGAGCGCGCCCGCTGACCAGGATGCGGTCCTCTACATCGTAGCCGCGACCCTTCAGCTCATCGAGTTCCTCGAAGAAGGTCAGCGGATCGATCACCATGCCGTTGCCGAGCACGCAACGCTTGCCCGGGTACAGCACGCCCGACGGTATCTGGTGCAGGATGAATTGCTCTTCGCCCACGCGGACGGTATGGCCCGCGTTGGCGCCGCCCTGATAACGCGCGATCCAATCCGCGTCCCTGGCGAGGACGTCGACGATCTTGCCCTTCCCCTCGTCGCCCCACTGCGAGCCGACCACTACCAAGCAACGGACACCGCTGTTGAACATATTGACCTCAATGAAAAAGCCCCCACTTGGGGGGCAGCAGTTCGGCTATCCTTAGACAGAAGCTAGACGGCCCGATTCGGGGTGTCAAGGAATCGCCGGGTTACAACAACGCCGCGTAGATCCCCAAGATCGCGATCACCAGCCCGGCGATGATCTTCACGGCCGCTCCCGCCGCCCGGCCCAGCACGGCACCCCAGCCCGCGCCGAGCGTCGCGCCTAAATCCGGCTTGG
The DNA here is from genome assembly GCA_041617795.1 of Gemmatimonadota bacterium. GTDB lineage: Bacteria > Gemmatimonadota > Gemmatimonadetes > Palauibacterales > KS3-K002 > JBFJOD01. The sequence goes on along the minus strand of JBFJOD010000024.1, from coordinate 25,266 downwards.
CGCTGTACTCCAGCAGGACAGCACCGAGGAACGCGCCCAAGAACGCACCAATGACATTCCCGATCAGCGGTACCGGCGTCCCCACCACGGCACCGATCAAGCCGCCGGCGACGGCACCCCAGCCGGCTCGGCTCGAGCCACCGTAGCGTCGGGCGAAGCGGAACCCCAGCCAGGCCTCGGCCAGCTCCGCCACCACAGCCAGCGAGACCGCCGCGGCGAGGATGCCGCCACCCACCCGCTCGAAACCGCCGAGCGCCGCGTAGCCGATCAGCCCCGCCACCATCACCCAGGTCCCCGGCAAGCCGAACGGGATCAGGGCCAGCCCGACCAGAAAGCAGAGCAGCAACAGCGCGATGAGCGCGAGCTCGCCCATCTGGCTAGCGGCTGCCCCCGGCGCTGCCGGTCAGCAGGCGCGCCCGGCTCAGTTCATCGCGCACCTGGCCGCGGCTGCGGTCGTCCAGGGGGCGGAGCGGTGGCCGCGGCGCACCGCCGCTGTAGCCCAACACGTCCAGCGCATACTTGACCCCGGCGACACCCAAGCCACGGACGATGGTCTTGTGAGGTGATGAGATTCGGCTTTGCGCGGCCCCCGCCTTCCCGGTGTCGCCCGCCTTGAAGCTCTCGAAGACCTCCACCGCCAAGCTCGGCGCCAGACAACCCACGCCGACGATCCCGCCGGCCGCGCCCATCTCGAGGGCCGCATACAGCAGCGAGCCCGCTCCGACCAGGACAACACACCCCTCCGGCGCCGCATCGAGCAGCGCGCCCAGCAGCTTCAGATCGCCGGTCGAGTCCTTGATACCCAAGATGTTGGGGTGGCCGCCCAACTCGGCGAACAGGCCGGGTGTGAACTCCACCGGCACGAACTGCGGCACGTTGTAGAGAATGACGGGAACAGGGATCGCATCCGCCACCGCCTCGTAGTGGGCACGGATCGTCTCGGGGTCCATCCGGCTCCGGTAGTAGGCGGGCGCGCGAACCAGCACGGCGTCAGCACCTACCTCGGCGACGGCCCGGGCGGCCCGCACCGTCGCGCGGGTCGACTCGGCGCCGGTTCCCGCGATCAGCAGCCGCTCCGGCGGCACGATGTCGCGGGCCCACTCCACCAGCTGCACGATCTCCCGTTCGTCCAGTAGCGGCGCCTCGCCGGTGGACCCGGCCACGACGATTCCCTGGACGCCGGCATCGACCCAGGTTCGCAAGTTCTCGCGGAAGGAGATAGGCGCGACGTCGCCGGTGACCGGATCGAACGGCGTGGTCACCGGTAACAACACACCTTCCAACCTCATCGCCGACCCTGTATCAGCTGATTCTCGCCCAGCGTCTTCATCTTCAGCTCGAAGTCGGATGGATTGCTCGAGGCCAACTTCGCCGTCTCGTAGTCGACCGAACCCTCCTCCACCAGTTTCATCAGGTGTTGGTCGAACGTCTGCATCCCGTACTGTGCGGTCCCCTCTTCCACGAGGATCCGGATCTCATCCATCTTCAGCGGGTTCATGATACAATCGCGAATCGCGCCGGTGACCCGCATAACCTCGCAGGCGACCACCCGGCCGTTGCCGTCGGAACGCGGCATCAGGCGTTGTGAGATCACCGACTGGATCGACTCGGCCAGCCGGACCCGCAACATCTCCTGCTCTTCGGGCGGAAAGACCGAGACGGTACGGCTGATCGTCGTGACCGCGTCAGACGTGTGGAGCGTTGAGATGACCAGGTGGCCCGTCTCGGTCGCCTTGATCGCCGTGTCGATCGTCTCGTTGTCCCGCATCTCACCGATCAGAATCACGTCGGGGTCCTCTCGCAACGCGGCGCGCAGCCCGGTCTGGAACGAGGCAGTGTCGGCGCCGACTTCCCGCTGGGTGATCGAACAGTTGATGTCGCGGTGCAGATACTCGATCGGGTTCTCCAAAGTGATGATGTGCTTGCGGAAATTCTGGTTGATGTAATGAATCATCGCCGCCTGGGTCGTCGTCTTACCGGAGCCGGTCACGCCTGTAACCAGCACCAACCCGCGCGGCAACGAAGAGATGTCCTCAAGAACGGTGGGCAAACCCAGCTCTTCGAACTTGGGGATCTCCACCGGGATGATTCGCAGCACGATGCTGAAGCTGCCCCGCTGCTTCAGGATGTTCACCCTGAACCGTCCCAGCCCCGGCACACCCCACGCGCAGTCGTAGTCGGTGATCCGGTCGATGTTGTTGCGATCCCGCTCGTTGGGGATCAAGCGCATGGCCACTTCCCGGGTCTGATCCGGCGTCAGTAGCTGCTTGGTCATCGGGACCAGCTCGCCGTGGATCCTGGCGCGGAACACGTCGCCCGCCTTGATGTGCAAGTCGCTCGCGCCACGCTCGATCGCCGTCCTCAGAATCTTTTCCATAAGCTGCTCCTAATAACCCGCCTGCTTGTTTACGACGTTCAGCATCGGCTCACCCGCCAGGTAACGGCGCGTGTTCTCCAGAATCAGCTCGGTCTCCCGCTCCCAGAATCGCGGGCTGACCCCGGCCACGTGCGGCGTCAGACACACGTTGTCCAGCGTCCAGAACGGGCTGGCGGCCGGCAGCGGCTCGTCCTGAAACACGTCCAGGCCGGCGCCCCGGATCCGGCCGGCCCGCAGCGCCTCGACCAGCGCATCCTCGTCTACGATGCCACCGCGAGACACATTTATCAAAACGGCGTCCTCGCGCATCAGCCCCAGCTCGGTCGCTCCGAGCAACGCAGCGGTCTCAGGCGTCTGCGGCACCGTGATCGCGACGTAGTCGCTGGCGGCTAGCAGCTTCTGAAGATCGCCGGGCCCGAGCAAACGATCCACCCACTCGGTCGCCCCCTCCGACGGGTCGCGCTTGATCGCCCAGACTTGCATCCCCAGACCCTTGGCGCGCCGGGCCAACTCACGGCCGATCCCTCCGTAACCGATGATCCCCAGCAGGGCGCCGGTCAGCTCGCGCACCGGGCTGGGCGCTTTGGCGAGGCGATCGCGCTCCCAGTGAGCTTGCCTCGCGAGGGCGGGCAGGCGATCGAAGCTCCGGGCAAAGTAGAACATCATCGCCAGGGCGTGCTCCGCGACAGGAACGCCATGGGTGGCCGCCGAGTTGGTGAATATCACGTCGCTCTCGACCATCTCCGGGTAGAGCGAGCCGCCGACCCCCGCCGCTCCCGAATGCACCCAGCGCAGCTTGCTACTGGCGCTGAAGACTTCGCGCGGAATTCCGAACCCGCAGTAGACCTCGGCATCACGCAACGATGCTTCAAGCGCTTGCCCCGTCCGTGGCACGCCATCTCCGGATCCATCGGCCTCCTCCAGCACGCGGACCACTTCCCAGTCCGGCGGTAGTGCGGCGCACAGCTTGTCCGTGTCCTTATCGGGCATACTCCATAACGGATAGCGGGAGGAGTACATATCGATGACGAAGCGGCGCTTGGGAGGAGGGGACATCGTCGGCTCAGCGAACCGTGATCTTGCGGACGCCCTCGGTTGCCGCCACCTCGCTGATGGCTTCGTCACGCTTGCCTGCCCTGCCGCGCAACTCGTACGACACTCGATACCGCTGGCCCTGCTTCTCCACCTTCATCGGGAGCGCTCTAACCCGGTGTCGACGTAGTAGGTCGGCGACCTCATCGATCAGCGCATCGTCCGGGTCGAGAACGACGTCCAGCGTTATCGCGGTCCGCCGCTTGAACAGAAAGTCCTCGGCCCGACCCAGCAGAACAAGGGTAAGACCCACCGCTACCGTGGTCCCCACCGCCTCGATGTAGGCGTGTGCGCCCACTGCCAGACCGATCGCCGCGACCACCCAGAGGGTCGCGGCCGTCGTGAGCCCCACCACGCTCCCCCGCTCGACCAGGATCGTGCCCGCGCCGATGAAGCCGATGCCCGAGACCACCTGCGCCGCGATGCGGCCGGGGTCCGTGGGGCCGCCGATGCCGGAAGCCGCCACCAACTGCGACACGTCCATCAGCAGTGTGGCGCCGACGCAGATCAGGATGTTGGTGCGCAGGCCCGCCGGCTTGCCAGAAAGCTCGCGCTCCAAGCCGACCACGCCGCCCAGCACAGTGGCCAGCAGTATCCGGCCCAGCAGGTTGAGCCGCAGCGTCTCTATCCAGGCCGGGTCGAGCCATTCGGTCATCGTTCAACCGTCCCGCGCGAGTCGGCCTCAGCCAACGAGTCGGCAGGTAACATCCCCATGCGCCGCCGCACCTCATCCATCGTGGCGCCGGCGATACCCCGGCAACGCCGGGCACCCGCTTCCAGCACCTCGACCACGTGCTCGGGCCGCGCTCGCAGTTCCGCCGCCCGCTCGCGGATCGGCCGCAACGCCTCCACGATGTTGCCATTCAAGCGGCGTTTGCAATCCACGCAGCCGATGCCCGCCGTGCGACAGCCCTGATCCGCCCAGGCCACGTCCTCGGCGCTGGAGAAATAGCGATGCAGGCTGAAGACGTTGCAGACGTTGGGGTTTCCGGGATCCTTGCGCGTCTTGCGCGCCGGATCGGTCAACGCCACGCGTAGCTTTCCCCAGATCTCCTCGGGAGACTCGAGCAGGCCGATGGTATTGCCCAATGACTTCGACATCTTCGCCTGACCATCCAGGCCCAGCACGCGCCGCACCGGGCCGATCAGCGACTCGGGCTCCGGGAAATACTCGCCGTAGCGCGCGTTCCACTTCCGCGCGATCTCCCGGGTCAATTCGATATGCTGGATTTGATCTTCCCCAACCGGCACCGCCGTCGCGTGATACAGGAGAATGTCAGCCGCCTGCAAAACGGGGTAATTCAGCAAGCCGGCAAGCACCGATTCCTGTCGGCTGGACTTGTCCTTGTACTGCGTCATCCGCTCCAGCTCGCCCAGCGGAGTCACGGTGTTGAAGATCCAGGCCAACTCGCTGTGCTCGGGTACGTGCGATTGCACGAACAGCGTCGTCCGTTCGGGATCGATGCCGGCGGCCAGGAGCGTCAGCGCCACATCAAAGACGCGCATTGGCAACTCGGCAGGCTCGAACTCCTGGGTGATGGCGTGCAGATCGACGATACTGATGAACAACTCGTAGTCGTCCTGCAGGTCGACCCAGTTCTTCACAGCACCGAGGTAGTTGCCGATGTGCAACTCGCCGGACGGCTGGACACCACTGAAGGCGCGCGGTTTCTTAGCCGGCATCGCTCCACTTCAAGGTCTTCGACCGGACAAATCTCCAAACAGCCAGCCGCAGGGCCGCGGTCGATCCAGGGTTATCTGAAAAAAATCGGGGCGCCGGTGGCGGGCGCTGGAAGTCCACGGCCCTGCCCCAACACCCACGTTTGACTCGCTGGTCGTCTAACGACCGGCGGATTAAGTTACCGAGCGCAAACAACTTGATCAAGCTATGCACTCAATCGATGACCTACTCCACGCCGCGATAATGGCCGCCCGGGCCGCCGCCGAAGTCCATCATCACCGGACCGGCTGGCTGGAGCCCGACGACTGGACCGAAAAAGGCCACGCTGACTGGGTGAGTGAGGTCGACCACCTGGCCGAAGAAGCCGCAGTCGCCGAGATTCGCGGCCGCTTCCCCAACCACGCCATCGCCGCCGAGGAACGTGACTGGGGTGGCCCCAAACCGCTGGCGGCCGAGGTGACCTGGTACGTCGATCCGCTGGACGGGACGACGAACTACCTGCACGGCTATCCGTTTCACTCCGTCTCGGTCGCGGCCATCGACTCGGACGGCCTGGCCGCCGGCGTCGTCATCAACACGGCCAGCTGGGACACCTTTCGGGCCCGGCGCGGCCAGGGGGCAGAGCGCAACGGCGAGCGGATCAACGTCTCCCGCGTCGGCGAGCTGAAGCTTGCGCTCATCGGCACCGGTTTTCCTTTCAAGAAGACCGAGTTGCTCGATCAGTACCTGGCCCAGTTCAAGGCGGTCCTGCCCCGGAGCAGCGGTATTCGTCGCACCGGTTCGGCCGCCATCGATCTCTGCGACGTCGCCTGCGGACGGCTGGATGGATTCTGGGAGCTTCACCTGGCGCCCTGGGATGTAGCGGCCGGTGTGTTGATTCTGCGTGAGGCCGGCGGGATCATCACGGACCTGGCAGGAAGCGAGGACGTCGTGAAGCACGGCGCTTTCATCGCCGGAAACCCCACTATCTATCAGGCGCTGCGCGGCATACTCGATGAGGTGGGTTAAACGCCGGGCCCGACCGGGCCAGCTACAGCCACTTCACCAGGATGAGCGCTGAAACGCCCAGCCAAATCAGCGCCAGCGCCCCGAACAACCAGTACTCCACCGGCTCGAACTCCTGACGCCCCTTCTTGCCGTGGAACCAGGCGCCCGTCAGCACGGCGGGAAGTCCGGTGAGAACCGCGACCAGTGCCAGCTGATAGATGACCTCGCCCACGATGTCACGATCGGCCAGCTGGTCGACGACCTGCAGCACGCCCCAGGCGATGGCTCCATAGACGATCATGATGGTGGGAAGGCGCCGTTCGGTCAGGCGTGAGAAGAGCCCGGTCGGGACGGCCCGCGTCGGCGGGATCGGCGTGACATCGGCCGGCAGCGTCAAGAGTCGGTCGGCGATGTCGGCGGCGTTGGGCCGGTGAGCCGGCTCCTTGGCCAAACAGCGGGCCAGCAGCTCCTCCAGGTCCGCATCGACCTCCGGCCGTAACTCCGAGAGCTTCCGGGGTTCCTGCTGAATGTGCGCCGTGATCATCTCGCGCCGTGACGTTGCATCGAAGGCGCTGCGACCCGTGAGCAATTCGTATCCCAGCAGTCCGAGTGCGTAGACGTCGCTGCGTTCGGACAGGTCCTCACCCAACAGTTGCTCCGGGCTCATGTAGGCGGGATTGCCCACCAGCTCGCCGGTCTTGGTCAGTCGCGCCGCCTCGCCACCTTCTCCGCTGGCCAGGATCGCGGCGATCCCGAAGTCGGTGAGCAGCGCCCGCCCCGATCCCTCCTCGTACAGCACGTTGCCAGGCCGGATATCACGGTGGACGATGCCGCGCTGGTGAGCGGCGGCGACGGCCGATGCGACTTCCGACATCACACGGCGCGCTTCCGCGACGCCCATTGGCCCCTTGGCTTTGAGGAGGTCTTCCACGGTCCTGCCCTTCACATACTGCATGATGATGAAGGGCAGATCGTTGGACAGGCGGCCGACACGATGGATACCAACGATGTTCGGGTGTGTGAGGGAGGCCACCGATTGCGCCTCGCGCTCGAAGCGGAGGCGTGCCTGCTGATCCCGGGCGAGCCGCGGGGAAAGCACCTTGATCGCGACCAGACGCTTGAGCTGGACCTCCCGGGCCAGGTAGACGTTCGCCATCGAGCCGCGGCCCAACCGCTTGACTACCTCGAGGTCGGGTTTCAGCTCCTCGCGGAGAAGCGTCTCCAACTCGTCCGGGCCGCCTTTTCCAGAAGCTCCCGCCGGACCGGAATGGTCTGGTTTCGCGGCGTCGGAGTTACCGGGCTTTTTTGCCGTCTGATCGTTTGTTGTCATCTCGCGGCGCACTTTAGGCTACGTTGCGGCTTGAAGCAAGACCGCGCTGGCCAGCTTCGCGCCGCGACAGTCCGTTCTTGGCCGCCATGCCACCGCACTCTGCAGCCCGGGACTGTCGCCGGTCAGCTGTCCGCTTTTGCCCCTTCCCGCACGATGACGGCCGGAACCGCGTGGCTAGCGATCAGCGCGTTAAACGCCGGCACGTCCTGCCCGACAATCTCGTCGAGCCGATCCAATTGAACCTGAAGCTGACGCGAAAGGTCCTCGAAGACCTGGTACGACTGCCGCGTCGGTTTCGCGTCGGCGCTGCTCACCACTCCTACCAGCGCGGCGATCCTGTTGTTGAGCTTGATGGGGAAGTTGAGCGGATCCTGCCGGCTCCGGTTTTTGGTCTGATAGATCTCGTTCTCGACCTCCGACAGCGATCCCTTCAGCTCTTTCGCCTTCGCTTTCACCTCGTCCGCATACGTCGCGCCTTCGACGCGCTCCACGGCGCCATCGACTTGCCGGCGCACGTCGCGGATCAACTTGACGGCGTCGTTTGCCTCGCTGATGCGATCCCGTATCCGAATCAGAAAGTCGAACTGCTCCTGCAGATCTGCCTGGCTGGCTGGAACGCGGGGATCTTTCAGCAATTCAAAAGTCTGCGTCTGGTCGCGGCCGCTGACGCTGAGACGGACCTGATAGCTGCCCGGCACCGCGCGCGGGCCGTCGGTCCTACCGGCCCACATGATCATGCCCGGAAAGCGGCTCGCGTCGGGATAGCGCAGGTCCCAGACGAAGCGGTTCATCCCCGCCTCTGCTTTGACGTCGCCGTCATCCCGACCCTCTTCCGGCTTGCTGGAATACTCGCGGATCAAGGTGCCGTCCGCGTCCAATAACGCTAGCTTGACCTCGCCTTCCGGCTGCGCGTTCAGGTAGTAGTGCACCACGACGCCATTGGGTGGGTTACTGCCGATGCCCGGCCGGGTGCCCGAGAAGCTGGAGCCGTCCAGCCGATAGGTGTCGCGAGGCTTGTAAAGGTGCGTGGCGGAGCCAGCGACATCGCGGCTCAGCTGGTGTAGCGGTGTCAGATCGTCGAGTATCCAGAACGAACGGCCGTGAGTGCCCAATACCAGGTCGTTCTCCTTGACGACCATGTCGCGCACCGGCACCACCGGCAGGTTGAGCTGCAGCGAGCTCCAATTCTCGCCGTCGTCGAACGAGACATAAACGCCGAACTCACCACCCGCGTACAGCAAGCCGCGTCGTGCCGGATCCTCTCGCACCACGCGGATGTAATGCCCGGCCGGCAGACCTTTCACGACTCTCTTCCAGCTTTTGCCGTAGTCGACGGTCTTAAATATGTAGGGGCTGAAATCGTCCAGCTTATAGCGGTTCACCGCCAAGTAAGCGAAGCCTGCGGCATGCGGCGACTCCTCGATGATGCTCACCAGGCCCCACTCCGGCATGTCTTTCGGTGTTATCTCGTTCCAAGTTTGGCCAGCATCGCGGGTCAGGTGCACGCGGCCGTCGTCCGTTCCCGCCCAGATCACCCCGTTCTCGTGTCGGGACGGGACCAGCGAGAAGACCGTGTTGTAGTACTCGACGCTGGTGTTGTCCTTGGTGATCGGGCCGCCGGACGGTCCCTGCTTCGTCTTGTCGTTGCGGGTCAGGTCCGGGCTGATGACCTCCCAACTGCCGCCTCCGTCGTGCGAGCGGAACACCACGTTCGCCGCGATAAAAAGCTCGCCCGGGTCGTGCGGATTCAGCACGATCGGAAACGTCCACTGGAATCGGTACTTCAGATTCGCCGCGCCCCAACCCATCGGGTTGTCGGGCCAGGCGTGGATATTCCGCGACTGTCCGGTTCGCTGATCGTAGCGGCTGATCATGCCGCCGTAGCAGCCGGCATACACGACGTCCGGATCGTCGGGGTGCACGGCGATGTAGCCGCTCTCGCAACCGCCCACGCGATACCAATCCTGATCGCTGATGCCGAACCCGCTGGTGCGGCTGGCGATACAGAGGGTGCTGTTGTCCTGCTGGGCGCCACAGACCCGATAAGGAAAGTGGTTCGTCGTGGTGACGTGATAGAACTGAGCCGTGGGCTGGTTGTCCTGGCGCGTCCAGACCTTGCCGCCGTTGTACGTGACGTTCGCGCCACCGTCATTGCCGTTGATCTGACGCAGCGAGTTGTTCGGATCGATCCACAGGTCGTGATTGTCGCCATGCGGTGTGCTGATCGACTCGAACTTGCTCCCCCCGTCGGTCGACTTCCAGAAACGCACGTTCAAGACGTAGACGGTGTTTTCGTTCTGCGGATCGGCGTAAATATGAGTGTAGTACCAGGCGCGTTGACGTAGGCTGCGCTCGTCGTTCACCCTCGTCCAGGTCGCGCCGGCATCATCCGAGCGGAACACACCGCCGTCTTCGGCTTCGACGATCGCCCAGACGCGCTCCGAGTTCAGCGGCGAAACGGTGATGCCGATCTTGCCCAGCGTTCCCTCCGGCAGCCCCTCGTTGCGGCTGATCTCCGTCCACGTGTCTCCGGCGTCGCTGGACTTGAACAGACCGCTGCCCGGACCGCCGCTCTCCATGCCCCAAGGCATGCGGCGCGCCTGCCACAGCGCTGCGTAGATGATCCGTGGGTTGTTGGGATCGAGAGCCAGGTCGATGCCCCCGCTGTTCTCATCCCGGAACAGAACCCGCTCCCAGGTCGCGGCCCCGTCCCGCGAGCGGTAGATGCCGCGCGTCTGGTTCGCACCGAAGGCGTGACCGAGTACCGCGGCGTAAACGACATCGGGGTTGGTCGGGTGAACCGTGAGTCCGCCTACCTGGCCCGCGTCGCGCAGCCCGACATGCGTCCAAGTCTTCCCCGCATCGGTGGACTTGTAGAAGCCGTCACCCGGCGAGGTGTTTCCACGAATGCATGCTTCACCGGTGGCGACATAGACGACGTTGGGGTCGGACGGGGCGACAGCGATGGCACCGATGGAGCCGGTCCCCAAGAACTCGTCAGCCACCGGCTCCCAAGTCTGCCCTCCATCCACCGTCTTCCAGACACCGCCGCCGGTGGCGCCCATGTAATAGACGTACGGTTGGCTCGGGATGCCGGCCACCGCCGTGACGCGACCGCCGCGGTGCGGACCGATCGATCGCCACTCCAGCGCGTTATACAACTTTTCATCGTAGGTCTCCGAGCGCTGCGCCACTGCCGCGGCGGGACTCAGCACGAGCCAGCCGATGAGGGCAAAACGGGCAGACCGGAGTAGCTGCAACGGGATCCTCATGGCGATCCTCCGCTCGGTTGTCCGGATGGGGCAGATTCGATGGGGCTCAACTGCGCTATCGTAGCCCGCGCCTGTTAGGCCGGCCAGAGCCAGCCGAACACGCCACCGGTCAATAAGCCATAGACCAGCCCGTCGATCACTGACTTCCAAGTGCTGCTCCAGGTGTGGCCGAACCAGATCGACTTGGGTATCTCAGCGGCGCTGTAAGCCAGTACGGCCACCGTGCCGGTCACGCGGAACACGTGCAGGTAGTCGGCACCGGGCGCAATGGTTACGTAGGCGATGTAAGCGACCATGAACGATACGCCAAGCGTATAGATGAAATAGCTTGCCAAACTGGTCCCCAGGTTCGGCGCGCCAGGCCAGATCACTAGCGATCCGACTGGACCTTCCGCCAGCGTCTTGGCAGGATCCGGATCCTGTTTGCGACCCTCTGGCGTCATCGCCGCCGGAAAGAAGTACTGGCCGCGCGCCAGACCGAGAACACGCAGGGTCAGCAGTAGCTGTCTGTCGTTGGGGATCTTCACCCAATCTGAGCGGTGGTGGGGCAACACGGACCATGCAACGTATGCGGCGAAGAAGATGATCACCGCGGAGATCAGGATCGGCAGCCACAGCGATGCGAGACTCACCTGTTCCATCAGGACCTCCCGGGAATTAAGAAGGACACAGCGCGCAGCGAAGCCGCGCTGCGCTTGTCGAATTTGGGATGGTTAACGGCTCCTCTATAATAGTGACTCAGTCGGGAGCGGGCACGGCTTGTTCATTCCAGTTCGAAGGCCAGGTATTGTGTGCGGCCGCGGCGCTCGATCTGCAGAACCACGGCACCGCCCACCGGAATTCGCTCGATGACCGTGCGCAGCTGTGACAGTGTCCCGACGGCCTCGCCGTTCAGCCCATAGATCACGTCACCAGCAGCAAGTGCGGCACGACCATAGACTGCATCGGGCGAACGGGCGGCGACAACCACGCCAAGGCGTGCCCGTAGGCCGGGCAGCATCGCTGCCACACGCGGGTCAAGCTCAACCGCCAGAATCCCCAGTCGTTGAATCAGATTCTCCTCCGGCGTGACCATCGGGGCAAAGCGGTTGAGGTCGTCCTGGCGCTCGACCACACTGACCGGCACGCTCAGACGTTCTTCACCTCTCAGCACCTCCAAGGTGACCGTCGCGCCGACCGGTGTGCCGTAGAGGTTAACGTCCAGTTGCCTCCCATTCTCCATCACCTTGCCATCAAGCGTGAGCACGATATCTCCGGTGCGCAGGCCGGCACGCGCCGCGGGGCCACGCGGATAGACATCGCCCAGAACCACCCCCCAGTCCTTTGACAGGCCGAGACCGGCGGCGAGCAACGGCGTGATGGTTTGAGCGTGGACGCCGATCTCGCCGCGGCGCACGTACCCGTTCAGCTTGATCTGTTGGTAGACGTTTCGAACGATGTTCGCCGGAGCAGCGAACCCTATCCCCTCGCTGCCGCCCGACTGCGAGAAGATCAGTGTGTTGATCCCGACGACGCGCCCTTCCGTATCGACCAGCGGGCCGCCGCTGTTGCCGGGATTGATGGTTGCGTCAGTTTGAATGTAGATCATCGGATCCTCCGGCCGCAGTTGCCGGGCGACCGCGCTGACGATGCCCATCGTCACCGAGTTCTCCAACCCCAACGGACTGCCGAAGGCGAAGACCACCTGCCCCTTCTTGACCAGATCCGAGTCACCCAGCGTCAGGTGCGGCAGATCGCTCGCATCGACTTTGAGCACGGCCAAATCGGTCTCACGGTCGACGCCGACGATCCGGGCGCCAACGATCTTCCCTTGCGGCCTGAGTATCGACTGACCCGCTGGTGTCTGAGCATCGCTTGCCGGTAAGCGCACGCGGATACGGCCCGCGCCGTCCACCACGTGAAGGTTAGTGACGATGTAGCCGTCCGGATCGAGGATGACCCCCGATCCGCCGACTTGCCGGCGGCTCAGCAATCCGGAGCCGGGCGCATCGCCTTCTTGTGGCGGCTGGTAGCCGCTGGCGATGATCGGCACCACCGCCGGCGCCACGGTCACTGATAGCCGCTCGAAGGCCGCGCTCAGGTCGCCTAGCGCCGTCAGCGCCCTGTCGCGCGAGGTCCGTTGGGCCGATAGAAGCGCTGGCAGACTAACGGTCAGCACAACAACCGATAGCAGCGCGATGATCCTGCGTCTCTCGAATTTCATGATGATCGATACCGTCCTCGTTTCGGTCCTACTCTCGACGTTGGCCGTGCATACCCACCAGACGCGCGATCGGCAACGCAACATAAAGCAGACTTGATTCGAGTTTGTCGTGCATCTTGTGCCAGGGTTTCTCTATACTTTGCCGGACGGCCGCAGCTTGACAGAGGCGACGGGCCGGCCATATGCTCGCTCCGTCCCAACCTCATGGTTTGGCCTGATACCCGGGCGCTCGCTGCTCTCCGGCCCGGAAAAAGCTAAGACCCTGCAACCACCGCACAAGCATATGAGCCACCAATCGCGCCTTCTCCTAGTCATTCCCCTCGCTCTAGTCTCTTCGGTTCACCAACTGCAGGCCGCGCAGAACCCGCCGCAGCGGATGACCATCGGCATCATCTCCGATGGCCCGTCCGAACGACACGCACCCCTGCTCGAGTTGTTCAGCCGGGAGATCTTGGAGCTACTGAGCGACGATTTCGACGCCAGCCTGCCGGCCGGAAAATTCCGCGAGGCGGACTGGACGCTCGCCGGCGTCAACGCCGCCCTCGATCGACTGCTGGCCGACGACGAGGTCGACCTGGTTGTGGCTCTGGGGCTGCTGGCCTCGCATGCGGCGGCCCAGCGCCAGGAACTGCCCAAGCCCGTTGTCGCGCCGGTCGTACTGGACAACGAGCTACAGGGGCTTCCCTTCAAGGACGGGGCGAGCGGCGTCCGCAACCTGAACTACATCGCGCTACCGCAGACCACAACACCGGATATCCTGACCTTCAGAGAAGTCGCGCCGTTCACGAAGCTTGCCATTCTCGTCAATGGTCCCCCGCACGATCAAATCCCCGGGCTGGCCAGACGTACGGAAGAGAGACTCGAGCTGCTTGACCTCGACGCGCGTGTCATCCCGGTAAGCAACTCGCTGGACGCCGCGCTCCGTGCGCTCGACGATGATGAGTTCGACGCTGTTTACCTGGTGCCCCTGCTGCAACTCAGCAGCGACGATTTTGACCGGCTGGCGCAAGCACTCATCGACCGGCGCCTGCCCAGCTTTTCCTGGCTGGGTGAGCCCGAGGTTCGCCGCGGCATCATGACCGGGCTCAAACCGAACAGCTTCTTCGAGCGCCTGGCGCGCCGCACCGCACTGAACATCCAGCGCATCGCCCTCGGCGAAGAAGCCGGGACCATACCCGTCGCGTTTCCACCGCGAGAGCGTCTGAGCATCAACGTCGCCACGGCCCAAGCGATCGGCGTCTACCCGAAATGGAAGGTGATCACCGAGGCCGAGCTCATTGACGAAGTCCGTACCGAGGCAGAGCGTACCGTTTCCTTGGTCAGCGCGGCACGCGACGCCATCGCAGCCAACCTCGACCTCGCAGCAGAGGACCGTTTGGTGGCGGCTGGTGGCCAGGACGTTCGTCAGGCGGCTTCGGTACTCCTCCCTCAGATAGGTGTCTCAACTCTCGGCTCCATCATCGATAGCGATCGGGCGGAGGCCAGCTTTGGGAGCCAGGCGCAGCGTACGGTGTCCGGCTCGGCCACGGTAACTCAGCTCCTCTTCTCTGAGCCCGCCTGGGCCAACCTGTCGATCCAGCGGTCGCTGCAAAACTCGCGAGAGCTAGAGCGCGAGCGCCTCCGCCTCGATATCGTCTTGGCCGCGACGACGGCCTACCTGGATGTACTGCGGGCAAAAACGTTCGAGCGGATCCAGACGGAGAACCTACGCGTGACGCGCTCGAACCTGGAGCTTGCAGCGGTCCGCCAGTCCGTGGGAGTCTCGGGGCCCGGCGAGGTTTACCGCTGGGAGAACCAGATCGCCAACAACCGCCAGTCGGTGATCGATGCGTCGGCACAGCGGAACCAGGCGGAGATCGCGCTCAACCGGCTGCTGCACCGTCCGCTCGAAGAACCATTTCTCACGGCGGATGTCGATCTGGAAGAGCCGGCGCTGATGGCGGGCGAGCAGCGTCTCATGTCTTACATCGACAACAAGTGGAGCTTTCGGGTCTTCCGCCGCTTCATGGTGCAGGAGGCGTTGGCCCGAGCGCCAGAACTCAGAGCCCTCGATGAGCTCATCTCCGCACAGCGCCGGGCTCTCAGCTCCGCCAAGCGCGACTTCTGGTCGCCCACGGTCGCGCTACAGGCCGGTATCACCGACGTCTTCTCCCGGGGCGGCGCGGGCAGCGGAGGGTTCGTGGCGCCTCCCGGTTCCGGTTTCGAAGGGTTGTTCCCAGAGGTCGATGATGTCAGCTGGTCTGTCGGGCTGAACGTATCGCTCCCACTGTTCACGGGAGGTTCACGTTTCGCGGTCCGCACCCAAGCTTCAGAGGAGGTAGCCCGACTGCAGTTAGAGCGTCAGGCCGCCGCCGAGCGGGTCGAGCAGCGAGTCAGATCGGCCTCGCATGCCATGGGCGCGTCGCTGGCAGGCATCGATCTGTCGGAGGACGCAGCCAATGCGGCACGGCGCAACTTCGAACTGGTTACAGATGCCTATACCCAGGGTGCCGTGCCGATCATCGACCTGCTCGATGCCCAGAACGCCGCTTTGGTCGCCGAGCAGGTCGCGGCCAACGCGGTTTACGACTTCCTCATCGACCTGATGAACGTCCAGCGCGCCGCCGGCGAGTTCGATCTCTTCCGCACCGCCGAGGAACGGAACGACTTCTTCAACCGGGTCGACGCTTTCTTCGCCGAAGCCGGCGAAGCCGGCCGACGCTGACTCCGTCAATCAGAGAGGCCCAAAAAGTGAAACGCTACATTGGCCGTTCGGCGATCCCCATCGCGCTCATTGCACTTGCCAGCGCCTGCGGCAGCGAAGAACAGCCCGAGACTGTCCTCAGGCCGGTGCGTTACCAGCAGGTCTATTCCAGCGGCGGCAGTCGAGTGCGCGCCTTCTCCGGCACGGCCCGCGCCGGTGTCGAATCGCGACTGAGCTTCAAGGTTGCCGGGACGATTCGCCGGATCACCGCCGCGGTCGGCGACAGTGTCTGGCCCGGCCAGCTGATCGCTGAGCTGGATCCGCAAGACTATCGCTTGCAAGTCGAGCGCGCCGAGGCCGCGTTGGCCCAGGCTCGCGCCCAGGCCCGCAACGCGCAGGTGACGTACGAGCGGACACGTCTGCTCTACGAGAACAACACCGCGGCCAAGAGTGATCTGGATGCCGCCCGCGCCGCCTACGAGTCTGCCGAGGCGAGCGTCGATGCCTACGAGCAGAGCCTCGAGCTGGCGCGCCTGCAGTTGAGTTACACGCGCCTAACCGCCCCAGTCGCCGGCGTCGTCGCCGCCGTCAACGCCGAGGTGAACGAAAACTCCAGCCCGGGCCAGGCCATTGTCCTCCTGACCTCCGGGTCACGGCTCGAAGTCGATGTCGGCGTCCCCGAAGTCCTGATCGCACAGGTCCGGGAAGGCGACGAGGTGAGCGTCACGTTCGACGCTCTGCCCAACCGAACTTTCGCTGCCGCCATCACAGAAGTCGGCGTCGCCGCGACCGGCACCGGCACGACCTACCCGGTTCGCGTGCTGCTGGATGAAACGGACCCCGACATCCGGTCAGGAATGGCGGCGGAAGTCGCCTTCAATTTCGAGGCGCGGGGCCAGCGTGAGCTATACCTGGTGCCCGCCGTCGCGGTCGGGGAGGACCGGGAAGGCCGCTTCGTCTTCGTTGTCGAGCCGGCGCAGGGTGACACGGGCGTCGTTCGGCGACGCGCGGTCGAGGTCGGCGAGCTGACCGCTCGGGGTCTGGAGATCCTCAGCGGCCTCGAGGACGGAGATCGCGTCGTCACCGCCGGTGTCAGCAAGATCGAAGAGGGCGAGCAAGTCCGACTCCCGGGAGCCTGAGGGCCAGAATGAACATCACACGCGCCGCCATCGAGAAGAACCGCATCACCATCGTCGTCCTTATCGTCGTTCTCGTGGGTGGACTCGGAGCCTACCGAACCATGTCCCGCGCTGAAGACCCTGGGTTCATCATCCGCATGGCGCAGATTACGACGATTTTCCCGGGCGCCGGTCCCGAGCGCGTCGAGATGCTGGTCACCGACAAGCTCGAGAAGGCGGTCCAGGAGATGCCGGAAGTCGATTACATCGTTAGCGAATCGAAGACCGGCGTCTCCGTGATCTTCGTCAGTATGAAGGCGAGCTATCGAGAGATGCGCCCGATCTGGGACGACCTGCGGCGCAAGGTCGAGCGTGTCACGCCGGATTTGCCCGAAGATATCATCGGGCCGATCGTCAACGACGAGTTCGGCGATGTGTTCGGCACAGTTATTACGCTCACCGGGGACGGATTTTCCTATGCTGAGCTGAAGCAGGTCGCCGACGAGGTCCGCGACGAACTGCTGCTGATCGCTGAGGTATCCAAGGTTGATATCTTCGGCACCCAGGAGGAGCGGATCTTTGTCGAATACAACAACTCGCGACTCTCGGAGCTAGGTCTCTCACCGCTTCAGCTTTCGACGATTCTCAATACGCGCAACATCATCGTGCCCGGCGGCGAAGTGACTGTCGGCGAGGAGCGCATCGCTCTCGAACCCTCCGGCAACTTTGAAACGGTCGCCGATCTGCGACGCACCGTGATCAGCCTGCCCGGCCAGAGTGATCTGGTTTACCTCGACGACATCGCCGACGTCCGGCGTGGCTACATCGATCCACCAACGAACAAGGTGACGGCAACGGGAGTCCCGGCGCTGGCTCTGGCCATCTCGATGCGCGAGGGCGGCAATATTTTGGCGCTGGGTGAAGAAGTGCTGGAGACCGTTGGGCGGCTTCAGAGCGTCTACCCCATCGGCATCGAGTTCGATCTTGTCGCCTTCCAGCCTCGCGAGGTTGAAAAACGGGTCAACGACTTCGTTGGCAACATTCTACAGGCGGTCGCTGTCGTGGGCGTGGTGATGCTTCTATTTCTCGGCCTGCGCACGGGCCTGGTGGTCGCGAGCCTCATCCCGATGGCAATGATCATGGCGCTGCTGGTCATGTCGATCCTCGGGATCGGCCTCGACACTGTCTCGCTCGCCTCGCTGATCATCGCATTAGGCATGCTGGTGGACAATGCCATCGTGATGGTCGAATCCACGATGGTCCAGATCTCGGAGGGCAAGTCATCGGTCGAGGCCGCGGTGGATTCGGCCGGCGAGCTGCGCACCCCCCTGCTCATCTCGTCGCTGACCACCGCCGCCGCCTTCCTCCCCATCTTCCTGGCCGAATCCGATACGGGCGAGTATACGGCGCCTATCTTCAAAGTCGTGACGATCACGCTGCTTTGTTCCTGGCTGTTGGCCCTGACGATGATCCCGCTGCTCTCCGTCCATTTTGTTAAAGTCAAGACCGACACGAAACGAGAGAGCTACGACACGCCTTTCTATCGACGCTACCGCAGCGCGCTCACCACACTACTCCGGCACCGCTTGCTGACCGTGACAGGTGTGGCCGCCATCTTCGTCCTTGCGATGATGGCATTCCGTTTCGTTCCCGTCATCTTCTTCCCCCCCTCTGACAAGGCCTTCTTCAAGGCCGAGTTCGAGCTGCCGATCGGTACGGCGATCGAGCGCACCGAGGAGGTCGTCGGCGGCATCGAGCGCTTCATGAACGAACAGCTGCTTGTCAACGAGGAACGTCTCGAAGGGATCACGAACTGGGCCACCTTCATCGGCAATGGCGGCCCCCGCTTCATTCTGGCGCACACGCCCGAGCCGCCGAGCCCCAACTACGCTTTCATGCTGGGCAACGCGACCGGCTTCCAGCCGATCGACGCGTACATCGCCGATATCGAAGCGTTTGCACTCGAGCGGTACCCCGATCTGGAAACGACATTGCGACGCGTTGAGTACGGGCCACCGATTGAGGCACCCGTACAGGTGCGCATCTTGGGCCGCGACCTCGACACGCTGTTCGGCATCGTCGACGAAGTCCGAGCCCGGATGCAGGGCGTCGACGGCATCAAGAGTATCAGCGACGATTGGGGGAGGCGCGTCAAGAAACTACTGGTCAAAGTCAATCAGCCGCGGGCACGTCGGGCCGGCGTCACCAGTCAGGACATCGCCCTATCGCTGCAGACGGGCCTCAGCGGTCTGGCCAGAAGTGAGTTTCGTGAGGAAGACGAGCTGATCCCCATCACCCTGCGCTCGGTCGCCGCCGACCGGCAGGACATCGGCAAGCTGGAGAGCCTCAACGTCTTCGCCCAGGCAACCGGCCGATCGGTGCCGCTCAAGCAAGTAGCCGACATCGAGGTGGATTGGGAACCGGCGAAGATATTGCGACGGGACCGGCTCAAAACGGTGACGCTCAGCTCCTACCTGAAACCCGGCCATACCGCCAGCCAGGTGAACGCGCAGCTCGTTCCCTGGCTCGAGCAGCAGAGCCGCGACTGGGGACTCGGCTACCGCTGGGAGCTGGGCGGCGAAGCGGAGACATCCGGGAAGGCGAACGAGTCCATCGCCGAGAAGCTTCCCATCGCGGCGTTCATCATAATTCTGCTGCTGGTGATTCAGTTCAACTCGATACGGCGGCCGGCTATTATCCTGTTGACGATCCCGCTCGGCGTCATCGGCGTCGTCATTGGTTTGTTGGTCGCTCGCTCTTATTTCGGCTTCATGACACTGCTGGGCATCATCGCGCTGGCGGGCATCGTTATCAACAATGCCATCGTGTTGATCGATCGGATCGCCATCGAGATCAATGACAACGGTCACCCGCCGGCCCGGGCGATCATCGAGGCGGCGCAGCGGCGCCTGCGCCCCATCCTGCTCACAACGGCCACCACGGTCTGCGGCCTGCTGCCGCTCTGGTTCGGCGGCGGCCCGATGTGGGAGCCGATGGCCATCTCGATCATCTTCGGGCTGCTGTTCGCTACCTTGCTGACGCTGGGCGTAGTACCGGTTCTCTACTCGGTCTTCTTCCGCGTCGACTTCAAGGGGTTCCGCTACTGAGCCCGGCCAGGCTCAGGCGGACTGCCGCCAACCTCGGACGTGCCTCACGGCTCAACGTTCTTGACGCGCTGGAAACCGCGCCGCGTCATATTCCGTTATCTAGTCCGCGGACCACATTAGTGTGTGAGTGGTGGCACCCCACAAGCCCTGAGGGCCGGGTCAGAAGGCGCCTTCCACCGCAGAACCTCAGAGAGGGTATAGACCACCTGACGGTGGTTGCGTATAAATTGTACCATGCCAGCTGAAATCAGAGCGATCGAACGAGCGATCTCGTCCTCGTCCCCCACGACGGGGTCGTTCGAAGACGAAATACGCGATCAGCTGTGGCAGCGCTGCCATCTGCTGTTCCTCACCGGCCTCGCCATCAGCGTCTTGCTGGCGATGGTCGAGATAGTCTTGCCGTCGGCCGATCCCGCGCTGCTGACCGGGCTCTCGCGATTCCAGTGGCTATTTGGTCCCTGGGTACATGCGGCGACGTTCGTGGTCGGGCTGATCGCGCTGACCGTCGTCAAAGACCGCGGCAGCCAGCTACGCACCATCGCCTTCGTCATTATCGCGGTGAACATCGCGCTGGTCGTAGCTCACCAGGCGATGCACAGACCCGCCACCGATCCCTATTTCGGTTTTTCGCTGCTCATCTTCCTCTCGGCAGCGTTCATCCCCTGGCGTCCGGCCTACCAGATCGGCCTGACCGTCTTGGCCGCGGGCGGCTTCCTTGCCCTGCAGATCCTGCTGTATGTCTTCGTTCCCGAGGCTGAGACGTTCTGGGCCGGCCGCGGCGGCGCCGCGGCAGTTCGCAACCACGTGCTTTGGGGCACGACCGGACTGATGGTTCTGGGCGGCGCCTCGGCCCTGGTCAGCAGCACGCTGTACAGCCTGCGCAAGACTGCGCATCAGGCCAGGCG
This sequence comes from Gemmatimonadota bacterium, assembly GCA_041617795.1. Taxonomy (GTDB): domain Bacteria; phylum Gemmatimonadota; class Gemmatimonadetes; order Palauibacterales; family KS3-K002; genus JBFJOD01. The sequence goes on along the minus strand of JBFJOD010000024.1, from coordinate 4,511 downwards.
GCTGGGCAAATACATCATCCATGAAGAGATTGCCCACGGCGGAATGGGCGAGGTTTATTTCGCGCAGCATTCGCTAATGTGCCGGCCGACCGCCGTCAAGGTAATGCGGCACGCCGGCGACGACCGCGAGACGGCCTTCGCGCGTTTCGAGCGGGAGATCCGTGTATCGGCTACGCTGACGCACCCCAACACCATCACGATCTACGATGTCGGCCGCACACCGGATCGCTGCCTCTACTACGCGATGGAGTATCTGGAAGGTCTCGACCTTCAGGATCTGGTGGATAAGTACGGCCCCGTTTCGCCGGCCCGAACCGTGTACATCCTCAAGCAGGTCTGCGGTTCGCTGGCCGAAGCCCACAGCCGCGACATCATCCACCGTGACATCAAGCCCTCCAATATCTTCTTGACGCGGCGCGGCTTAATCTATGATTTCGTCAAGGTGCTCGACTTTGGCCTCGCCAAACAGGTCAACCGAGATACGGCGTCCGCGATCACCCAGTCTGGCGTCCTCTTCGGAACCCCGCGCTACATAGCCCCAGAAACGGTATACGGTAACGAGAAAGTCGACGGGCGCGCCGATCTGTATTGCGTCGGCTGCGTCGCCTATTGGATGCTCACTGGTCGGCCACCCTTCACCGCCGAATCAAGCATCGAGGTCGTCGTCGACCATGTGAAGACAGTGCCAAAGCGACCGTCCGAGGTCACCGAACTCGAGATTCCACCGGAGCTCGACGAGATCGTGATGAAACTAATGCAGAAGAAGCCGGATGATCGCTTCCAGACTGCCTGGGAAGTCGAGGAGGCACTCGACGCCGTGCCCCTCTCAGAGCAGTGGTCGCGACACCGCGCGGAAGCCTGGTGGCATCTGCACGGCATTCTCGGCGAAAACCCGCACGATTGTGAGTGCTTCTTCGAAGACGAGGAGGCAACAGCCGAACCCGAACCATCGCTCGTCGCCGCCGAGCCGACGGCCTAGGCTTCTGAGCTGGTGTCCCGCCTCCACCTCGCTTCCCGGACAGCGTGAACCCGCTCGAGCGTCTCGCCGTCTGGCTGAACGTTCGCCCCGCCGAGGTACGGGCCGTCAGTCTTTCGTTCCTCGGCGCCTTCCTCGTCATGAGCTTCCTCATCCTCGCACGCTCGCTGCGCGAGGCGCTCTATCTCAGCGCTTTTGACATCAAAACGCTTCCTTATATCACTGTGGCGGTTGCCGTACTCAGCGTTCCGACCGTCGGCTTGTTCGGCCGCGCCCTGGCGGTCTCCTCGCCGACCGCTGTTCTCCGCGGCATGCTCTTTCTGCTCGCTGCGGGCCTCGCGGTCCTCTGGCCCTTCGCCGCCAGCCCCAAGTTGCTCACTCACCTGGGATTTGCGGTCGTCGCCTTCTATCTCTGGACCGCTCTGGGCAGCCTGCTCCTGACTTCGGGGTTCTGGGTCGTCACCTCCGAATACTTCCCCGTACGCGGGGCGAAGCGGCTGTTCGGCCTGATCGGTGCGGGCGGTACAGCCGGAGCGATGGTGATGGGGAACTCGCTTGTCTGGCTTACGGCTCGAGTCGACCTCGACTGGTTGGTGCCCGGACTGATCGCGCTGATCGCGCTCTTCTACTGTTGCCAACGACTCCTTCCAGCACTCGACAGAAGCCCGTCCAGCGAAGGCGATAAGTCGTCGATCACCGCCAGCTTCCTCGCCGCCTGGCGCTCACCTCACCTGCGCACGCTGTCCCTGATCGTTTTCGCGGTCGGTATCGCGACGACGCTACTCGACTATCAGTTCAAGGAAGCGGCTCAGGCCAACTTTCTCAGCGAGCAGCAGCTGACCAGCTTCTTTGGTGCGTTCTATGGCTGGACCGGCGGCATAGCTCTGGTGTTGCAGCTTCTGTTAGTCGCCCGCTTCCTGGCGCTGGCCGGCGTTGCCTGGGCGTTGGCGCTTCTGCCACTGGTGCTGGCGCTGGGTTCGGTGGGGATGCTGATCATTCCGAGCCTGATTCTGGTCACCGCTGTCAGGGGTGCCGACGCATCTTTGCGCAAGTCGATTTACCGTTCGGCACAGGAAGTGATGTTCGTTCCGGTGCCGTCGGTTCTACGCCGAAAGACCAAGACCTTTATCGACTCCGTGGTCGATGCGGCGGCTGAAGGTCTCGGCGCCGCGATCATCCTGCTGCTCGTGACGTTGGCGGGATTCCCTTCTCACTATTTATCAGTGCTGATCATCGGTCTATCGCTCGTCCTCCTGCTACTCAGCCGCCGCATGGGTTGGCAATACTTCAGAACGGTCACGGCAGAACTGCAGAGGACAGGGGAAGCATCGGAGGTCTACGCCGAGCGAGCGCGCCTCGAAGGCAGGGATCTACTGAGTGGCACGTTCACGCGCCTGGATATCAGCTCGCTGGCCGATGAGCTGGCCCAGCCCCAGTCCGCCGTAAGCGAAGAATCGATCGAAGAATCACCGGCCCAGCGGCGAGAACATGAAGCCGACATCGCCGAACGCTTGAACTCTCCCAATCTCAGTGTTGCCGCGCGCGCGTTGGAAGAGCGGCAGGATTGGGGCGAAGAACTACTCCCGCTACTCTGTCGCTTGCTGGCTCGCGATGGTCTGGTCGAACGGGCTGCAGCGGCACTGACAAGCGCCGGTGCGCGGGCCGTCCCACACCTGACGCGCCTGCTCGCCGATGATAGCGCGGATTTCGTGATCCGCCGGAGAATCCCCAAAGTCTTGGCACGACTTGGCGAAAAAGAGTCGGACAACGCCTTGCTTGATGCCCTGTTTGCCAATCGTTTCGAAATTCGCTACCGGGCAGCGATCGCACTCGTGCGTCGGCAGCGGCTGGGCACCCTGAAGTCCGAGCGCTTCAAGGCATCGTTGATCTGGGAAGCGATCCGGGCCGAAGTCGGCCGGGGCCGCCCGATCTGGGAGATGCAGAAGCTGCTTGACGAGGATCGAGAAGACGACGACTTGGTAGTCAGACGCGTCGGTGCACGCGGCGAGCTGAGCCTGGAGCATACGTTTCGACTTCTGAGCCTGGTGCTGGAACCCGAAGCGATCCGTGCAGCGTTTCACGGTGTCGTGCTCGATGATGAGAACCTGAAAAGCTTCTCGCTGGAGTACCTGGAGCAGGTGCTTCCCGCCGATGTCCGAAGCCGCTTGTGGCCCTTCATCGGAGACATCAGCGAACAGCAGCGGCGCCGTTCGATCCGTCCGCTGGACGATGTCGTCTCCGATCTTATGGCCACGGGCGCAACACTGTTCGGGGACTCCGTAGAACGCGCCGCCCTCAAACGTATTCTCGACGACCAAGAGTGAAGATATCCAACGCCTCCCGCCGTCACCTTTCGCTGATCCTGGTGCTGTTACCAAGCCTTGTTCTCAGCCGACCGCTGTTGGCACAGGTCGCCAGCGGCGACTCGCTCGCGCCGCTCGACAGCGTCGCGATCATCCGCGGATCGCTGGAGCGACCCCCGGCCAAACCGCCCTTCGACGCGGTTGATGCTCTAGCGGTTCCTTTCAGGGTCGCCTTCTTCCCGTTACGGATGCTGGGCAAGGCCAACGCGAAGCTTATCGGCTTGGCCGCGGAGCTGGCCAAGCCCCGCGAGACGAACCTGTTCGAGTCATTGATCGAAGCCGGCGTGCGACCGGCTCTCGGTTCTATAGGGAGCCGTAGCGGATTCAGTGCCGGCGTTCTCATCGAGCGCTGGAGTCCGTTCTACGTAGAGAGCCACTACTCAATTCGGGGATCCCAGCGCCACGGCGTCGGGATCGATTGGGATCGCGGCGCTTACCGTTTGGAAACCGGATACCTGTTCACGCGTGAAGCGGAACCACACTTCTGGGGCATCGGGCCTGACACGCGGAAATCCGACGTCACGGACTACCGCTGGGATCGCCAATCGGCGTCGGTAAACGGAACGCTGCGCCTGTCCGGGCTTAGCCTGGTGGGAGGAGCCGGCTACGAGAACAACCGGGTCGCGCGTGGCTCCGATGATGATGTCGCCGACTTACAAGATCATCCAGCTGACGAACAGCCTTTTGGCCTCAACGAGGGGACCGAGTATTTCGTCTTCAACTTGGGTAGCGCGCTGGACCGAACGTTTGTCGTCAGCCATCAAAGGCGCGGTGTATTTCTCGCCGTCGGCTCCTCACTGTTCTTGGGGACGGACGGAACTAATTCGGATTTCCATCGCCTCAGCTTGACCGCGCATACCTACGCACCCTTGAACCCGCGCCAGTCGCTAGCGCTGCGTGGGCTGGCCGAAATCAATCGTGGCAGCGGCCGCGGAATTCCTTTCACCCATCTGGCCGTGTTCGGCGACCACTTGGGTTCACGCGCTTACAAGCAGGATCGGTTCCGGGATCGGGACATGGCCGCCATCATGACCGAGTGGCGTTATGAAGTCTGGCGCGAACTTCACGAGCGTGGCCGGGTCGAGACTTTCTTGTTCCTGGATACCGGAGCCGTTGACCGGCGGCTGACCGATATCTCGTCATCGGAATTACGCTGGAGCTACGGTTTTGGC
>JBFJOD010000023.1:0-29475 GCA_041617795.1 Gemmatimonadota bacterium | reverse complement strand
CGAAGCGGCCGTCGAAGTCGAAAGCCGTTCGGCTTTGCGACCATACGAGGAAGATCGTGGAGCCCGCCCGGTACTCCCAACGCAGTACGACGGTCGATCGCAGCTGCTTGAAGTTGAAGTCTGGATCGTCAAATGTGATATCAGTCGTACCGTCATTATCAAGATCCAGGCGATACGTGCCGGGGTTGTCCGGGTCATCACTCGCTTCGAAGCTCAGACGGTCCGGCCCAAACCTGTCAAAACGATCGTCGTACTCCGCTGCCCCCGGCGCGATCGCTCGGCTGAACGCCGTGTACTCACCGGCTGAGACAAACGGCTGTGCGTACAGCTGCAGGCTGAGATTAGGCGTGAATGTCCAGTCAAGCCGCGTCGTCAGCGAGAGGGTCTTCTGATCGAGCACACCCAGAATGTACTGCTCGCTGCCCAACGCATCCTCCGTGCTGACGTACTGCCAGTCGTCGTGGGTACGGTCGTACTCCGGACCCAAGGCGACGCGCAGATTGCTGGCCGGTCGCCACGAGAACTCGCTGAAATAACCCCGCGCGGAGGATCGCTCGGCGTCAAACCAACTCCAGGTTCCGATCTCGAACGCGACCGGCTTGCGACTGTCGCTGAACACGCCCGCCCACCAGTTCCAGCTGCTGGGGTACTCCATCGAGGGACCGCCTCGCAGAACCCGCGTATTGATCGCAGCGAACTCGCGGTTCACGCCGCCGAAGCCACCCCAGTAATTGAGCAGCGTGAAGTTGCCGTTGATGTTTGAGCCCGTCGCCACTCGCTCGCCGCCGAACGTCTGCCAATTCCAAAGGTTGAAATTCAGATTGTAGCGGCGGAACACCTTCCCCGGCTGGAATTCGCGGTAGCCGATCCAAACACTGTTGCGCCAGATGTCGGCCTGCCTCTGAAACCCGAGATCATTGACCTCGAAGCCTGGCGTGATCCAGCGCGTGCCAACCGAACCGCGCCAGTGTCCGCCCCCGATCTTCGCAAAGTCCAACGATCCGCTGGTCCCGGCGAGAGATGTCCGGTCAGGATCGAAGTCGAGGTGATCCGCATCAGGACGCTGGAAATAGCGGGCCGAACTGGTCTGCGCGTCGCTGATTGCGGAAGGCGAGCCACGGACATGCGATAGCAGCAGTTGACCGGTTATCTCCCAGTCACCGCCCCAGAGACGGTGGCGCCCGTCGACTCCACCGGCGTAAGCCGCGGACCGCAAGTCTTCCAACGACGCCGTCAACCGGCGATTCACCGTCGTCAGGATACCGCCGAAGGCGCTACGGCCGCCGTTGAAATCCCTCTGGACTCTCAACACACCGTAGTTCGTCAGCGGCTCTACCACATCGCGATGGCGATCGCTGTCCGAATCGATGACCAGCGCACTCTCCTCGGCCGTTACCGCGTTCAGCAGCCCGATCGACCAGCCGTTCGCCGTCTTGCCAGAGAGCTTACCCGCACCGATGATCGTCGTATTCTGCGGCGTATCTACATACCCTCCCCGATCATCCGCGTCCCCCTGCGGCTGGCGACCGATCCGCCTCGAATAGAACAGCTGCTCGGACCCGCCCCCACCACCCAGGCCAAAGCGAAAGATGTTGGCACCCTCGAGGAAGAAAGGCCGCTTCTCGGAAAAGAACGTCTCGAAGGCCGACAGATTGACTACAGAAGGATCCGCTTCCACCTGACCGAAATCGGGGTTTAGCGTCACGTTCAGCGTCAAGCTGTTCGTCAGCCCGAACTTCACATCAGCACCCACGCTGCCGTTGAAGTCCGTGCCCGTGCGGAACGGGTTACCCGCCTCTTCCGGCGTCAGCGCCTGCGTCGCTACCGTGTACGGTAGGACTTCGATTCGCCTCGGAGGCTGAATCCCGTTTATCCCCACCAGCTCGCCAAACTCCGAGACCCAGCCCGACGCGTCTTTCGCTATCGGCTTCCACTGTACCGTTTCGTTCTTTCGCTGGATCACCCGCGTGATGTTGAACCCCCATACCTGCTCTGCGGCCTTCGAGAAGCGTAGTTGGGAAAAGGGGATGCGGAATTCCGCGATCCAGCCCTCTTCGTCCACCCGCGTCGCCACATCCCAGACCGCGTTCCACGAGTCGTCCTCGTTCGTATCATCGAACAAGTACTCGTCTCGTTCGACACCGGCAGGATTCACCGAAAAGTTGAACGCGGTGCGGCGGTCACGATACGAATCGATGCTGACCGTGAGCCAGTCCGAAGGAGAAGAATGGTCGCGGCGCGTTAGCTGACCCACAACTCCAGACGGATCGCTGTCGAACGCCCGAATACCGATGTACAAGGCGCCATCATCGTACAGAATCCGCGCCTCCGTCCGCTCGGTCGCAGCCTCGCCCTCGTTCGGGTCGCGCTGCACGAAGTCGCTGATGACCTCCGCCCGTTCCCAGGCCGGATCGTCTAATCGGCCATCGAGCTCGGGCGTCCCCGGAATTGCCCGGGTGGCGGTGGCACGGTATGAGCCGTCCGTCTTTCTGTTATTGGTCTTACGTTTTTCCTCGGCCTGGGCTGGCACGAAGATGATCAACAGGAGAAGCGTCATAGCCATCGCCGGGCGTGCGCGCTTCTTCATAGAATGATCCTTACTACTCCCGGATTTCGTGGCTGGGGCGTTCCGCAATGTCCCTCTCACTACGCCTTAGACGCCGCCTGTGATTCGATGGTTGGCAGGCCGTCGGAACGGCGCGGACCGCCCGGGTTGCTAGGCCGGTACCCCGGCGGGTCGCCGCCATCTATCTTTTCAGCGGATCCGCTCATCTCTCCGCCATGACACGAGGACTACATGGCCGCGCAACATACGGCGTCGACTTTGACCCCACTCGAACCTGTCTTCAGGGCAGTGGTTCGGACGGTCGTGCCGAATTCGGCGGGCCTCGACGAGCGCGGCTGGCGAGAGCTCGAGGCACTGGTGAACGAGAGCCTGCTGGGTCGGCCCAAGACGCTCCGGCGTCGACTTCGCCTGTTTGTGCGGCTCGTCCAGTGGCTGCCGGTATTCCGCTACGCCCTCACGTTTACCAGTCTGGACAACAGGCGGAGGACGGCGTTCCTGACGAGCCTGCAGCGCAGCCGCATTCGGCTAGTGCGGGTGGGCTTTTGGGGTCTGCGGACTCTGGCGTTCCTGGGTTACTACGGTCGGATTGGCGCGGCTGAGGCGATCGGCTACCGGCCCGATCCGCGCGGCTGGCAGGCGGAGAGATGATCGAGCGGGACTACGACATCGTGATCATTGGCTCCGGAGCCGGCGGCGGCACGGTGGCGCAGGAGCTCGCACCGCTTTGCCGGGAGGGCGTCCGCATCGCCGTGCTCGAAAAGGGGCCGCGGTTTCGCGACGAGGAGTTTACGGGCCGGGAAGTCGAGATGGCCCAAGCGCTGTACGAGGACGGCGGCGGTTTCTTGACCGCCGACGGGTCGATGACCCTGGCCATGGGCTGCGGCTACGGCGGCTCTACGATCGTCTACACCGGGACCTCTTTATTGGCGACGCGGCGCGTCATCGAGCGCTGGGGTGTGCCGGGCCTCGACTTCGTCGATATCGAGCGCCGCTCGCAGAAATTCATGGAGCAAAACAACGTCCACTTCCTTGAACGCGAACTGATCAACGATAACAACCAGCTATTCGTCGACGGCTGCCGCCGGTTGGGTTATCGGGTCGAACAGTTCCCTATCAACGTCAAAGGCTGTTTGGGCTCGAGTCTCTGCAATCTCGGCTGTCCCAACCAGGCAAAGCAGGGAACCAATCGCGTTCAACTTCCCCAGGCCGAGCGCGCCGGCGTCGAGGTTGTGACTCGCTGCGAGGTCGTTCGCCTCGAGCGCCAGGTTGTGAAGGCCCGAATCCACCCGGCGCCGCCGGGTGGAAAGGGTGAGCCAGCGCCCTGGGAACCTGGCGACTACCGCATCCGGGCAAAGGTCGTCATTGTCTGTGCCGGCGCCGTTAATAGTCCCGCGCTGTTGTTGCGCTCGCGACTGCCGGCCGCCCTGCCACGCCTCGGGCACGGGTTCACGTGTCACCCCGCACTGATACTCGTCGGCGAGCATCCCGGCGCGATCACGAACTTCGTTGGCCACCCGAAGAGCTACTACCTCGATCAATTCGTCGAATCGGACGGTTTTGTCCTCGAGACCTGCATGTATTTCCCATTCACGACGGCAAAGAGCCTGTCCGGCTTCGGTGATCCGCACGAGTCGTTGATGCGAGCATTCCCAAGGCTGCAGATGATCCTCGTCCTCGCCTGCGACCACGTCGAAGCCCGAAACCGGGTCACGACCGATCTGCGCGGACGCCCCATCGTGCACTACACGTTTACGCCCGCCGTGCGGCGGGCCTTGGCGCAAGGCTCGTTGGCCTCGGCACGCATCTTCTTCGCCGCAGGCGCCCGGCGCGTTCATCTGCCCGCGGCTCGTAACCCCGTCGTGGAAGCCGCGGCGGCGGATCGCCTGGAGCAATTCATCGACGAAGACCTGTTCCGGCCCGGCTCCGTCACGGTCTCGGCCGCCCACCTGCAGGGTGGCTGCGGGATGGGCCTGACGGCGCGCGACTCGGTGACCGACTCCTACGGCCGGGTGCACGGCGTCCCCTGGCTGTTCGTGGCCGACGCCAGCCTGTTTCCCGACTCGATCGAGATCAACCCCTACCTTACGATCATGGCGCTCGCGGATCGGGTGGCCCAACGTATCCGTCAGGACGCCCGCAACCTGCTCAACTGATGCCTCAATTCACGAAGAAGCTCAGCGGTGGCGACATCGTGGTCCGTGCGCTGGAGGACGAAGGCATTCCGTTCACCTTCGGGATTCCGGGTACCCACAACATCGAGCTGTACGATTCGCTGAGCCGCTCCTCCAGCATTCGCCCCATCCTCGTCACCGACGAGCAAAGCGCCTCCTTCATGGCCGACGCAGTTTCACGGTCATCCGACAAGCTGGGCTGTGCCAACCTGGTCCCGGGCGCTGGACTCACGCATGCGCTTTCTGGAGTCGCAGAAGCGTACATGGACAACACAGCGATGCTGGTGCTGGGCTGCGGGGTGCGAACCGACAGCGGCAAGGCCTACCAGCTTCACGATATCGACCAGACCGCCCTCGTCCGGCCCGTCAGCAAGGCGCAGCTACAGCCTGCGCAAGGTTCCGACATCTACGCTACGATCCGCCGGGCCTGCCGGATCGCCCGAACCCCACCCGCCGGGCCCGTCTTCGTGGAGATCCCGGTCAACCACTACTTGTTCCGCCACGATCCCAGTCTGGACGCTTGGAACCCGGAGCCGGCAACCGCCGCGACGCCGCTGCAGACGGCGCTGGACCGCGCGCTCGAGCTGTTAGAGAAAAGCCAGCGTCCGCTGCTCTACTTGGGACTTGGCGCTGCCGCTGCCGGACGCGACCTCATTCGCCTGGCCGATCTCCTCGGTTCACCGGTGGCGACGACCATACAGGGGAAGGGAGTCTTTCCGGAAAGCCACCCGCTTTGGCTGTGGTGCGGGTTTGGAGCCACAGCCCCGCCGTTCGTTCGCCGGATTGCCGGCGACTGCGACCTGATGCTCGCCATCGGCTGTCGCTTTTCCGAGGTGGGTACCGGATCCTATAGCTTTGAACCGCCCGGCCCGCTCATTCACGTTGATATCGACCCGGACGTGCTGGGGCGGAACTACGACGCGGCCGTAGCCATCGAGGCGGATGCCGCCAGCTTCGTGTCGGCCTTACTGCAAGCGCTGGCGCAACGCCAGACCGACCCCTCTCTGCCCGCAGCCATCGCCGAGGGCCACCGCAAGATCGATCCTGAACGCGGCGCGCCGGACCCGGCCGCGCCGGTCAGCCCACCGCTCTTGTTGAGGTCGCTCCAGGAAGTCTACGGGCCCGACACGATCTATACGACCGACAGCGGCAACGGGACATTTCTGGCGATGGAATGGCTGCGCCTCGAGCGGCCGCGATCGTTCCTCGCGCCAGTCGACTATTCCTGCATGGGCTACTCGGTGCCCGCCGCGCTGGGTGCGGCACTCGCCTCGCCACAGCGACCCGTCGTGGCCCTTGCCGGCGATGGTGCCTTCCTGATGACGGGGTTGGAGTTACTCACTGCCGTTCACCTGCAGGTCCCCGTGACCATCTTGGTGCTGCGCGACCGCAAGCTCGCCCAGATCGCGCAGTTCCAACAGACGGCGTTGGCGCGGCAGACAGCCAGCCTTCTCCCTGATTTTGACCTCCAAGCTTTCTGCAAGGCGATCGGCGTTTCTTACCTCCACTTACCGCAGAATGAAGACGTTCCCGACAGACTGGCGCAGGCACGACAGATCCACGCTGCCGGGCGCCCGGTCCTGCTGGAAGTCAAAATCGACTACTCCCAGCCCACCTTCTTCACCCGCGGCGTGGTTCGCTCAAACTTGGGCCGCCTGCCCTGGCCCGACCGAGTACGCTTCATCGCCCGGGCACTGGGCCGGAGGCTGCCCGGGGGCAGTACCTAGCCGAGCCGCGATAAAAGTGTAGTTTGTTCGTTGACCCATCTACAACAGCCCATGTTTAACAAGCTGCGAACTGTAGCACGGAGGGGTGTCGCAATGCCTAATCTGCCCCCGAAACCCCGTCACAGGGGTCACTCGGTACGCCACTGGCTGGCCTGCTTCGGCCTTGCCTTTCTCTCAGTATTGGTGGTGCAGAGCACAGCCAGAGCCCAGGGAGTCATCAGCGGCCGGGTAATCGACGCCGAGGTCGGCGAGCCGTTGGCCGGGGCTATTGTCGAGCTTGTCACAGGCACAGGGCGTGTAGTAGCGACAGCTACAACCGGGGCGAACGGGACGTTTCAAATCAGTCAAGCGCCGAGCGGGACGTACTCGCTTTTGGTCTCGACACTCGGATACGAGACCTACCGGATGGAGCGCGTCTCGTCGCAGCAGGAAGCGGTCAACGTCGGCGACATCCCGTTGGTGTCGCGCGCCTTCAAACTGAACCCGATCGTCGTCACGGCTTCCCGAGCGCAAGAGAAGTCGCTGGAATCCCCGGCCTCGGTGTACACCATACCGAGTGACGAGATACAGGAACGGCAGGCGTCGACGCCTGTGGAGCACGTGCGCGGCGTACCCGGCGTTGACGTCGCCACCACCGGCCTCCAGCAGAACAACGTGGTGGCGCGTGGCTTCAACAACGTGTTCTCGGGTGCCCTCTTCGTGCTGACGGACAACCGCTGGGCCTCGGTCCCCTCCCTGCGGCTCAACGCCTACAACCTGATTCCCGTAACGAACCAGGACATCGACCGCATCGAGATGGTCCTTGGCCCGGGCTCCGCGCTCTACGGACCCAATGTCGACAAGGGCGTGATGCACATCATCACGCGTTCGCCCCTCGATCATCAGGAAACGGTGGTCAGCGTGGCCGGCGGCTCGCGGGCCGGCAACAACGTAGGAAATGCGCAGAACGTTTGGCAGGGGTCGCTACGCCACTCCGGCCTGTTCAGCGACAACGTCGGCTACAAAATCTCGGCGATGTACTTCGAGGGCACGGACTGGAAGTATGTCGATCCCGTCGAGCAGACGAACCGGGCGTCGGCCATTCAGGCCGGCCTTCCGAATGCAGACCTGATCGGAGCCCGTGACTTTAACGCCAGCCGCCTGACCGCCGATGCGCGGATCGATTTCAGGCTCGACGACCAAAGCACGCTGATCTTCTCCGGCGGAATGACCAACTTGATCAGCAGTATCGAAATGACCGGTATTGGCTCCGCCCAGGCCGACGGTTGGACTTACTCCTACGTGCAAAGCCGCTTCCGCTCCGGCGACCTGTTCGCCCAAGTTTACGCCAACTTCAGCGATGCGGGCGATAGCTATACGCTGCGCGATGCCAACCTGGTAAACGACAATTCGCTGCTGTTCGCCGGGCAGTTGCAGCACGCGACGAATTTCGGCGAGCGGCAACGGTTTATTTATGGAGCCGACTTCATCCGTACGATACCGAGGACCAACGGTTCCATCCACGGTCGCAACGAAAACGATGACAACATCGCAGAAGCCGGTGGCTACGTTCAGTCGGAGACCGAGCTTTCACCGATGTTCGACCTGGTTCTGGCCGGCCGGCTCGATTACCACGACCGGGTCGACGACATCGTCATCTCGCCGCGTGCCGCCATCGTTTTCAAGCCGACACCGGAACAGAACTTCCGCGTGACCTACAACCGCGCCTTCAGTCAGCCGACCAGCATCAATTTCTCGCTCGACCTCCAGTCCAGCCCCACGCTCGGGCCGTTCCCCGACTTCGGAGTGCGAGCGTTAGGCGTCCCAGCCCAGACCGGTCTGACCTTCCGGCGTGACTGCAATGGCGGCTTGTGCATGCGCTCGCCGTTCGCAGCCGACCCCAGCGCCTTCTTGCCCCTCGACGTGACACCCTACTGGCAGAACGCTATCGATGGCCTGGCCACAATTCTTGTGGCACAGGGATCCAGCCTCGATCCAGCCCTCGAGGCGTTTATGCGGAGCCTCAATCCCGCCGGCGTCGGCACGGTGATGCGGATGTTCGACGCCCAGGCGCTCGGCTTCGGCTCGATCCTCAGCGAAGATGCAGCCGCCTTTGACGTCGAACCGATGAAGCCCAGCATCACCAATACCTTCGAGGTCGGCTATAAGGGCTTGATCGGCGACCGGCTGCTTCTCGGCGTCGACGCCTATTACCAGCAGATCGAGGACTTCATCGGCCCGCTCCGCTTCGAGACGCCGAACGCCTTCATGAACCCGCAGGGCCTGGCCGCGTTTCTCGAGGGGCCCCTGCTAGCCGCCGGCGTGCCGCCTGCCCAGGTCCCCCAGCTGATCGGCGCGCTCGCCAACGTGCCGCTGGGCACCGTGACCTGGGAACAGACACCGAGCAGCAACCCGACGGATCTCTTCGTCACCTACAGGAACTTCGGTGACGTCGATCTCTGGGGAGCGGATCTCGGCCTGACGCTGCTGCTGACCGACGAACTCAGCTTCACCGGCAGTTACTCTTACGTCAGCGACAACTTCTTCGCCGGACTCGGGTCCGCGAAAGTAGACTCGATCGGTGACATCGCCCTCAATGCGCCGCGCAACAAGGGCACGCTGGCCGGACACTACCGGAACCAGCGCCTCGGCGTCGCCATCGAACTCCGCGGACGTTACATCGATTCCTACCCGGTCAACTCCGGAGTTTTTGTCGGCCGCGTACCGTCGTTCACTCTGGTCGACGCCAATATCAACTACACGCTGCCGATCGCCACGGCGACACAGGTTTCGCTAACCGTCAACAACATCTTCGACGACGAACATCAGGAGATGGTCGGAGCGCCGTTCGTCGGACGAATGGCGATGCTCAGGGTCACTCAATCGTTCTAGATGACGGGTGAGAGCCCCAACTACAACAGTCACATCGGAGGAAGAACGAATGCGTAGAAAGTGGATCGGCCTCGTGCTACCCGTGATGATGATCTCGGCGCTGACAGTGGCCTGCGGCGATGACGAAGGAAACGGCGTAACGGGTCCGACGATTGCGGATCTCGCCGGCACCTGGAACGCCACCAGCTTATTGCTGACCTGGAACGCCAATCCGGCCGTCCAGGTCGATCTGGTCCAGACGTTGGGCGCAACCGTGACGTTGCAGGTCACAAATCAGAACCGCTACACGTTCACCGCCAACGTTCCGGGTCAGCCCGCGCTCATGGTCGTGGGTGATTTCAGCTTCACGGCTACCGGCGCCAACTCCGGCTCGTTCAGCCTCACGGACGACGACGAGCCGGGTGGTACCCCGACGACCGGCACTATGACGCTGACCGGCGCCAACACGATAACAGTTAATATCCCCGATGCCGAATTGATCGATTTCGACATGGATGGCACGGAGGACGAGGCAGAGTTCGTAGGCCAGTTCACGCGACAGTAGCTCGCACCGCGATCAGAGCACTACGGAAAAGGGCCGGTCGACGCGAGTTGACCGGCCCTTTGCATCGAGCGCCTTTCGGCATCCCCCGGGATCGAAACACGCAGCGCGTCTCCATCCCCTCAGCCGCCACCTACTGTTGCGCCCCCCTCACCTCACACACTGGGCGGCGACCCGACCACCGCACTGTGACGCGATTCCCCTCCCGGGCCAAAACTTCGTACCATGCCCCGGTGTCGCCGTAAGCTCGCACGACCCATTCATCATTCGCATCCCCCAGCAGGTCGGTTGCGTCGAGCCACCTCAGGCCGCGCTTCTGTCCCGGGGCGTACCAGGCAGCATCGAAGTAGAGCGGGAAGAAGCCACGGGCCGGAGAATAGTCGGCCACCAGGAAAACACTGCCGGCAGAGCCCGGAGGCGGCCCCGCTCTCAGCGAATCGCGAATCATGAACGTCGCGGCGAACCCCAGCGACCCGCTTCCGACTTGAACCGGCCGCAGATCCATCGGCGCCCCGATCCGCCAATCCCCGGGTAACGCCCGCTCCGTCAAGCCGCGGCGCGCCAGAACTTGCGATAGTACCTGCATGTCCTCTCGGTAACCGGGCATCGCGAGACTATCGCTGCCGATTCGCGTTCCCGCCGACCAGCCCAAGAACTCGCTGAGGGTATCGGCAGCTGGCCGCAACTCGAGCAACCCGATCGCTCGCAATTCAAGACACAGTCCGCTACCGCTTGTGGCCGGGGCGCGGACGTAGAGGGTCCCAACGCGGCTGGAGCCGCGAAAGAGGTGGTACGGCTGGTCAACCGCGTAGTATCTGGCGTTGAAGCTCGCGGCGTAGGCCTCGGCGTTCTCCGCCCGGCGCGGTCCCACCGCCTCGAGTTCATCGGCCGCCAACTCGGCGACCGGCTCGATCGTCGCTTGCCCAGTGGTGTTCAGCCGCGTGACATGAAAGAACACCCGTCCCTTGGGCATCTCCGGAGGAGCCGCTTCGCTCGCGACAGCGGCGGGCGGAGCGGGTTCTTCTTCCCTCTCAAATTCGGGTTCGCGCACCTGGACGCTTGCGCCTCCCCACTGGACCTCGCAGGCAACGCTCAGCGACGCAATCCCGGCCAGGACCGGAATCCCCGCTAACCGCGACCGCCTCAGCACCCGTTGTAGAAGATTCGACTGCACCATATCTATCCCCAGTGACTTGGAGCAACGAACGGCGTGGCGAAACTAGATCGACGGCAGGGACGGATCAACTGGCACAACCCACCCTCTACTGGCGTCGCTTGATCGAGTTGGGACCGGAACTCGGTGGCGACTGGCACCCCGTCCACGGTGGCGGCCCTCAGCTGGAGCCGCCCACCGAACCGACAGCGCAGGGCGAAGCCGAGATCGTCGAGGCGGATGGGACCTTCGAGATTCATGACGTCGGCTCGTCTGCCTCGTCGCGTTTCGAGTTCTTCCTCGACGGCATCGAATACACCCGCATCTGCGGATACATCGGCGTCGTCCCCATCGTGCACGGCTATGTCGCCGCCGTCGTTCGCCAGCGCCGCGACCGCGAATTCACGACCTGGGACGTCAGGGAGGAGGAGGTCCTGGCATTTCCACACGCCCTGGTCCCTCCGGGTCGTTTCCGCGACCTCGGTTTTCCCGCTGAGGTTCTCCTCGACAGCGCCTCGGAGGTCGACCAGCTGCATCCCATCGGCCTGGCGGAGAGCGGGCGCGCTGCAGTGAAGTTCCGCAGGGCAGCCATCGAGCGAGGTCTGGCCCGCGACTGGGCGCGGCAACGACCCGGATCCGGCTGGCTGTTCGTGGATGGCCGCCTGGCCATAGATCCCGACCTCCTCAAGTCGGGTCGCGCCATCGGTTTGGTGAAGAGCCACCGCACCCAGTTCCTTTCGCCGCGAGACATGACCCGGGTATTGCAGATGGCCGGTCAGCACCGATCGTCGATCTTCAAGCCCGTGCGCCCCGAAATCGGCGAGGTCTATAGCTGGTACCTGCGTTTGCGTCCCACGACCGGTCACGACATCTACTGGGCGCTGGCCCGGATCGAGGCGCGGCGCGATCCCGAGACGATCGAGTTGGCCGACGAGATCAGCCGCTGGCTGCTGGCGGAGACTTCGCCCCTCGCGCTCCCCGATCCACGCTGGCATGTGTTGATGTATCCGATCCGTGACTGCGAGACCTACCTGCGCTCACGTAAGCCGACGTTGGTGGTTTCGTGAGGAGCGCGGCGCATCCTGTGGACAGCGGCAGCAAGAAGCGGCGGCGTCCGTTGCCCCCGTCCAAACAGCGTAAGTCACGGCTACCTGAGACGTTACGGCGGCCGACCGAGCAGCCGCGACCCAAGCGCCAGAAGCACCCCCACCACACACCGACCCCCTCGAAACGCGGTCGGTGAGACCAGGCTGCCCCTGGCGGTCGTGGCGCGGGATAGTAGCGGGCCCGGTTACCACGCCTGTATCTTGTTGGGTGTACTGAGTAATTATCGCTATCGGGCTGGGCGACCTGCCGTTAGCCAAGCTCACGCAACGAGCCCGTTACTATATATCGCTGGATCCGAAACATGAACCCGTCTACTCTGCTGGTTTCCCACCGCGACTGCGTCCACCACGACACCGGTCCCGAACACCCCGAGAGCGCCAAACGGTTGATCTCGCTTTTGTCAGCGGTCGACGAGGGGATGGCGGAGTTCGACGGGCGTGTGGCTCGAATCGAGTGCCGGCATGCGTCCGAAGATGAGATTGGACGGGTTCATCCGCGTTCGCACATCGAGCGAATCCGCTCGGCGGTTCAGCAAGCGGGAGCGACCAAGACCAGGGTCTTTCTCGACCCAGACACGGCCGTGGCGGCCGGATCTTGGGATGCGGCTCGGGCCGCTGCTGGGTCGGTCATCACAGCGGTCGATGGTCTACTCAACGGCGAGGCTGAGAACGCTTTCTGTGCGGTGCGGCCGCCCGGACACCACGCGACGGCGGATCGGGCCATGGGTTTCTGCCTGTTCAACAACGTGGCGATCGGCGTGCGCCATGCACGGGAACGAGGTCTTGACCGTGCTTTGGTCATCGACTGGGACGTCCATCATGGCAATGGTACCGAGGCGATCTTTTACGAGGATGGCGACGTTTACTACATCTCGATGCACCAGTCACCTCACTACCCCGGCACCGGGCACACGTCACACCGCGGACATGGTCCCGGTCAGGGCAAGACCCTGAATTTGCCAGTTCCTCCCGGTTTGCCAGCCGTCCACTACGTTAAAGAACTAAAGCGCGGTCTCGCTATGGCAGTGGCCAACTTCAAGCCCGAGATCATCTTCATCTCTGCCGGCTTCGATGCCGCCTATGGCGACCCACTCGCCGGTCTCACCCTCGGCGCCGACGACTTTTACGCGCTGACCCGGCACGTGAAGGAGATCGCTGAAAAGCACTGTGACAACCGGGTCGTTTCGGTCCTCGAGGGCGGCTACGAACTCGACATGCTTGTCGACTGCAGCCTTGATCACATTAGAGCTTTGGCCGGTATCGACCTCAGTTGACCCCCTTTCAGAGCCCGTCTATACTTTCGCCCATGCCTCCTGCCGACGACCGCGACGCCGCGACCGCGGCCGCAGTTCCCGTACGCCCTGAACGCGGGCCGTCGCTGATCGATCTCCTGCGGCTCAGTCGTTCCAAGGGTTTTTCACCAGCCGATCAACACCTCTACCGACAGATCGCCGTGGCCGTCGGTCTCCCGAATAGCGAGGACATCGGGTCGCTGCTGGACGTGCCGTGTGGGCGGGGCGCAGTCGCCCAGTTCTTCGCCGAACGCTACCAAGTCGACGCGTCGGGCGTCGATCCCGACGCCGGCGCGATCGAAGTCGCGGAGCGTCGCGCCCGCGACGCCGGTCTGGCCAGCCGGTTGCACTTCCAGCGCGCCTCCGTCGAGAACCTGCCCTATAAGGACGAGGTGTTCGACTTGACCATCGGCGAACTGGGATTGGCCAGCTCCGCCGAACCGTTCAGCGCGGTGGCTGAGCTCTCACGTGTGACCCGGCCCTTTGGACGCGTCATGCTCATCGCTCTCATCTGGACCGGGCATGTCGATCAAGAGCAGCGCAAGATCCTCGTAGACCATCTGGGGGCCGCTCCACTGTTGTTGGTCGAGTGGAAACAAGCACTTCGCGATGCCCGGGTCGTCGACCTGCAGGTCGAGGACTGGTCGGATCAGGTCTTCCCGTTTTTGATCCGCGGCCGCACATTCACGCAGTTGAGCGAGTTCTCCACGCTGGCCGACAAATTCGCAATCCTCTGGCGCGCCTGGCGACGCTGGGGCTGGCGCGGTTTGAAGGGAGCGCTGAGCCGCGAGTACGAGATCAGAAACCTGCTGGGAACCGAGCGGACGATCGGCGTGACCCTGATCAAAGGGACGAAGTGGAACGGAGACGGCGAGATCACTGAAGTACACAATTAGCGGGACTAGGCGAAATGGCTCACACGGCACAACGCGCGTTCATCGGACCTGACCGACTGCGCGCCATCCAGGCGGCCATCCGCGATCGTGATCTGGATGGCTGGCTATTGTACGATTATCATGCCACAAATCCGATCGCTGGCCGTGTGCTTGGCTTGCCGCAGCCGCTCAGCCGCCGGTATTTCGTGCTGATCCCCGTCGAGGGCCGGCCGGTCGCTGTAGCCCATACCCTCGAGCGTCCACCCTGGAATGATTGGGCGGGCGCAATTCGCGTCTATTTCACCTGGCAGGAACTCGAAAAGACGCTTGGCGAGCTTCTCACACCAGGGTTGCGGATCGCCATCGAATACTCCGAAACAGATAGAATCCCGCAACTCGACCGGACGCCGGCCGGTGTCCTCGACCTGATCAAACGGGCTGGCGTCCAACTGGTCGAATCCAGTGAGCTGGTGACGCTGTTCGCTGCAGCCTGGAGCGAGGCCGAACTGGTAAGCCACCGGCGGAGCTCCGCAATCCTCGCGCAGGTCGCGGCCAAGGCGTTCAAGCAGGCGGCGCGCGCCGTGCGGGACAAGCAGGGATTGAGCGAGTGGGGGCTGAAGGAGTCAATCCTCGCCATGCTCGCCGAGGCCGGGATAGTGGACGCAGACACCATAGTAGGCGTCGGTCCTAACGCGGCCGACGGCCATTATGAGCCGACGCCCAAAGACGCAGCACCCATTGTAAAGGACCGGGTCCTCTTGATCGACCTCTGGGGCCGCGAGGCAGGTTCCGTATTTGCCGATCAAACCTGGATGGGTTTCATGGGGAAAGAGATCCCCGCCCGTGTCAACGAGGTCTGGCGATCTGTGCACGGCGCGCGCACCGCCGCGGTGAAGCTGCTCGAGGATGGCCACGGCCGTACACTACGCGGCTGCGATGTCGACGCCGCCAGCCGCGCCGTAATCGAGAAGGCTGGATTCGGAAAGCAGTTCAATCATCGGACCGGGCATTCCATCGATGCCGAACTTCACGGCCTCGGTCCCAACATCGACGGAATCGAGACCCGCGACGAGCGCGTTTTGCTGCCAAGCATCGGCTTTTCAATCGAGCCCGGTGTCTATTTGGAAGGCGAATTCGGAGTGCGCTCCGAAATCAATGTCTACCTCGGTCCCGGCGGACCCGAGGTCACTACACCCAAACCGCAGGCGCACATCTACGCACTGCTGGACGATCGATGGGAGAGCAAGAGCAACCTGTAGCCGCAATCGAAAACGACGCGGTCGCACAGCCAGAAATCGCCGAGCTCGGCCTGATGCTGCAGGGCGTCGTACGAGCCCGCGGGCACGAACGGGCCCTGGCGAAACTGGCGGTCGCCGCCGGCACCGAGCTCGTGGAACACCGTGGGATCGCGGCTCTCGTACAACCCGTTCCCTATCGCCTGCCCGAGTGGGACACCGAGCTAATTCAAAAGCACAGCAGCGCAATCGAGCGCGCGATGCGTCGTGTCACAATCGTCCCGGCCCCTTACGGCATCGTGTTCAGAGACGGCGATCAAGTGAGCGAGTTTCTCGAGGACCAGAATTTGGCACTCGATGAGGCGCTTACATTTCTGGATGGTGCGTTCGAGATGCGGCTCCACATCCAATCGTCGGGGCGCCGTCCTGACGTCAGCGACTTCGAGCAGGCCGACCAGGCCGCGACCTTCTATACGGCGCTGCGTCGCCGCTCTCGTGCCGCCTTCACTCTTCCGCGCAAGGGCCAGCGCATACTCTCCGCCGCTTTCCTGGTCAGCCGCGCCGACTGGGTCGGCTTCGTCGAGTACGCCGATGAATTGGACGCCGACCATCCCGAGTTCCGGCTCGACCTTACCGGTCCCTGGCCGCCCTACGACTTCGTTCGAATCGCCTTCCTCCCCCGCGAAAAGCCGGGCGAGTAGGGCCAGTAGCGTCCTTCAAAGGCAGGCCGATGAAGCTCGACTACGAGGTTATTCCCCTCCGACCCCAGCACCGCTTCTCGATCGCGCGGGGCCGCCACGAGGAAGACCACGCTGTCCTCGTTCACCTCACGGATGCCGATGGTCTCAGCGGTTGGGGCGAAGCCAACCCGATCCCGTACTACGGTGAGACGCCGGCAACGGTTTGCGCAGCGCTGGAGGTCTACCGGCGCAGCGTGGAGGCAGCGGGCAGTCCGTTCGCTGCCCAGGAGATAGAGACAGCCTGTATCCGCGACTTGCGGGGTAATGCCGCGGCCCGGGCCGCCATCTCAGCCGCCCTCTTCGACTTGCAGGGGAAGCGCCTCGAGCTGCCGGTCCATCGCCTGCTGGGCCTCGACCCCAGCCGGTCACCGCTCACCAGCTTCACGATCGGGATCGACGAGCCCGACGTCGTGCGCCAGAAGCTCCGAGAAGCGGCGGAATACCCGATTCTCAAAATCAAAGTCGGTACCGACTGGGATGAGCAACTCCTGACCATCGTCCGGGAGGAGGCACCCGATGCGCGTATCCGGGTCGATGCCAACACGGCCTGGCGGCCACAGCAGGCCGTGGAACGGATCGAAAGGCTCCGCCGCTTCGAGCTCGAGTTCGTCGAGCAACCGGTTGCGGCCCACGACATCGAGGGGCTGCGCTTCGTGCGCGAGCGAGCGGGCTTGCCGATCATCGCCGACGAATCCTGCCACGTGGCGACCGATATTCCCCGCCTGGCCGGCGCTGTTGACGGCATCAACATCAAGCTGGCCAAGTGCGGCGGGCCGCACGAGGCTCTGCGCATGATTCACACCGCGCACGCGCACAACCTGCTAATCATGCTGGGCTGCATGCTCGAGACCTCTTTGGGAATCGCTGCTGCTGCGCAGCTGGCGCCGCTGGTCGATTTCGCCGATCTGGACGGCGCTGCCTTGCTCGCCGACGACCCATTCGAAGGATTGAGCATCTCACGCGGCCGAATCCATCTCACGGCCGCGCCCGGCCTGGGCGTCAAGCGCCGGTGAGAGCCGCCCTTGCCCTGGCGCTTCTGGCAGCGCTTGCAGCAAGCGACGCCAGCGCTCAATTCGGTGCCACCGAGGCGATCGGCCAGTTCTACAGCGTCGAGCTTCCGCCAACCGCCGAGCGATTCGTGCAGGAAATTCAGGTGGAGCGCGTTGCGCCCCATGCGGTCGTCCGGCCGCCGCCCATCGGACCGCTGCGGGTCGGGGCGAACCTGCGTTCGCTGACGGGACAGATCTTCGAGGTCCCGGACCGGCAGCGTGTCTATTTCCCGGCGCAGGATGCTTCCGGCGCGGTTCGCCTATTCGAGATCGATTTGCTGACACGCACCGTCCGCCCGATAGCGCCACCGCCAGGTGGCCTGCCTCCGCAAGGCGTCCGGATGCTGGCGACCGCCCAAGCCGATAAACTCTATGTCCAGTGGTTTTATGGGATGCTACCCGTCACCGAGATCTACGACGGCGAAACATTGGCCTGGCTGGGCAGCACGCGGGAGTTCCTACCGGACGAACGCGCCTCAGGATTTGTGGCGCGGGATGGGTTTATCTGGACGCTGGATCCGGCGAACCGGGCCGTCCTGGTAGAATCCGCCTCCGATCGTGTTGCGGCGACCTACGATCCGAGCCGCTGGTTCGGCCCGGCGCTGAGCGTCGTCGCCGATGCCTGGCGCGATCTGCTTCTTGTACGCGTCGATGCCGGACACGATCGCTTTCGAGTGGTCGATGTCGTTTCCGGCGAGGTCGGACCGCCGCTCGACCTCGAAGGTTACGCCCCCGTCCAGCCACGTCTCGCCCTGGATGGTCGCATTCTCGTCCTCATCGACCTCGAGCGACAACCGCCAAGGCGCGGTTACTGGCACGAGACGGCCATCGCCACCGGGGGTGGCGCGCTGTTTGACCTACGAACAGGACAGCTCCGCGAACGAATCCGTCTTGGCGTCCCGCGCCGTCTTCCGGTCGCGTCGGTCGGCACTTACGACAGTCCGACGGCGCCAGGCCGTCTCTGGATCTACGTCGTCGGCGACCAGCAGCGCTACGACCTCGATCTGCCGGCGTGCGACGGTCGCTCACCGGCCGGCGGCGATCGCGTGGACGCCGTGATCGCCGCCACCTATGACCCCGGCGGCGACGCCCCCGTCTACCGCTACCAGGTGCGGACTGACCCGGCCAGCCCGAAGCCGACGGCCGCCATCGCCATCCGGGTCGGCCGGGAAATTCAGCGCGCGGATAGACCGGCAGGTTGGGGCGTTGACCGGATCGACAGGGGTCGCTGGGTCCGCTGGACGAATGGCCTCGGGCCACCGGCGGAAGACCTGCGGCCTGGTGAGGAACACAGCGGCTTTGCGATCATCGCCCAGCGAGATACGCGGCCGGGGATCGCTGAATACCGGACGCAGGCGGCGATAGGTTTGCCCCGTGGTTGTGAATCTGACAGCCGCTTCCTCGATAACAGCCAGCCTGGTTTCACGATCGCTCCCGAAGCGATCGAGCCGGGGGATGCCGGGTCAGCCGCCAAGCGATTGGAACGGCTGGTCGATCGAGCTTGTGCGATCGGCTGGGTTGCGGCTCCAGACTGTCCCACCCTACGTTCGCAAACCGCGCGCTTGAGATCGAAAACGGCGACGCTACCGGAAGTCGACTCGTTTGCCGCCGAGCTAGAAGCGCTGAACCTCACAGAAACAGCTGCTGTTGTCCTGCTGGATGCTGCCCAAGCTGTCCGGGAAGCACTCGAGCCCTAGCCCGTGAGCTGTTACGCACGCGTCGCCGTTCCCCGGCCCCTGTACCAGACCTTCCTCTACCGGATACCCGAGAGCCTGGTCGAGGAAACCGTTCCCGGATCGCGAGTCGTCGTGCCGTTCGGCCGCAAGCAGCTCACCGGCTGGGTAGACGAGCTGGTGCACGCTCCCGAGACGCTTCCACGCGGGGTGCGCGACATACTCGACGTGCCGGATCCGCAGCCGGCGCTGACCGACGACCTCCTCGATCTCTGCCGCTGGATCGCACGCTACTATGCGGCGCCCTTAGGCCTAACCATTAGAGCCGCGCTTCCAGCGGTCCTGACGGTGGAATCCGCCGCGCGGTTCATCGTGCGCCGTGGCGATTTCGACCCTGGGCTGACCGGTAGCGAGAAACGGCTATTCGAGCACCTCCGAAGTCACAAAGGCCCGGTCAAGCTGAGTAGCGTCCGCAAGAGCCTAGGTCCCGGACCCTGGTCGAACGCAGCCGTTCGGTTGGCCGAGCGCGGTTTGCTCGAGATCCAGCAAGAGGCCCCCAGCCTGCGTCCTCCGCTGCGCACGCGACAGGTGGTAGCGCTTACCCGCGAGCTGACCAGCCTGCAGGAACGTGACAACGTCTTCAAGCGCGCGAGCCGTCAACGCGAGCTCTACGAGTACTTGGAGAGCGTCGCCGGGCGTGCCGAGGTGGCACATCTATCCGAACGTCTTGGAATCAGTCGCTCGGTCGTTCAGGGCCTGGTCGATAAGGGCGTGGCCGAGATCAATGTCGAGGAGATCGCCAGCCACCCCTTCGCCGATCTGCCTGCGCCGCCTGAGGTTACGCACGCGCCCACAACCGCCCAGGCGGCGGCGATCAGCCGTTTGCTGGACTCACTCGACCAGCGGCCCCCCAATGTCTTCGTTCTCAAAGGCGTCACCGGCTCCGGAAAAACGCTGGTCTACATCGAGGTATTGCGCGAACTGGTCGTCCGCAGAGGCCAGGGTGCCATCGTCCTCGTACCCGAAATCTCCTTGACTCCACAGACATTGAGCCGCTTCCGCGCCGCCTTCGGCGACGACGTCGTTCTCCTTCACTCCGCCCTCAGCGACGGCGAACGCTATGCGGCGTGGCAGGCGCTGCGCAGCGGCGAAAAGCGGATTGCCATCGGTGCGCGCTCGGCCGTATTCGCTCCAGTCAAGCGGCTGGGCGCGATCATCATCGACGAGGAGCATGAAGGCACTTACAAACAGAGCGACCCGGCGCCCCGCTACCATGCCCGCGAAGTGGCCGTCATGCGTGCACGCCGGGCTGGAGCACTTTGTCTGCTCGGTTCGGCTACCCCATCGCTGGAGAGCTGGTGGCAAACCGAATCCGGCAAGTGGCAACGCCTCGACTTGCCCGAGCGAATCGGCGCCCGCCCTCTCCCCGCGATCCACACCGTAGATCTCCGCTCCGCCATTAAGACCCGGGGACGCGAGGCTAACGGTCGACCGAGCGGTCCCGTCGTCTTGTCGCCTGATCTCAAAACCGCGCTCGAGGATCGGCTCGCCCGCGGCGAGCAAGCGATCTTGCTGCTGAACCGCCGCGGCTACTCGAACTTCGCCCAGTGCCTGGAGTGCGGCACGGTACGTACCTGTTGGCAGTGCAATGTTTCACTGACACAGCACCGGCGGCCGCCGCGTTTGGTCTGTCACCACTGCAGCCACCAGGAACCACTGCCCGAGGCGTGTCCCGAATGCAGTGCACCAGGATTGCGCCAACGCGGAGTCGGGACGGAGCAAGTGGAACGAGTCCTCGAGGAGACCTTCCCTGACGCGCGGCTCGCCCGCATGGACGTGGATACGACCAGCGGCAAGTGGTCGCATCACGAGATACTCGAGCGAGTCGGCCGCCGCCATGTCGATATTCTCCTCGGTACACAGATGATCGCGAAGGGACTGGATTTCCCGCACGTGACCCTCGTCGGAGTGATCAACGCGGACGTCGGCCTTAACCTTCCCGATTTCCGGGCCAGCGAGCGGACGTTCCAGCTGCTGACACAGGTAGCCGGACGCGCCGGCCGCGGCGAGGCGGGTGGTGAGGTGATCGTTCAGACGGCCCTGCCTGGGCACTACGCCATCCAGTACGCCCTCGACCATGACTTCGATGGGTTCGCCGAGCGGGAACTGGAGGAGCGGCGCGAACCGGCCTACCCACCCCACACGCGCCTCGCCAACCTGGTCATTTCGGGACGGGGTGAGCTGCACGTCCAACAAGCCGCCGAGGCCGCCGTAAGTTGGTTGCAGGGTCTTCTCGATGCCCGGCGCATCGTCGGCATCGATCTGCTCGGGCCGGCCCCCTGCCCCATCGACCGCATCCGCGGCCGCTGGCGCTGGCACCTGTTGCTGAAATCCCGGGAGCCCGAGCCCCTCGGCCGCTTACTCGGCTATTTCGCCCGAAGATTCGAGCCGCCGTCCGCCCAGATCCGCGTGGAGCTCGACAGGGACCCGGTCAGCCTGTTGTAGTTGAAGAGTGCGCGACCCCCGGGGATTGGCACCTTCTTGAACCCTTGGGTGTCTTAACTATAGTATGTGGCGGTGGTTACGTGGACAGCGCCGGGCGCTGACGCGGGGCGGGCCCGGAACTTGACACCGGGCCCCCACTGATAACAGAATCACGCACCGCCCCCGTGCAACGCTGGAGGCATTACGACTGTCATGGGTTGCTTGACGCTGAACGCGTCTTACGAGCCGCTTACTATCGTCCCGATTCGCCGAGCCCTGCGCCTGATCATCGATCAGAAGGCTGAGGCGCTCGAGGTCGACGAATCGCGTCCGTATCGCTCGGAAGCTCTCGTCCTGCCGGCACCCGTGGTCATCCGCCTCGTCAGCTTCGTTCACGTGCCACGCCGGTTCCGCAGACACGTGACCAACACCTTCCTGTTCGCGCGCGACCATTATACGTGTCAGTATTGCGGCCGTCATCGCCGTGCGCTAGGACACCGCGAGTTCCTGACGCGTGACCATCTGTTGCCGATCTGTCGCGGTGGTGACAATACCTGGGACAACGTGATTACGGCGTGTACTCGCTGCAATCACAAGAAGGGAAATCTCACGCCTGAAGAAGCGCACATGCGGCCACTCAAGCCGGCCAGCGAGCCGAACCATGTTGAATTGGTCTGGGCGGTTCGCCGGGTAACACCGATTCAGGCAAAGTACATCGCCACGTTCTACGGGCGCGATGTGCTCAGAGCCCTGCGCGGCAGTTCCAGCGACCTCTCGGAGTTGGCCGAGACCGCCTGATCGCTTTCCATCTCAAGTTTCCATGCGTCGCTTGCGTCGCTGAGCGGTGAGCTGCAGACGTGCTCTTCGTCGCTCCTGTGCATCATGGTACCGGCGATGCTGTTCTTGGTCCTCCAGGATCAGGTTAGGTACCGACGTCGGTTTGCCGTTCTCGTCGACCGCCACCATGGTGACGTAGCACGAGTTGGTGTGCCGCGCGGTACCACCCGAAACCGACTCGGCCATGACTCGCACACCAATCTCCATCGAACTACGCCCCACGAAGTTGACCGACGCCCGTAACGTGACGACCTCACCGATCTCGATCGGCGAGCGGAAGTCAACCTGATCGAACGAAGCGGTCACCGTTGGGCAACCAGCATGTCGTGTCGCACACACATAGGCGATTCGGTCGACGGCGGCGAGGATGACTCCCCCGAACACGCTGCCGCGTAGATTGCCATCCAGCGGACTGGTGAGGTGCGTCATCGTCTGTTGGGAGTGACGAACCGGACGGGCGGCGGTTTCCAATCTGGAATTCCCGACTGTCAGCGGCAGCGACATGTTCTTCATCTGGAAACTCGCGACTGGTTCGAGGTGTACAGCGGAGCGTTCGGAACCCGGCGATCCTAGAGACTACCGGCGGTCACGTCAACGGACGTGACAGCGGAATGATAATTGGTATCTTTGCCGTTCTAACCGCCCGGCACCTGGCGGTAAACGGCACCGGAGGGCCTGGATGGGATTGAACGCAGAGCTCGTCAAGAACGCACCGTACCCGGGCTACGTTTTCGGGCACGCCCCGCGAAACGTCTACTGGGAGATGACCATCGCTTGCGACCTCGAGTGCAAGCACTGCCGGGCCTCCGCCATTCCCCACCGCGACCCCCTCGAGCTAACCACGGAGGAGGGGCGGACGCTGATGCGCGACGTCAAGGAAATGGGGAGCATGATCATCCTGACGGGCGGCGATCCGATGAAGCGGTCCGACCTGTTCGACCTCATCGGCTACGCGCGCGAGATCTCCCTGCCATTGAGCATTACGCCCAGCACGACGCCTACTTTGACCCGCGACGGCGTCGCGCAATTCAAGCGTTTGGGCGTTTCCGCCATGGGGACCAGCCTGGACGGCCCTAACGCTGCGGTGCACGACGCATTTCGCGGGGTGAGCGGAACGTTCGCCAACTCGATGAACGCATTGAGCTGGGCTCGTGAATTCCACATCCCCGTTCAGATCAACACGACGGTTACCAGCGAGACGCTGCCCCACCTGCCGGAAATGTTCAGGTTGCTCAGCGAGGAATACGCCCCACCCGTGCGTCGCTGGAGCCTGTTCTTGCTCGTGCCCGTGGGCCGCGGCGAAGTCCTGGGTATTCCAGCGGCAGAAGAGGTGGAGGAGCTTTGCGGCTGGGTCTATGCGATCGCCCAAGGCGCCCCGTTCCACGTCGGTACCGTTGAGGCGCCCCACTATCGCCGCTACTGGTTCCAGCGGAAGCTCGCGGAGGGCGCCTCGTTCGAGGAGCTCAGCAAGCTGGCCATGCGAATGGGCTTCGGCATCCGCGACGGCAACGGAGTCATCTTCGTTTCCCACAGAGGGGAAGTTTACCCGGCCGGGTTCTTACCCTACCCGCTCCTCGGGAACGTACGGGAAGAGCCGCTTTCCACCATCTACCGTAGCTCACCGCAGCTTGCACAGCTCCGCGATATGGACCTGCTGAAAGGGAAATGCGGGCGTTGCGACTTCCGCTGGCTCTGCGGCGGCTCGCGGGCCCGTGCCTACGGTATGACGGGTGATGTGATGGAGTCCGACCCCTTCTGCGCCTACGAGCCGCCCGCCGACAGCCTCACCTGAGCGAAGTACCAGGCCGGTCATCAGTCCCCCAAGCGTCGTCCAGGCTGTATATTTAGCTGCGCTGTCCACTGGATCTCAAAACCGGCGGTAGAGCAGGGCTGTTCGAATGGGTATCGGCAATATCGGCTGGACGGAATTCCTCGTCATCCTGGCGATTGCACTCATCTTCTTCGGTCCACGGCGCCTACCGGGCGTCGCCCAGGCGATCGGCAAGAGCCTGCGCGAATTTCAGAAGGCGCTGAACGAGGTGAAATCGGAGATCGCCGAGGCGAGCCGGGATGCGGACACGCGGCAGGAGGTACGCAGAATCTTGCCGCGGCCGGCGGATATATTGGCAGGCGAGCCAACCACACCTCAGAAAGCCGAAGCAGAACCGACCTCGCCGCCGCAGCCTGGGGTTGCCTCAGAGGCCCTGGCACCGGACAGCGGTCCCGCCGGCCGCGAAGCTGACGCCCAGCCTCACCAACCGCAGGCCACCGGCAACGGGCCGGGCACCTCGAAACCGAAGAAAGCCGAAGATGGAGAACCTCGAGATCCGCACGTCTCGTAGAGAGGAACTTGTGGACATCACGGCGCGGGTCCGCGAAGCCGTGCGGCGGACCGGAATACGCGAGGGTGTTGCCCACCTCTGGTCTTTCCACACTACCTGCGGTCTGACAGTGAACGAAGGGGCCGACCCGGACGTTGCCCGCGACGTCTCATGGAAGCTGGGCCAGCTAGTGCCGGCCGCTGAGTCCTCCTATCGGCACGCTGAGGGGAACTCCGACTCGCACGTCAAGACTAGCCTCGTCGGTCCCGGGGCAGCCTTGCTAATTTCGAATGGCGATATTGCGCTGGGCACCTGGCAGGCCGTCTTTCTTGCCGAATTCGACGGCCCGCGCCGCAGAACGGTAGGGGTTCAGGTGGTCGCCGCCGGCGCCTAGCCTTCTTGGACCTTGGTCACCGGGACTGCTTCCTGTTCCAACTGATCGACCGCGTCCTTGAGTTCGCTGTAACCGTCCTCACCCAGCGCCTCTGTGAACTCGTAGGCATAAGCTTCTACGGCGCGGGTTGGACCGTCAGCTGCCAGGGTGCAGCAAGGGCGAACTCCATCGCACATGTCGTCGAACTCCAGCCTGCCATACCACGTGGTCAGAGGGAAGAGCCTGCAGTAGAAAGGCTTGAGCCGTCTTTCAGCTGGCAGATCGAGCTGCGGCTCGAGAAGCTGCAGCACGCACAGCCCGTCGCGGTTCAGGAAAACGCATTTGTCGTTGTAGGTGGCCGTGCCAATGCAGAGTCCCCCTTCGAAATCGTCATCCCGGAAGATCTCAGTCTCGAACCACTTCTTCGTGTCCGTCGACTGGGTGTCATCCATTGAATCTTTGATGAGATCCGCGTACTCCAGAATGCGATCCCGCTCGGGCAGCGCGATGTAGACGCCATGCAGGCAGCAATGCCCTCGGCACTCGTCGGCGACGTTTAGCGGGCCGCCGCCTTCGATTCGACCCGTCGCCAACACTCGCTCCACCTTCCATTCACCAACTTTGATCGTGTCGTTCTTGTTTGCTTGGCGCGCTGCCATCCCACTCCCCCTTTTGCGTCATCGACGCTCTTCACGAGCCCACAGCAGGTTGGCCCACCTACGAGCGGCAGTTCCTCTGTGATCAAGGCCGGTCAATGATACTTCGTAACCCGCAATCTTGAAAGAGTCGTTCAACGTTTCATCCCGCGGCCAGCCTACTACATTAATGAACAACGGAAAGGCAACAGGCGATTTCTCTGCTGATCATGGCGGCTGCCAAGTAACAGACTACGGACTCTGATCCAAGGAGTTGAAATGCGCTTCCCAATTCGACACCTCCTGATTGTCCTCGCCGTCGGCCTTGTCGCGCTGGCTTGCCGGAACGAGCCGCCCGGGCCCGCCGATCTACTGATCGACGCGTGGATCGCGGCGGCCGGCGGGCCAGACGCGTGGGACCAGGTCAAGGATATCCGCTACACGGTCACGACCGTGTGGTTTGACTCGACCGGGACCGAAATACGCCGCCGGCCGCGTTTCGTCTGGGGAAAGAAGGGCCCCGAGCGCGCCCGCATCGAAAGGGACGAGACGGAAGGTCATTACGTACAGGCCCACGACGGCCGTGGCTCCACCTGGGCTACACTGAACGGCGAGCCGCTGGCGGACACAACCAAAGCGGCCCGCGAGGTCCTATACGTCGGAGCGGATGTGATGTACTGGATCGGTCTGCCCTACAAGCTGCGCGATCCGGGCGTCAACCTGTCCTATATCCCGGCCGACTCGACCGGCTACCCCGGAGTCAAGGTGACTTTTGGCGAAGGCGTCGGCGAGCACTCGGGTGACCGCTACTTCTACTATTTCAATGAGGAGGCGCCTGAACCGCTCGAAGTCCACTACATCGAGGAGGGGCGCACCAGCGTCAACCGCACACGCTGGCGGGACTTTCAGAGGGCTGGACCCATCACCTACGTGGGCACGCGAACCTGGTACAATGACCAAGGAATCAACACAAAGCGCTTGATCATCTCAGACGTGGTTGTGAATACTGGTATCCCGGACTCGCTGTTCCAGCGGCCGGGGCTTAGGGCGAGGTAGCCGGGGATTCTACGTTGTTCTTCCAGAGACCGAGCAGATAGGGATCGTAACGTTCCGGGTTTCGCTGGTAGTCTTCTGACCAAGTCTCGAAATCCGGCAGGGGAACATCGGCCAGCAGCTTATCGACAAGCAGGTTCGCCAGGTCGCGGAAGTTGAGCTGGCCCGCGTCGGCGCCGGCCTTTCTCTCCGCGGCACGCGCGAGATCGAAAACCTGCTCCTCCTCCAGCTCCATGAACACGTCACAGACCCGCGCCGAGCAGTAGTCCATGTACTTCGCTCGCAGCACCTCAACCGACTCCACGAGCGACTTACTGGGCTTCCGCTGTTCACCCTTTCCCGATTGCCGCGCCATGCTCCCCTCCTCCGATGGAGGTAGCCGGGCATACAACGATGCCCTGGCCACCTGCGGTCCATGCTAAAAGCCGGACAGCAGCGGGTCAAGCTTCGCGGGCTCGTGACGGGAACAAGCCTCTGCGATCGGCCCTCGGCAGGGGGGGAGGGCCGGCCGCCTACGTCAGCCCGATAGACGACTCCAATGATGACTGCCGGGGTGGCGAAGACGGCCGGTGCAAGGCCATGACGCCTTGCAGGCGAGCGAACGTGGCTCGCCGGACTAGCCCATAGACCAGAAGATTCTCGAAGAATTCGGGATCGGTTTGTTGAACACGCTCCACCTCGTCCGCAATGTGAACGGGCAAGTTTACAGCGAGGTTTATCGAACGTGACTCCGACATTCGTTTAGGTCCTTCCAGTCTGGGGGCGCACTACGGCCACGCCGAAAACGGCTAAGAGAATTACAATTTATTGGAATGGGCTGCCCTGATGGAACTAACCCGGGACCACTTTCCTAGAGCAGCAGCTTTTGCATTCGAAGCGCGCCCATAATACACTTGGAAAAACGCTGACGCAAGGGTGCGCGGCATCGAACAAGCGTTCGGTGCATCGTTCGTAAGTCGCAATGTATATTTGGTTTACGCGCATAGCCCGAATAGGGGTCGACGGCGGATTTTGCGGAAAAACTTGACCGCTAAAAAAGGATGATTCATTCGCGCAAACTCTTTCGCTACGTCAGATGCGAATCGTGAACTATTAATAGAGTAGCGCGCCGGCAACCCGAATTCCGATAGAATTTGCCGAGTTGAGAAATTCATTCACAAAAGCTCTAATACCTCTCGCACATCGTTCGAATCTGTGAGGCAAGCAACCCAAAGATCCCCGATCTCTCCCAGGCGCTCGTGCATCGTTCGCACGTTGAACTGCTCGGGCTCGACATCACTCTCCAACTCGTTCCAAGCGAGTGGGGTGGATACCGTCGCACCGGGTCGCGGGCGAACCGAGTAGGCCGAGGCCACCGTCGACCCACGCCGATTCTGCAAGAAGTCCAGATAGACGCGCGACCCTCGCTTCGAGACCACCCGTTGTACTGTCGTAAGCTCGGGATAGGATTTGGCCACCAGGTTGGCCACCAGCTCCGCCAGTAACCGGCCGGTCTCGTAAGTCGTGCCGCCCTGCAGGGGGATGACGACATGGATTCCCGTGGCCCCTGACGTCTTGGCATATCCACGTATTCCCAGTCGCTGCATCTGGTCACGCACCGCCAGTGCCGACTCACGGACCGCGGAAAAGGGGAAGCCTTCGGCAGGATCCAGATCCAGGATGCTGTAATCCATGGCCTCTAGCGATCCGAGGCGCGAAGGCCAAACATGCTGCGAGATGGCGGCCAGCTGTGCGGTGTAGAGCAACGTAAGCAGGTCGCCACCGACCACGCGCTCGGCGGGCTCACCGTCGACCTCTAGCGTAACCGTTCGTACGCCCTCAGGAATCGGGCCCGGCATCCGCTGCTGGTAGAACATCTCGCCCGTGATACCGTTGGGGTAGCGTTCCAACGTCAGCGGCCGGTCTCTCACCACCGGCAGAAGCGCCGGGGCAACTGTCAGGTAGTAGCGAAGCAGTTCACCCTTGGTGGCTCCGATATCCGGCCAGAATACCTTTTGCAGGTTCGTGACTTTCAGGCGCCGGCCCTCGATCGATATGTCACCGTCTTCGCCGGAACCCTCGAGATCTTTCAACGTCTGGATCAGCGCCTCGACCTCCGGCGTCAGCTCTATCGGCGGGCCTCGGGTCGGTTCCGCAGTTCGTCCTTCTCTGGTCACGTGAAGCGGGTCTATGTCTTTACGCAGACCGAGGAAGACTGGCTGCCGCAGCCGCTCGTCGCGCGTCCACTCCTGGAACTTCACCTCTGCAACCAACGCGGGCTTGATCCAGTGCGCATCCTTCATGTCATCGCTGATCTCGCTGAACGGGCAGTGCTCCTGCGCCAGCGATGACATGAGTTCGCTGATCCCACGCAGTGCGGATTCGGAAAAGCCACTGCCGACTCGACCCGCGCAGCGCAATCGCGGTCCGGCCTCAGCCTCCTCATAGTAACCGACCACGAGTGCGCCAAAGCCCGAGCGGCCACCCTGGGGATCAGTCCAGCCTCCGACAACGAATTCTTGCCGGGTTAACTCCTTGACCTTCAACCAGTCCTGTGTCCGCTCAGCCGACCGATAACGGCTCTTCAACCGTTTCGCCACGACGCCCTCCCAACCGTCGCGGCGCGCTCGCAGGCGGAGGTCTTTACCGCTGGCGACCTCGTGGGCCACGTAGTGGAGGCGATGTCCGCCGGCGCGGAGCAGCGCGCGCAGCCGCTCTTTCCGATCCGAGAGCGGGAGTTCCCGCAGGTCCGCGCCATCGATCCACAACAGATCAAAGACATAAATCTCGGCTG
>JBFJOD010000022.1:0-30375 GCA_041617795.1 Gemmatimonadota bacterium | reverse complement strand
GACACCTGCACACCGAGGTTCTTCACGAGGAAGGCCCAGCGGTCTGCCTGTTCTTCGATGATCATTTTGGTCGGCTTACCAGCGCCGTGACCTGCCTTCGTTTGGATCCTGATCAGCACGGGAGCCGTGCCTTTGTGCATCTCCTGCAACCGCGCTGCGAACTTGAACGAATGTCCCGGGACGACGCGGTCGTCGTGATCTGCTGTCGTGACCAATGTCGGCGGATACGCTGCCGGCTTGAGGTTGTGATACGGTGAGTAGGCATAGAGGTACTTGAACTGCTCCGGGTCATCAGCCGAACCGTAGTCTGAAACCCAGGCCCAACCGATCGTGAACTTATGGAACCTCAGCATGTCCATGACGCCCACCGCCGGCAGGGTCGCACCGAACAGCTCCGGCCGTTGGGTCATCGCCGCTCCCACCAGCAACCCGCCATTCGAACCGCCGGCGATCGCCAGCTTCGAGCTGGAGGTGTAGCCTTGGCTGATCAAGTACTCAGCCGCCGCGATGAAGTCGTCGAACACGTTCTGCTTGCTCTCCAGCATACCCGCACGGTGCCACTCCTCGCCGTACTCTCCGCCGCCCCGCAAACTGGGCTGCGCATAGACTCCACCCATCTCCAGCCAGACCAGACGGCTGGTGTTGAAGCCAGGTCTCAGGCTGATGTTGAACCCACCGTACCCGTAAAGGTAGGTCGGGTTCGAGCCATCGAGCTTGATCCCCTTCTTGTGCACGATGAACATCGGAACGCGCGTACCGTCCTTCGACGTGTAGAAGACCTGCTTGGTCTCGAATCCACTAGGATCGAATTGGATCGTCGGCGCCTGGAATACGCTGCTTTTGCCGGTCTTGAAGTCGTAGCGAAAGATCGTGGTCGGATACAGAAAAGAGGTGAACGAGTAGAACGCCTCTGTATCCTCACGCTCACCACTAAAGCCGCCTGCTGATCCTAGCGTCGGAAGCTCGACCTCGTTGTCGAGGCGTCCGTTCAAGTCATGGATCAGGATTCTGGTGTGGGCGTCGTGGAGATAGCGGGTAACGAACTGATTGTTGACGATGTCGACGCTCTGCAGAACATCGTCCTTCTCGGCGATTACGGTCTTCCAATCGGCGCGACCCGGGCGCTGCACGTCGATCGCGATCAACCGATACTTGGGTGCGTCCAAGTTGGTCAGAAAATAGAAGACCGGCCCATCATTACCGATGAAGTTGTAGCTGGCATCGAAATCATTCAGCAGCTCGACCACCGCACCGTCAAGCCGGGGTTGCTTGGGGTCAACGAGATCGATGAAATAGACGCGGTTACGCTCGTCGGTCCCCTGCGACACATTCATGATCCCGTAGCGACCGTCATCGGTTACGGACAGACTGAATCCCCAGTCCGGTTGATCCGGCCGCTCATACATTAAATGATCTTCTGACTGGGGCGTGCCCACCCGATGGTAGTAAACCATCGGCTTGCGGTTCTGACCCTCGTAAGTCTGCCCCTGCTCAGGCTCCGGATACCGTGTATAAAAAAAGCCAGCACCGTCGTGCGTCCACGACGCGCCCGAGAACTTGATCCACTTCAGGTGGTCAGTCCGATCGCGGCCGCTTTCCACCTCGCGAACATGAAACTCACGCCAATCCGAACCGCTCGCCGAGGTCCCGTAGACCATCAGCTTGCCGTCCTTAGCGAAGGATAGAGTGCTCAGCGCGACCGTACCGTCTTCCGACAACATGTTGGGATCGAGTAAGACCGCCGGCTCTGAATCGAGCGTAGCCTGTTTGTAAAGAACCGACTGGTTCTGCAGGCCATCGTTCTTGAAGAAGAAGTAGCGTCCGCCCTCTTTGAACGGCACACTGTAACGCTCATAGTCCCACAACTGGGTCAGTCGTTCACGAATCCAATCGCGCTCCGGGATCGCCTCCAGGTAGGAAAACGTCACCTGGTTCTGAGACTGCACCCACGCCGCGGTCTCGTCCGAGTCGACATCCTCGAGCCAGCGGTATGGATCGGCCACCGCTGTCCCGTGGTAGTCCTCGACGACATCGGCCTTCCGAGTCTCCGGGTACTTGATCTGCGCCAGCACCGGCGACCAGACCACCAGCTGAAGCAACCCCGCGATGCTTAAGACCTTCCAACTTCCATTCATTAAACAACCTCCAAGCTTCACGCGATCTTTGGCCGAAGCGACACCGGTCGCCGCGATTCGTGACAATAGCAGACTACGGTATGCCGACATCGCTGGCTCGTCAACTCAGGCGCCGGCCTGGAACAGATGGACATCTCGCTGCGGGAACGGGATCGAGCAGCCATCCGTCTCTAGCTGCTCCTTTAGCATCCGCATCAAGTCAAAGCGCAATTGCCAGTAATCATCTCTGTTGCACCACGGCCGCACGACGATGTTGACCGACGAGTCCCCCAGCTCGCTGACAGCGACCACCGGCTCCGGCTCCCGCAACACACGGTCATCCGCCTCTAGCACGCGCTTGATGGTCTGCACGGCAACACCCAGATCATCGTCGTATGAGACTCCAACGACGATGTCGTTGCGGCGCGTGTCGTTCGCAGTGTAATTCTTAATCGTTTGTCCGAAGACGGACGAGTTGGGGAGGATGATCTGAATGTTGTCCGGCGTGTTCAACGTCGTCGAGAAGAGACCGATCGCTTCCACCGAACCCTTGCCACCGCCAGCCTCGATAAAGTCACCCTTCTTGAACGGCCGAAACAGCAAGAGCATCACACCTGCCGCGAAGTTCGAAAGCGTTCCCTGAAGCGCCAGACCCACCGCCAGACCCGCGGCCCCCATGACCGCCAGTAGCGATGCCGTCTGGATGCCTACGACACCCAATACTGCCACGAGCACGACCGCAATCAGCAGCCAATATGCCATTCCGGAAAAGAATGGAACGAGAGTCGGATCGAGTTCGGCCCGCCGGAGCGTCTTACGGACCACACGCCGCACCCAACCGGCGATGATCCGGCCGACGACCAGAAGGACGATCGCGGCGAAAACCTTGAGTCCCCAGGCGCTCACAAGTTCGACCAAGCCTTGGGTTATCGCTGTGATGTCGTAGGCTCCTTCAGTCATGCTTTGCCTCCGTGAGCAAGGATAACGAAATGGCGTTTGGATTGACTATATCATAAGAGATAGGAACCGCATGTCGACTGCTGTTCGTCCCGTTGACGATTACGGTCTGGCGTGACTATACATTGTGGCCGCCTTGGCCATGGCCACGGGACACTGCAAGACCGCTGTAACTTTGTCGGGAGGCCCAATGAAACGACTGCATCTCTTGCTAACCGCCATACTGTTGCTCGGGTTGGCACTGCCTGCGCACGTTTGGGCGCAGGGCTTCGAAGGAACCGTCACCATGCGCCAGATCAATGTCAGCCAGATGGCTCTGGCCTCGCTGGTCGGCGAGGATAGTGATGAGGAAGCCGAAATCGACCCCAAGGAGGTGTTCGCGATCCCGCTCGAGCGTATCATTGGCCTGATCGGCTCCACTGAAGGCGTCGAGGCCGAGAAGATCACCTACCATATTAAAGGAAACAAGCTGCGGGTCGACGACAGTAGTGGTGGCATGCCGGGTTATGCGGTAATGGACTGGGGTGCCGGTACGTTCCAGCTGGTGTCACCCGACGAAAGAGTGGTCATGGAGATGACCAAGAAGGATTTCGAGGAGTTAAAGACCATGTATCCCGATGACGAGGGCCAACCCGTGCAGACGAAGGCCGAGGTGCGAGCCCTGAATCAGACAAGAGAAATCAATGGCATGCGCACGAGCGCCTATGAGATCAGATCTGAAGATGAGATTGCCGTCGTTTGGGTTGCCCCAGAACTGAAGGATTTGGTATCCACTTTCCGTGATTTCGAATCACACATGAAGGAAATGGGAGTCATCAGTGACGAGGAAGAGCAAACCGAAGTGTTCATGCTCGTTGCGGAACACGGCTTCCCTGTCTTGGAGCAGACCTTCAAGAACTACGGCGGTTACGGCAACGGCGACTACGACATCTCCGAAATTGTGTTGTTGGAGCGGAAGACGGTGTCGGCCGACCTCTTCAAGGTGCCGGCCGATTTCGAAAGGCGAAGCTTCATGGACGTGATCCGAATGTTCGGGGGTAAGCCAGACAATTG
The DNA here is from genome assembly GCA_041617795.1 of Gemmatimonadota bacterium. Classification (GTDB taxonomy): domain Bacteria; phylum Gemmatimonadota; class Gemmatimonadetes; order Palauibacterales; family KS3-K002; genus JBFJOD01. The sequence goes on along the minus strand of JBFJOD010000022.1, from coordinate 26,251 downwards.
AGCAAGCTTGCGGCCGGGTCCGCGTCGTACGGCTGGGCCGGTCTGCGACCGCCCCGGCCATTTCTTGCCAGCCTGAGAACGCCTACTCCAGCTGATCACGTGGGAGAGGCAACCGTCGAGCCAACGGATTGATCTAACTAAGCGAAAGCAGCATCTTCAGCATACCAACTTTGTTTCGACCTCGCGCGATTCCCCGACTCTGGATCCGAACGAGCTAGTGTCACGCCTCAAGCGTTTGATTGCCGAAGTCCATCGGCGCTCGATTTGGCAGGTTTTGGCCATCTACATTTTGGGCGCCGCCGCCGGCTATCAGGTAATACAGAGCCTCACCGAAGGCCTCAGCCTGCCCGGCTGGTTCCCCGCTTTCGCCGTCGTTTTGTTCATCGTGCTGCTGCCGGTCGTCTTGGCAACGGCCATCGTGCGCGAAGAGACACCTTCCGCGACCGCAGCCGTACCAGCGGATACGACTGGGGTCGCTGCGATCCCCGAGCCGGCACCTCGACCCGCGGACGCCGGACGAAGTGTGTTGACCTGGCGCCGGGCGCTTTTAGGCCTGATCTACATCTTCGCACTCTGGGGTGTCGCGGCTGCCCTTTGGGTTGCCTTCGGCGGACCGGTTTCGCAAGCGGCCGACACCGAGCTTCGTTCTATGCAAACGAAGCTGGTAGTCTTGCCGTTCGAGAACCTCGGCCGGGCCGAAGATCAGTACTTCACCGATGGTCTGACCGAAGAGATCATCTCGCGATTAGCCGAGATTCCCGAGCTGGGCGTGATCTCTCGCACTAGCGCCTTGGCGTACAAGGACACCGAGAAAGCGATTCGAGACATCGGACAAGAGCTCGATGTCCAGTACGTGCTGGAAGGGACAGTACGTTGGGAGCAAGGCGCGGGATCGAACCGCGTCCGCATCACCCCCCAGCTGATTCGCGTCTCGGATGACACCAACATCTGGACCGACCGTTACGACGAGGTGCTGGCAGACATCTTCCTTGTGCAATCTGATATCGCCGAGAACGTCGCTCGGGCTCTGGACATTCGCTTACTCGAGCCGTTGCGTCGCACTCTGGCTGCACAACCCACCCAGAATCTGGAGGCCTACGACTACTACTTGCGCGGCAACGGCTACTACGACCGCCGTTTCGTGGAAACCGAGACACGGAACGCCGTCGCGATGTACGAGCGTGCCCTCGAGCTCGATCCCGGCCTGGCCGTTGCCTGGGCCGCACTGGCTCGCGCTCGCGTCTGGCTCCACCACCAATTCGGACGGACCAGCGACCTACCGGGCGCCCGGGCGGCGGTCGAGGAAGCCCTCCAGCTGGCACCTGACCTGGCGGAGGCACACATGGCGATGGGCGACTACCACTATTATGGCCGTCGCGATTTCGATCAGGCCCTCGAGCACTACGTCATGGTCCAAAGACGCCAGCCCAGCAACTCGGATGCGCTGGCCTTGATCGCCTGGATCCAGCGACGCCAGGCCAAGTGGGACCGGTCGCTGATCAATGCCGCACGGGCCTTGGAGCTGGACCCACGAAACACGGTCTGGGTCACCGGGCAGGCTCAGAACTACTTCTACCTGCGGCGCTACGTTGAAGCGGAGCTCTATTTCCTCCGGGCCATCTCCCTCGCACCGGATGTCCCTTACTACTATCGCTGGGCGGCGTATTTCTACCTTGCCTGGGACGGTAACGTGGATCGGGCCGCGCGGATTATCGAGGAGGCCGCGGCTCGCTTCAGCCTTGGTGAACTTTTCGTGGGGAGTGAAGCTTCCTGGGTTCTGCTTGACGTCTTTGGAGCGCGGTACGCCGGGCCGCTGGAGGAGTTGAGCGTCGCTACGCCGGGCGTCGACTCGGCTTACTACTACCTGGCACGCGCCTCGGTCAGCGGGGCAAACGACAACCTAGATGACGCCCGCGCCTACTACGATTCCGCCGCGGCCGTTCTCTCGGCAAGGATCGACGAGAGTCCGGGGGAATCAGCGCCGCACAGCGCGTTAGGGATCGCCCTTGCCGGTCAGGGGCAACGGGAGCAGGCCATCAGCGAGGGATTACGTGGCGTCGAGTTGTTGCCGATCGCGAGGGACGCGATGACGGGAAGCGACCGGCTTCGCGATCTGGCTCGCATCTATGTCATGGTGGGTGATAACGAAGCCGCCATCTCAGAGCTCGAGCGGCTGCTCTCTATCCCGTCCCCCTTCTCGGCCAACCTCCTTCGGGTCGATGACTTCTGGGACCCGCTGCGGAGCTACCCGGCTTTTCAGGGACTGATCGAGGACTGAGGCTCCGTGCTCGAGGACAGTCGGGGCAAAAGGATTCTGAGGGATGAGCTCGGCTCGAGCGTGGGCACTTTGATCCGCAGCCCCCAGGGACCGAAGCGTGATTCCAGGACCGTCTGCCCGATCTCCGGGGCGGCGTAAGTCTCGCGCGCTTCCGGCAGATAGACATGAACCCAGACCGACGATACGGGCCGTTCACCGTGGTTGGCGATCGTCAGGACGGCGCTGCGGTCAGCCCGCTCCTGCACCCGCAGTTCTAGTTTCGAGCGTTCCAGCCACCAGTCTGCGACATCCACAGCGCGCGCGATCCACACATCGGCGGCGGCAGCAGCCGAATTGACCACGGCCTCGACGGCATCGATCCGGCGGTTGTTGTTGATCAGCTGGCTGTGAAGCGTCAGCAGGTGCAACCCTCCCAGTGACCTGATCTTCTTGAGTGACGCCTCGAGCTCAGCCTGCAACGCGTCCGATGAATTCTTACCGCGAGTCACCATGACGGTGTAGTCGTCATCGACGACGCGCGGCAGTACGACGATAGGGCCGGACCGAACGGTGAAGATCTCCGGCGCTGCGCTGCGGGCATCATTGGATGCCGCCAGGTACGACCCACCCAAACGTCCCCAAGCTTCGAGAGTGGAGCGATCGTAGAGCTCACGCGGCGGCCGCAGACCGAGCGGCGATGTTCCCGACCATTCGGCGATATCCGTTCGCGCCTTCCACATGCCAGTCAGCTGCGTGCCCCAACGGCGCCCGGCTATCTGCCGGTGGTCAGCGCTGTGGCTGCCAACTTCGCCGGCGGCACGCAGCGACGGCGCCAGTTGAGGATTCTGTGCCGCCAGCTGAGTTACGACATAGAAGGTCACGGGGACATCGATCGCGGCAAACCGCCGCGCCAACCGCTGACTGTTGCGGAAGCTGTGTTCTACATCCTGGGTCACCGTCATGGCCGCTCGATAGCCGTTCGGCCAGGGATCGAGGTCGGCCACGATATGGCCGGCCGCCCACAAAGCGGCATTGATAGCCAGCCGGTCCAGCAATCGCTGGTCGCGTTCACTTGCCCCCACGTCGAGCCGATAGCCAAACCAAACGAACCGGCCACCTGCCGGATTCGTGCTTGCGGTCGCCGCACCCGCAGCACCACCCCCAGGAGCGGCCAACGGATTCAGCACGCGGTCGGACCAGAAGACACTGGGCGTGGCATCCCGCAGCGTGATCCACGGCTCCTTCTTGACCTCTACTCGCGCGCCCGGCGGAAGGCCCGCGGCAATCACGCTGCCGTGTTGAACGGCCAGATAAGTCGGTGAGCGCTCCTCCATAGTCCCGGCGGCCTCTGCACTCGACACAGATCGCAGGAAGTCATATCCGACCCACTCACAATTCTCGTCACGGGCGCCAAGCGCCCAGCTGACCAGGAGGTGGCCGCCGCGTTCGGCATGACGTCGAATCGCGCGGCGCTCTTCAGGATCCATGCAGACGGCCGAGGGCACGATCAACAGTTCACGGCCCGGGATTGAATCGATGGCGGCAGCGCCATTCAGGCGCGCTACGCTGGCACCGACACCGCCGAGTAGCGAGTCCCAGTGGGCGGTCAGACCCTCGTAATAAATCTGGTCGGGGAAGAATGCGTCAGTATGCCGTGACTCATAGAGGTAAGCGCGCCACGGAGTCGTCTCGGTCGGGTCGGCGAGGACCACCTCCGGCAACACCGTCTCGACTGCCGGGGCATCTTTGTTCGCAGGCTCCAGCACCGACTCGATATCGATGGAGCGCCAAAGCAGCACGGCTGCTCCCATGAGTCCGGCGACCAGCGTCCCCAGAAGCAGAATGGCCCCGCCCCACGCACCTGGCGTGCGGGCACGGGGCGGCTCATACGCCCGCTTGAACCGCTTTGCCACTTGTCACGCCTAGTGCGAATTCTGACAGCTCCGCTCGTGGGTCCGGCCGCTCGTCTTCAACCGGCTCGGCGGTCTCGGTGCTCGCCGCTATTTCGGCTCGCACTCCTCCGCCGTCCGGGACGTAACGGTAGAAGAACCGAGGCTTGGCCTCCGACTCCTCAGGCTCTACCGGGCGGCGGCTACGGCGCAACCAGTAGGCACCGTAGGATGCCACACCCAGGATGACCGTAATCAGTATTGTCACGATGATAATCGTGACCATGATCTGGACGATACTCATATGCGACCTACCCTCTCCAGTTTCCCCCACGTCATCCGCAAGTTCAGCGCTTCTTCCAAAGTCGCGCAGAGCTTGACCACGTCGATCAACAGTATGAAGAAGAAACGATAGATGATCGCGTAAGGCACCAAGTACAACTGCTCCTCTTCCATTCCGACGGTCGCCAAAGCGGCCACCAGGTCCAGAAGTGTCAGCAGGATCCACCAGGCCAGCAACATTTCGCCCATCCCGAACACCAGCGCGACATAGGCGAAGAACAGGTGGCCATAAACGTTCATCGCCGGCCAGACGAACGCCTCGAAACCCATCTGCATCAACGACAGCCAGAGCGGCACATCCGGCACGGGGAAGAACAGCGTCTTCTTGTGTTTCCCCATCGCCTGGAGAATTCCGCGCGTCCAGCGATAGCGCTGCTGAATGAGGTCGATGAGTTTCTCCGGCGCCTCGGTCCACGCCACTGCGCGCGGTTCGTAGTGGATCCGCCAACCTGAGGTGAGGATCTTCAGCGTCAGGTCCGCATCCTCGGCAAACGTATCCAGATCGTAGCCGCCCAGAGCGATCAGCAAATCACGCCGGAACAACCCGACTGGTCCGGGCACAATGTTGACGGCGTTCAAGAAGCCTTGGGCCCGGCGCGCCATGTTCAGCCCCTCGATATACTCCAGCGCCTGTAGCCGGGTCCAAAGGTTCCGCCGGTTGACGACCTTGACGTTGCCGGCAACAGCGCCGACCGATGGGTCGCGAAAATGAACGATCGCCGCCTTGATCGTCTGCGGCTCCATCCTCGAGTCGGCATCCATGCAAAGCACATAGGGATACTCAGCCATCGCCAGGCCCGCGTTCAGCGCGCTCGCCTTACCACCGTTGCGCTTCGTCGTGACGCGTACGCGGCAAGGCCCGTAATCACCGACCATCCGGGACGCGTGAAACAGCGTATCGTCGCTCGAGCCGTCGTCGATCACGATGATCTCGAACTTTGGATAGTCGAGCCTGACCAGGCTCTCCACTGCCGATACGATGACTTTGCCCTCGTTGTATGCGGGCACTAGCAGCGAAACCGGCGGATACTCCGCCCCTTCTGGCGCCGTGTCTTCACCCGTCTCCAGGTGGTGCAGGTAGCCGAACCAGAGAAGCGTGAAGTAGCGCGCGACCAGGATGATCAGGAAGAGCAGCAGTGTAACCACCGAGGCCCGCACCACGATGCTCTGGACCTCCATCGGGGCGCGCGCCGCCCAGACCATGAGCAACGCCCCGATGGCGACGACGATGAAAGCCGCCACCAGGAACAACAAGGGTCGTCTGCGCAAATGGCTGCTATCCATGGCTCACCCGCCGAACCTTCGGCTCACGCCGAGCTCCAAGCGAAGGGCCCGGTAACCGCCGGCACGACTCTGGTTAAACGACGTACGTCCCTCCAGAATCCAGGGGTTAGCGTTGTAGCGGAACCCCAGCTGCGCTCCGAACAGGAAAGCGACTGCCGGATCCAGCCCCCGCTCCTCGAGCCAGGCGAATCCGGGGCTGAGGCGTGCCTCGAGCTCCCAGTCCGGCCCAAGCGAGCCTTGCCAGCCCAGCAACAGGCTGTTCTCCCACGCCCATTTCGGGTCCCAGTAAAGTCGCTGTCCCGGGTTGGGAGCCGCATCGCGGAACGCCAGCAGACGCCCGTCATAGCCCACGACCCACTGCGCGTCCGGTTTGAAGAAAATGCCAAGCGATGCATCGCCCCGCAGATTGGCATCCTCGAACCCTGCGATGCGTGCGACGCGTGCCCCTGCTAGCAGATCCCAACGCGGTGCCAGAGGTCGGTAATGCTGAAGTCTCGCGACGTCGACACTCAACCCGGCCAGCGCGGCCTCCAGTGTCGCCGTCTCCAGGTGAGCGGGTCCATGGCGATACTCCAGCGTGTAAGCACCACCACCCAGCTCCGGTGCGGATAGCGCAATCCGCACAATCGGTTCCGCCGAGACGCCACCGTCCGGGATCCAGGCACCGGCCGCCGCCGTCGCCTGGACCGCTCCATCCGCCAACCAGCGCTCTGCCGTTGCCTGCACGCTAACCGCGGAGAGAACAGAATCACCGCCCGCCGGGTCAAGCCCGGTCAGCGACTCGAGCTCCACGTCCACACCGCCCCGGGTGCGCGGCGAGCCCAGCAACCAAGAACCCCGTAGACGCGTCTGGGTGAATTCCTCAGAATCTGCGAAATAGTCGAAGCCACCCGCTGGTCCGATATTGCCGCGCTGCGCCAACTGCGCATCGAGCTGCGCGCTCAGGGTCGCCAGCCCCTGGGTCGCTCGGGGTTCGCCGGGATCGATCTGCAAGGCCCGCCGGTAAGCCCGCGATGCAGCCCGGCGCTCGCCGCGCCAACGATGGATATCGCCCAGCAGTGCCCAACCCTCGGCGCCGTCCGGCCGTCCCCGCACGTAGATCTGCAGCTCGGCTTCCGCCGCATCCAGGTCGCCCGACCAGATCATCAGCCGGGCGAGGCGCAGACGCACGTCATGCGCATCGGGGTACAGGCCCAAGTAGGTTCTCAGATAATAGGCGGCGCTGTCGGGAGCGTTGGCACGGTACTCGAAAACGCCAGCGATCTCCAGCAAGAGGTGATGCGCGCCAGGGTCCTCTCTCAGAAGCCGCCGATAGACGGCAAGGGCTGAGTCGCCTTCGCTCTCCATCGCCAGCTCGCGCGCCTCTTCCAGCGGGCTGATGATTTCCGCATCCGGGGGTGGCAGAGCAACGGCGATCGCTGCCAGCAGTGAGTCGACGGCCGTCTTTGCAAAGCCGGTCGGCAATCCTTCTAGCACCTGCGCCGCTCGCTCGGGCTGCCCCGACCAATACAGGACCCGCGCCCATTGCAGGCGTAGCTCCGCTTCCCGGGGATTCAGCTCGACCAGCCGGGAGTAGACCTGGATCGCCCGGTCGTACCGTTCGGCCCATGTCGCCACCTCGGCAAACTCCCGCAGCAGCTCGGGATCGCGCGGCCGGGCAGACACCAACGCCTCGTACAGAGCCAGCGCTCGATCCCAGTCGTGTGCGGCCACGTAGAGGCGCGCCAGTTCGCGCCGCGCCTCCGGATCGGCGCCGCTTGCCAGCGCTTTTCGGTAAGCGGCGGCTGCCGCCTCCAGCTGGCCGGCTCGCCAAAGGGTGCGCGCGTACTCGAGCTGAGCGCCGAGGTCGTCAGGATAAAGCGCCAGGTAATCCCCCAAAAGCTGAAGCGCCGCTTCATAATCGCCGGCGCGTGCAAGTGGCAGGTATTCGCCCCAGAAACGCTCGGCCGGACCCCGCGCCGTCGGCCGCTGCACGGCCAGCGGCGGTGGCGTAGGCGGAAGCGGCAGAGGCGGGTTGATGACCGGATACGCGAAATCACTCTCCGTGAAGTCCAGCTCCAACAGGAATCGCTGGGGCAGGAACCCGAAGATGAACATGAAGAGCAGACCCAGCGTCACCGTCGCGACTGCTGCGTACCGCCCCCAATAGCGCAAACGGGGCGTTTCAGCCATTTATTGCTCGATCACCTCCATGAGGCGTTGGCGGTCGATGGGCGCCGTATAGACGTCAGTCGCGACATCTGTGAACGGCTCCTTCTTTACGCGTTGGAGGAAACGCTGGGCGTGGCTGGCCAGGGCTCCGTGCAGATACACGTGCACCTGGTGGTCGAACACGCTGACCCGGTCACCAGTCTCCTGTCGCATCTGATCAGTGACATGATTGGCCAGCGCATGCAGACCTCGGCCACCTTTCGGTCTGAACACGACCAGAGAGAAGATCCCGGCGCCCGGTGTGTTAAGCTGCTCGCGAACGATTTCGCGAACCTCAGTCTTCTCGGGAACCACGGGTTTCACCGACCCGTTTTTCGCCACGTCTTCCTCATCCATCTCGGGACGGCCGCGGCGCAGCAAGGCGGCGATCCGGGATGCCAGCTCGTCGGGATGGATGCCGCCGGAGACGAAGTCGTCTGCGCCCGCGCGCAGAGCCTGCGCTCGATCGCTGGCACGCACGTCGACGGGTGAGAACAGCAGGATGGGTGGGCGCCGCGCTGCCCGGCGCATCTGGTGCATCACATGCAGCCCGCGACTTACGGTGCGACGGTCGATATGGACGGCGACGACGCCAAACTCGCGCTGCGCCAATTCGGGGAAGGCCTCGACGGGGTCTTTAGTGTAGACCAGGTCGAAAGCCTCGCTGAGCCAAAGTCGCAACTCGTCCGGCATGTCGCCGGGGACGTCCAGGAGCAGGACACGGCGCTGCACCTCAGGAGACAGGTCGCTGCTTCGCTTGCGTGCGACGGCGACCGGCGGGACGATCCCGTGCCCCTCGCGGATATCGAAAGTAATCGGGCCTGTCGACTCAAGCGGACCCAATGTCTTTCTGACCACCATCTCGCGGCGGCCGGTCTCTCGCATGGCCAGGTGCAGGATGAGCGCCGCACGCTGCGAAATGAAATCGAAGCCGTCGTCCAGATCACCGGGGTTCTCGGCCGCGAATGTCAGCAGCGATGTGCTCTGCAGCTCGCCGAGCAACTCAATCAACAACTCTGCCGCCTCACCCGACTCCCGCGATTCGACCAGCGGACCACAGGTGTCGATCACCAACCGGTTGGGCGCCTCATCCTCCTCAAGAAAAGTCCGCAGTTCGCCAAACGCATCCTCAAGCTCGATCATGCGGCGATAGCGATCGCGAAATCCCGACTGATATCCCAGCATCACCCAAGACCCCGACCGCAAATGCGTGTCAGGATCCATACCCATCGCCCGCGCCAGATCGATGACGTCCTCCGGCCGCGCCTGGATCAACATGGCGACCCGGCCACCTTCCCGGATGCCCTCCATCAAAAACTGCAGCGCGGCTACCGTCTTACCGGTGCCAGGACCGCCTATCAAGGCATGCATTCCGCCCGGCAGCGGACCGCCCAGCCGCTCGTCAAGCACCGAGATGCCAAAAGAACCGTTATGTCTTGCCAAGGTCACAAATCCCAAAAATGGGGTGCGACGGGTGCACCGTGGTCGGACTGGCCAAGGAGGGGGGATGGTCAGCGGGCCAACCAGCAGAAACCCGCCACGAGGGCGGGCTTTAAATCCAGCCAAAATCTACCGCCCCGACGGCCTCTTACGCAAGGTTTGATCCGTCGTGCGGCCTTTTGTAACCAAGATTACCCCGGTTAGACTCTTGGGTTCCCTCTCAGTTCTTCTGGTTCCAAGCCGTAACCGGTCCCGTTTTCGTGCGGCTCCCAATACGAGCGCGGCCCGGGAGGTCAACCCCCGGACCGCTCGATCATCTTGTTAGCTCGCTGACGGCGTAGCGGCGAAGTCACCCGCTTCCAGTTGCCACTACCTTTATCCAGTCGGCCGTGTCGGGAGTCTTGTAGTCGACGTACTTGACCTCAACCCTGCGACCCGGCTGCAGGTCCGCCATTGTGCCCGATATGTTGGTCTGGCGCTGCTGCGACCGATCCAGCCAGATGTTGGTCCGGTCCGTCACCTTGATCGTCCGTCTACCTTCCGGTCCCTCGACGGTTAGCGTCCGGTTCTCGGTGTCGACGGCCTTGATCTCGCCCTGGTACGAGTACTTGCCGGAGATACCCGGCGATTCACCGACCGGGATGTAGCGCTCGGTCAGCTTCTGGCCAAAGGCACTCGGGGCCCAGCAAAGCAAGGCAAGCAACATGGCCGTACCGCTTAGTGCATTTTTCATAGTCACCACCTTTTCTACTGCGACTCGATCAATTCGTTCCGCGCCCGTTGGAGAGCGGCGATTGCGTCGCGGGCCGTACCCGGCGAGGCATTGTCTGCCGCGCGCCTGGTCAGGTTTCGCGCCTCACGCAGGTGCCGAACGGCCTCGAAATGCAGCCCGGCATCACTCAAGACCATGATCGCATCGTCCGTTTCCTCGTTGGCGAAGCGTAGCCTATCGTAATCTTTCTGCCGGTCGGTCTCCAGCGCTCTGTTGAGCAACGCCGTGCTCGTCCGGATGTTTTCGAGTGCGTTGATGACGCGCATAAAAGCTCCGACCGCCTCGACCTGCGTGGCATCGAGGTTTATGTCGCTTCCGGTCGCCGATCTTAACAGCTGACCGGCCGGAGAATTCCTGAACGAATCCCCATTATAGAACGCAATCGCCCCCTCGAGGGTTGCCACCGAGTTGTTGTGGAAGAAAGGTGGCGTATCAGCGGCTTCGACCAGCGGCGGCGTGTTGAACTCACCGTTTCCTGGCGTCCCCCGACCATCGTCCGGTGGCACTTTCTCACCAATGCCATCCTGCGGCTGGTCCGGCAGGTCCTCGACCCCGGTGTTGAAGTTCAGGTTCCCTGCTCCTTCGCCGAAGACACCCGGGTTGGCGTTGGCACCGGCGTTGTTGTGGCAGCCGAAGCATTTTCCGCCGTTGACGTCATTGAACAGTTCCTGACCCCGCCGGGCTGCGGCTCCCTTGAGGGGCAGCGGCAGCTGCAAGTCTTCCTGCCGTCCTAGCGACAGCATGAACGCCTCCAGGTCATCCAGCTCCTGATCGGTCGGCAGCCGGAAATCGACCCCGGGAATACGGTTGGTCGTCAGCGGATAATGCTGAATGACCGCGCCGGTCGAGAATGCCCGCACGCTACCATCGCCCGGCGACCCGTCGCCTGACCAGCCGGTCTGTGGGCCGTCGCGGCTGTCCACCGACGTTCGCAGGGCCAGCGTGTGAGGGATCCCGCGCATATTGAAGTTGTTTTCCAGGTCATCGAACCCGTCCTGATTCTCGACGATCAGACCGAAGCCTCGCATCAGCCGCGGATTCTCGAAATTCTCTGCCAGGTCCGGATTCGTCTCCGCCACGAACAGCGGGTCGCTGGGCGGCAGCGTGGCGATGAATGCCGGCGAAAGTCCGAAATTATCCTCTTCACGGTGGCACGTGGCACACGTGCGTCCATTCCCGTTGAACGTCTCGTTGAAGAAGATCTCCCTTCCGCGCTCAACCGGTGTCGGCTCGGGCGGCGGAGTGGGCGGGCAGGCGGTGACTGCGACGACGCAGACGAGTAGCCCTGCCGCCGATCCCGCGAGCTTCATGCTAATGGGCGTGTTGCGATTCATCAGTCTCCCTTTCCTCCTTTCGGGCAACAGCGGTTGTCTCGAGTTAACGAGCCGCCACTGCTACGGTCGGCTGAGGCCAGTACGGTTGCCTTAGACGGTAGCCGGGCGGCTACCGACCGAATCCATTTGAATCAAGACGTTCGCGATATTTAGGCCTCCGGGTTATAGGACCCCGGGCAACGATTGTCAATTGACCTAGACCCTGCGTCTTGCGGTTGCGCGAGCCCCGACCGACTATTCCCACCGATCAAGACCCCTAAGGAAACCGTGGCGCAGGGAATTCGTAGTAGGAGCTGAGGCTGAGACCGGCCCCGCGACCCCAATTCGTCGATATTCTACCCGTCAACCGCAGGAGAACGGCAATGAGGAAGGCATCAAGAATCTGGGTTCTGGCTGGAGTGTTGATGGCCGCCCAACTGGCGGCAGCTGTGCCGTTAGCGCAGGCCCAAGAGGAGATTGAGATCAGCTACGAGAAGTTCGTGTTGGACAACGGACTGACTCTAATCGTCCACGAAGATCACAAGGCACCCATCGTGGCGGTCAACGTTTGGTATCATGTGGGCTCCAAGAACGAGAAGCTCGGACGCACCGGGTTCGCCCACTTGTTCGAGCACCTGATGTTCAACGGCAGCGAGAATTACAACGACGACTACTTCAAGGTCCTCGAGCCGCTGGGCGCCACCGACCTCAACGGCACGACCAATGAGGACCGCACCAACTATTTCCAGAACGTGCCGACCTCGGCGCTGGATGTCGTGTTGTGGATGGAATCGGACCGCATGGGGCACCTGCTGGGCGCCATCGGCCAGGAGAAGCTGGACGAGCAGCGCGGTGTCGTTCAGAACGAGAAGCGGCAGGGAGAGAATCAGCCTTACGGTCGCGCCTGGATCACGATGGCCGAGAACACTTACCCAAGTGGCCACCCCTACTCGTGGAGCGTGATCGGCTCGATGGAAGATTTGGACGCCGCCTCGCTCGACGACGTGCATGAATGGTTCAAGACCTACTACGGCGCCGCCAACGCGGTCATCGTCATCGCCGGTGATATCGATGCGCAGACCGCGAAACAGAAAGTCGAGAAGCACTTCGGCGATATTCCTTCAGGGCCGCCGGTGACCAAGCATCAGACGTGGATCGCCAAACGCAGCGGTGAACACCGACAGAGCATGCAGGACCGGGTGCCCCAGGCGCGTGTGTATAAGGTCTGGAACGTACCAGAGTGGAGCAGTGCGGACGCCACCTACCTCGACCTCGTGACCGATGTGCTGGCCTCCGGCAAGACATCACGCTTCTACAAGCGCCTGGTCTACGACGACCAGATCGCCACGGACGTCGTCGCCTTTATCGACGGGCGCGAGATCGGAAGCCAAATAATGATCTGGGGAACCGCCCGCCCCGGCGTCGACCTCCCAGACGTCGAGCGTGCCCTCGATGAAGAGTTGCAGCGCTTCCTCAAGCAGGGGCCGACGCCCGAAGAGCTACAGCGCGTCAAGACGCAGAACCGGGCCAGCTTTGTCCGCGGAGTCGAGCGGATCGGTGGCTTCGGCGGCAAGTCCGATGTGTTGGCTCAGAACGAAGTCTATGGCGGCAGCCCCGACTTCTATATGAAGACCCGCGAACGCGTGGCCAACGCTACGGCGGCGGACCTGCAGAGCGCCGCCCAGCGCTGGCTTTCCGACGGCGTCTATGTCCTCGAGGTTCACCCGTTCCCCGAGTACCAGACACTGGCCTCCGGCGTTGACCGCTCGATGTTGCCCGAGCCGGGAGCGCCGCCCGTGGCACGTTTCCCGGAACTGCAGCGCACCACCCTGTCCAACGGCCTCGAGATTATCCTCGCCCAGCGCGACGCCGTACCACTCGTCAACATCCAACTGCTGGTCGACGCCGGTTACGCGGCTGACCAGGGAGGGATCCCCGGAACGGCCAGTCTGGCCATGTCGATGCTCGACGAGGGGACGAAGCGGCGGACCGCTTTGCAGGTCAGCGAGGAGCTGGCACTGCTGGGCGCTAACCTCGGCACCGGCTCGAACCTCGACCAGTGCGTCGTTACTCTGTCTGCCCTTAAGGGTAGGCTGGACGCCTCCCTCGACATCTTCGCCGACGTGATCTTGAACCCGGCTTTCCCGGAAGCCGACTTCCAGCGACTGAAGAAGCAGCGGCTGGCGCAGATCCGACAGGAGAAGGCACAGCCCATCGGCATGGCGTTACGCGTGATGCCCGGCATTCTTTACGGTAAGGATCATGCGTACGGGGTCCCGCTGACTGGCTCCGGTACGGAGGCATCGATCGAGCGCCTGGCCCGAGAGAACCTGCAGGAATTCCATCGCACCTGGTTCAAGCCGGACAATGCGAAACTGATCGTGGTGGGCGCCACGACGTTGGCCGAGATCAAGCCCAAACTGGAGCGCCTGTTCCGCGACTGGAAACCTGGCACGGTGCCGGCGAAGAACCTGGCACAGGTCGGCCAGAAATCCGGCTCCGAGATCTACATCGTCGACAAGCCCGGCGCCATCCAGTCGGTCATCCTCGCAGGACATGTTGCGCCGCCCAAGGCAAATCCCGACGAAGTCGCCATTGAGACGATGAACACCATCCTTGGGGGTGACTTCACGGCTCGCGTCAACATGAACCTGCGGGAAGACAAGCACTGGTCTTACGGCGCCGGCAGCATCTTTTGGGATGCCCGGGGCCAGCGCCCCTTCATCGTCTACGCGCCAGTGCAGACCGACAAGACGAAGGAGTCTATGGTCGAGATCGCCAACGAGCTGCGCGGCATCGTCGGCGAGCGCCCGGCGACGGCGGACGAGTTGGACCGGGCGGTCAAGTCTCGGACCCTGACGCTGCCGGGCTCTTGGGAAACGAATGGCGCCGTGATGAACTCGATCGGTGACATCGTGCGCTTCGGCTACCCCGACGACTACTTCAACACCTACACAGAGAAGATCCGGTCGCTGGGACTCGGCCAGGTGCAGGCAGCTGCCAATAAGACGCTATACCCGGACCGCATCATCTGGGTGGTGATCGGCGACAAACAAAAGATCGAGGCGGGCATCCGAGAGCTGAACTTCGGGCCCGTTCAAGAGATCGACGCTGACGGTAACCCCAAACCGTCGGCCACCAACTGACTCTCAGCTCTAGCGCCTGGGGCTGCCGACGCTTCCCGCGCGGCAGCCCTCCGGCCTCCGGTACACCGAGACGGCGATGTCGCCGAACACCCTTTTGCTTCCCTTCCCCGGAAGATCCCGGTCCGCCGCGTGCTCCACCGCCAACACCCGGGAGAAGGGCACCTCCAGCCAATGCCGCACCAGTCGCGCTCCGGCGTTCGAGGTGTAGGGAGGATCCGCCAAGGTGAGGTCGTAGGCCCCAGGGCCGAGCGCTTCCGCGTAGTGAATGGCATCCCGCTTGAAGAGGCGGGTCCGCTTCTGCACCCGGAGCCGCGCCCGGTTGGCCTTCAGCGAGTGGAGGGCCGACGGCCCGTTCTCCACGAAGTCCACCGTGGCTGCGCCTCTCGACAGGGCTTCAAGTCCCAGAGCACCCGTGCCGGCGAAGAGATCCAGCACCCGGGCTTCGGGAAGATCGGCGGCCAGCCAGGCGAGCCAGGCATCCCTGACAGCTTCCGAGGTGGGCCGCACCCGACCCCCCGGGGAAACCAGCTCCTTGCCGGCCCAATCCCCTCCGACGATCCGCACGCCTCAGCCCTTCCCCTCCTGGGTCAGTCGTTGTTTTCGGTATGGTCCTGAATGACGTACGCTGACAACTTGCGGTAGCCCATCAGGAAAAGCACGACCTGGATCACTACCATAATGAAGGTCATGATGATCCAGCCACCGATGCCAAGATCGGCACGACCCGCCGTTGTGAAGAACACCCGATAGCTGATCCACAGCCAGGTGGGGGCGATGAAGAGCAGTGCGAACCAGGGTACCCACGCGGGCAGGTAGATGGTGCGGGTTCGTGACATGTGAACCTCCCAGCTCGACCGCTCTTCACCGTTCCGATTCTATTGCGTTGCCGTGACCAACGGCAATCGCTGTCCAGACGCGCTAGGCTGCGGGCGATTCGGCCGACCCGCCTCTCACTATTACTTACACGCCGGCGCCCGGATTATTCAACTGACACAAGCAGCTGCGCCGGCCCGTAGGGCGATGAAACGGCCCGCACAACTAGCGGGCCCGCCCCCGGCCCTCTCGCGCGAAGCTTCGTGTTCGCCCTCGTCGCAAGCCATTAGGAGAACCCGCCATGCGCAGTCTATCGGGCAGATCCGGCCAGATCGCTTTGATCGCGCTCATCGGCGCCGCCGTCCCGGGCATTATGGGGTGTGACGACGACATCCTCGGCAGCAACGCCTTCAAGGCCGAAGAACCATTCTCATTAGCCGTGGAACTGACCAGTCAAACCCGGATCCGACTGACCGGAATCAACAGCCTGATTGTCGTGACTGGGGTCGCAGCGACGGATTCCGTCCGCGTCAGCGGGACCCGGTCCGTCCGCTCGGAAAGCCTTGCAGACGCAGAGGAACACCTCCCGGATCTGGAGGTGCGGGTCGAGTCGGATGCCGATGAGGTCGCGGTGTGGACGATTCAACCGGCCAGTTCCGGAGGCCGGAACTACCAGGTCGATTATCAGCTCACGGTGCCAAGCGACTTCGAGACCAACATCGTGAATGCCAACGGCACGATCACGGTCGATGACATGGACAATACGGTCAGCGTAATTAACGCGAACGGCACGATCATCCTGTCGCGAATCAGCGCTAACATCTTCGCCGATCAGGGAAACGGCGAAGTGCAGTGCGAAGCGACACTTCCACTCGACGGCACGATCGACATCGCCGTGGGCAATGGCGAGATCGAGCTGGTTATCCCAGACACGACATCGGCGCAGCTATCGGCAAGCATTGGGACCGGCGACATCGATACCTTCGGCCTCGCTCTACAGAATGAGATCCGCACAGCGACAACCCTGACCGGAACACTGAGCGCTGGCCGCGGCACTATCGATTTGAGTGTGGGAAACGGGACGATCACAGTAAGCGGTACGTGATTCGCCACGAAGCTTGGTGAGTCTATTCGTTAAGCGGAGCGAGGAACGCTGGGATCTTTCGGTATCCCATCAAGAAAAGGTAGAGCGAGAGCACAGCGAGAACGTAGCTGGAGATGAGCCAATCACCAAAGCCGATCGTGGCGTGATTGGAGTCGGTGAGGCCGGCCGCATAGCTGAGCCATATCCAGAACGGCAGGACGACCGACTGGGCAAGCCAAGCCACCCAAGACGGTAGATAAACCCTGCGAGACCCCGGCATAGAAATCCTCCTGGCGAGTGTGGCTTTCATCTTGATATACCCGCCAGGAGGTTCTTTATTCGCGAGCCGCGCTTGATCAGATCTGGCGAGCGACCTCGACGACCGGTTGTCGTGCCGCGCGCCGTGCGGGGAAGAAGCCTCCGATAAATCCCATCACGAGTGCGAAGACCACCCCGCGCAAAAGCAGGTCCGGGGTCACACGAAAGGCGAACGCGACTTCGCTCATCGATTGCCAGTTGGTCGTACTGGTCATGATGCCGTTCAGCGGCAACGAGAACAGGCCACCTATCAAGCCTCCGAGAAAGGCGATGACCAGCGCCTCGAACAGGAAAGAGAACAGGACACTAGCCGGCCGGAACCCCAACGTTAGCAGCACCGCGATCTCAGGCGCCCGGGCACCGACCGCCGCATACATGGTGTTGATCGCGCCGAAGATCGCGCCGACCGCCATGATCCCGGCCACGAAGATCGCAGCGATGTTTATGATCTGCGTCAACTGGAAGGACTGGTTGGCATAGAAGTCGTACTCGCGATGGGCATCGACGGGCAAGCGTGGATCGTCCGCCAGCGTCTGTCTGACCGACTCGAAAGCGGCGGGGTCCTTCAGCCGGAAAGTCAGAGATTGAAAGACTTCACCGCGGAAGGCCGGCATGAACTGCTCGTTTTCGCCCCAGATCTCCGACTCGAAGGAGGAACCGTCCGCAGCGAAGTGGCCGACGACGGTCCAGTCACGATTCGCCAGCGAGATCGTCTGGCCGATCCCAGTGTTGGCGAACCGGTCGACGATACTCTTGCCGATGAGGATCTCGGACGTGCCCGGCCTGATCATCCGGCCCGCGATTATGCTGACGTTCTTTCTAACCTGGAACGCTTCCGGGTTTATGCCCCGCGCCACGACCAGCGCCTCGCCGCTGCTCAAGCGCTGCAAGCTAACCAGCACGTAGACCTCGGGACTGGCCAGCGGGCGCCCATCAGCTCCCCGGGCAACGAACGGCATCGACGTGATCGTGCTGGCCGTCTGCCGCCCCAGCCCACTAGTCAGCTCGCTGTCGGCGCCGGTGCGCAGAACGATCACGTTGTCGCCTGACCCGGTCTCGGTCAGTGCGGCACGGAAGCCCCGGGACAGCGCGGACATCGCGATGAACACCAGCACGACCAGCCCCATGCCCAGAGCCGTAGTCAGGGTCGAGATCGGTCGCTGCCTGAGGCTTCGCAGATTGTAGATCAAGGGGATCTTCATAATCGCCTCTTCAGGCCACGCGCCGCAGCGTATGCGCCACCGGTAGCCGCGCCGCCTGCCAGGCTGGAACGAGACCACTGACGACGCCGAGCAGAACCGCGATCAGCAGGCCGATCACGGCGGTACCCCATTTCACTTCAAACCCCGGTAAGAAGCCGGCGCCCTGGAACTCCGTGCCTTCGAAAATCAGCTTTGCCCCAAAAACACCGATCAAGCCGCCGGTTACGGTGATCACGGCCGCCTCGGCCAGCACCAGGCCGACCAGGAGCCGGTCGCTGAACCCGAGGGTTTTGAGGACCGCAACTTCGCTGGTCCGCTCGCGTGCCGCCATCATCATCGTATTGGCAGCGACCAGCAGGATGGCAAAGAAGACGGCCATGCCGATGGCGTTGAGCAGGAAGCCCACATTGCCGTACATGGTGATGAAGCTGGTCTGAAAGGCACGCTCGGTTTCCGTGCGTGTGGACGCGCCCGAGTTCTTGTAATGCTCATCGATAACCGTCGCGACCGAGGCGGCCCGCGCAGGATCATCGAGCTGTAACACGTACCAACCCGGCGTCGCCCAGCGGCCGGAGTTCTCGTAGAGATACTCGTAGTGGATGAACATCAGTTCGTCGCCAAAACTGGGATCCGTCGGCGTGTAGACCGCTCGGATCGTGAAGGGCCACGTCTGCTCTGGCACGTAGATGCTGCTGCGCAACTGGATGTTCTGTCCCAGCCTCCAGCCGAATCGTTCCATCAGGCCCTTCCCAACCAGCGCCGCCGTGCGCTCGGCCATGAACTGCCCACGCTGGTCCTCCGGGATCACCATCTCCGGGTACATGGGCAGGTAGCTGTCCGCCTTGATGGCGAACTGGGGGAAGAAGTTCTTGGGATCCTGGTAGATGCCACCGAACCAGCAAGCCCACGAGACACTGGTCACGCCGGGTACGGCGCTCAGCCAGGTGTAATACGCCTCGGGCAACGGGAAGACGATGGAGATCGAGTTTCGCGTCACCATGCGCGACTCGCTACCCACCTGCTTCGCGTCCTCCAACGTGGTGATCACCGAGCGAAGGCTGACGAAAAGGAATAGCGCCGCGGCGACGCTGAGCGTGGTCAAGATCGTGCGTCGCTTGCTGCGGGTGAGATTCGCCCAGACCAGCTTTACGTATTTCATCGCGTCAACACCCCCTTATCGAGGTGCATGATCGCGTGACCGCGCTCGGCAGCCCGCTGGTCATGGGTTACCAGAAGGATGGTCTTTTGGAACTCACCGTTCAGCCGCTGCATCAGCGTCAGAATCTCGTCGGCGGACTTGGCGTCCAGGTCGCCGGTCGGCTCGTCGGCCAGGATCAGCGTCGGGTCGCTGACGACGGCGCGGGCGATCGCCACGCGTTGTTCTTGCCCTCCGGAAAGCTGGCGTGGAAAGTGATTGCCGCGATCCGACAGGCCGACGATCTCCAGCGCCGCCTCAACGTGCTCGCGCCGCTCTCGCTTTGAAAGCGGAGTGAGCAGCAGCGGCAACTCCACGTTCTGATACGCGGTGAGTACGGGCAGCAAATTGTAAAGCTGGAAGATGAAACCCACGTGACGGGAGCGCCACGCGGCCAAACGCCGGTTCGTCATCTCCGTCACGTCCTCGCCGCTCACGCTGATCTGGCCGGTAGTCGGGCGATCCAACCCGGCGATCAGATTGAGTAGCGTTGTCTTGCCACTCCCCGACGGCCCCATGAGAACCAGGAATTCGCCGGCGACGATGTCCAGATTGATCGCTTCGAACACCGGGATAGCCTGGCTGTCCCGCTGATAGACCTTCGACAAGTTGCGAATCTCGAGCAGTGCCATAGCAAGGTTCCTATTACTGGATCACATTCACGCGGGTGCCATCCTTCAGCCCCTCCGGACCCTCAACCACTACCAGCTCACCACCAGATAACCCACTGCGGATCTCGCGCCGTCCGCCGGTCACGGGACCCGCCTCCACCGGCAGTTGCACGATCCTCTCATCGCGAACGACCCGAACCACCTGGCGGCCCGCCTCATCCCGCACGGCCGCTACCGGCACGAACACGCGCGGCGCGCCGGCGACCTCGACCGCGGCCGACTCCTCGAGGAACTCCACCGTCGCGGCCATCTCCGGGAGTATTCGCGGATCCTTTTCCTCAATGCCCACCTTCACCAACACCGTCGCTTTCTGCCGGTCCGCCGTCGGCACGATTTGGCGGACCGCTCCGCGAAACGCCGTGTCTGGATACGCGTCCAGCTGGATCAGTGCAGGTCTGCCATGGTGCACGCGAGCGATGTAGGCCTCGTTTACATCTACCTCGACCTCCAGCGTCTCCAGGTCCGCCATCGTCACCACGGCACCGCGCGTCAGCCCCCCACCCGTCACGGAGGGCGCCACGACCTCACCCACTTCAGCGTCTTTCCGTAATACCGTGCCCGAGAACGGCGCCCGGATCTTCGTGTTCTCCAGGTTGGCCTGCGCGACACCCACACCTGCCTCCGCTGCCTCGATCTGCGCCGCGACGCGCCGCAGGCGGGCTTCCGCCGTGGTCAGTCGCGATTCCAACTGCTCCGCCTCCTGATCGGAGATCAGGCCGCGATCCAGCAGATCGTCGGCCCGTTCCACATCACGGCGCAGCTGGTCGCGCTCCGCCTCCGCCTCGCGATACCCTGCCCGCGCCGTCGCCCGTTCGGCCTGGCGCTGGGCCAGTGCCGCCGCATAGTCGTCGCTCTCCAGACGCGCGATGATCTCACCCTTCCTGACGACGGAGCCTTCTTCCACACCCAGGTACTCCAGGCGTCCGGTGATCTTCGAAGAGACGGAGGCTTTCGTGCGCGCCACGACGTAGCCGTTGGCGGTGATCCCGGTCGAGCCGACGCCGCCGCCAATCAGCTCGGCAGCGGCAACCTGGACGGTCGGGTCTGCCTGACCCCGCAGCAGTAAGAAGAGCGCTGTCGTCAGCGCGAGCGCGCCAACGGCAAACAGAAGGTTACGCCGCAAGGCTCGATTCACAGCCGGCGGCGGCCGGTCCCGGTCGATGCGCAGCCGCGAGAGATCTTTCGGTGACTCGCTCATTTTCGCTTTGCTCAAAATCATAGGTGCTGGCTCGCTCCGGAACAACAGAGTCGGCCTGCGTTCAACCGGGCTGGCGGCACATGAGGAAACGGCTTGCGCCGACGGCGAACCGAGCTTAATCTTTACGCTGTATAGATAGCGCCCCATCTTTACGTTGTCAAGATTGGTCAGCCACGATGCCGCCTCGCCACTCCAAGCGACGCAAGACTTACCACCATGGCGATCTGCGCCAGGCACTGCTCGATGCCGCCCTCGACATCGTGCGGCGCCGCGGTGTGGCGGCCCTCACCCTGCGCGCCGTGGCCAGTCAGGCCAGGGTCAGCCACATGGCACCCTACCACCACTTCGCGGATAAGGCCGCCTTGATCGCCGCCGTGGCGGAGGAGGGCTTCCGCGGCTTGCAGCGCGAGATGCTCGAGCGCACCGCCCGACACCCCGATGACCCGCGCGCCCAATTTCGTGAGTCAGGGGTCGCTTATGTCGTCTTCGCGGTTAAGAATCCGAACCTGTTCCGCGTGATGTTCGGCCCGCAGGTCAGTGACATGGAGGCGCATCCAGATCTACAGGCCGCCGCCGACGCAGCATTCGCCGTGGTCCAGGGGTTGGTCGAGCGTTCGCAGGAGGTCCGGGCGGTACGCGACGAAGATTCCCGAGCGGTTGGCATCAGCGCCTGGGCCTTGGTTCACGGAATCGCCATGCTATGCGTTGACGGTCAGCTAGGGCCGGATTCTCAGAACGTCGATCAGGCGGAGCGCCTAGCTTACGCGGCGACAGGCACCTTGTTCACCGGCCTGCGGCGCTCGAGCAACGGCGACTAACTCATGAGATTGACGTTCTTGACGCTGGGGGTCGAAGCTGCCGCTTATCCGGGTTGGCTGCTGCTGATCGGCGCGACGTAGGCTCGGCCCCGCCGATACAGGTCGAGCCGCCCGCGAATGCTGTCCGCCAACGCTGCGGCCCGCGCGGTGCTGGCCTGATTCATCGCCCGCTGGGCAATTCCGGCGGCCGCGTCGTACCGGCCGCTGGCCGCCAACGCCGCTGCCAGAGCGTCCAGGACCAGCGGATTGCGGAAGCGACTCAACTCCGCCGCCCGAGTGCCCAGCCGCACGGCTTCTTCAGGATCACGAATCGCATCGTCCGGGTGAGTGGCCAGCGTCCAGGCGAGCACCTGCAGCGGCGGGATCCAGTCGGGGCGGAGTTCGGCGGCATTGCGAATGTGGACCAATCCATCGCCGGCCCGCCCACTGATGATCAGAGCCCGTCCCAGGCTGTGACGCAACTCCGGATCGGACGGCCGTACGCTCAGTGCCGCCTCGAGGTGAGGGACCGCCTCCGGGTAGCGGCCCTGGGAACGGAGGGTGGCCGCCAAGTTCTGGTGGGCAATAGCCAGACTGGGATCGGCCTCCACGGCTCGCCGATAGTGGCTGATCGCTTCCTCTATCTTACCCAGCGCCTCCAGCGCCGTGCCCAAGTTGCTGTGTGCTGGCGCGAAAGTCGGGTCTAGCTCGATGGCCAAGCGATACTGCTCGATTGCCTCGTCCAGCTTTCCCTGGCCCTGCAGTGCATTGCCGAGATTGTAGCGGGCCGGCACGAACGCTGAATCCGTCGCAACGGCCAGACGGTATTCCTCGATCGCCGGTTCAATCGCTCCCTGCGCCAAGTATACGTTGGCGAGGTTGTAACGCGCCTCCAGGTAATGCGGATCGATTTCCAGGGCGCGGTGATAGCGTTCGATCGCTGCGGCCAGCCGGCCCCTAGTCTGCAGCGCGTTCCCGATGTTGTACTCCGCCTGCGCGAAGTCCGGCTCCAACTCGATCGCCTTATTAAGATGATTGATCGCCTCGTCGGGCTTGCCAGCGGCCACCAGGATGCTGCCCAGGTTGTTGTGAGCCGCCGCATAATTCGGCTTGATTCGCAGCGCCTCCCGGTAATGGCCGGCCGCCTCAGCCACCGCCCCCAGCGACTGCAGCGCCAGTCCCAGGTTGTAGTGGGCCTGCACATCCTCGGGGCGCAGCCGCACCATCTGGCGGAAACCGTCCGCCAGGGCTGTAAGCTCCTTGCGCGTGAAATCAGCGGTAAGGACTGCAAGATCGGCTCGGTCCCGAGGTAGCACCTGGATCCACAGGTCGCCCATCTCGTCGTCTGAATCCGGCCCGTAAACGACGCGCGCCGGAGGATCGTTGGGGTTTCGCGGGTTGTCGGCCGAATTGTCGTAACTGAACTGCATCGAAAGCTTCGATCCCTTTGGCAAACTTACCGGCTCGGCATAGCGGTATTCACCCTGCCACATCAAATCCCAATCATCGATGCGCAACAGCCAGCGGACGCTTCCATCCGGCAGTGTAGCGCTGGCTGTCATCTGTTTACCCAAATAGTGCGCGTGCGGGTAGATACCCAGCACCTCGACATCAATGGGCAGCTGGTAGGAGTCCTCGATGGTGTAGTCACTGGCGCCGGGCGCGATGTCGATGGTCTGCGAACCGAGTCGCAGAAGCAGCGGCTGCCGCTCGGGCGATCGGTCTGCGAAGTAGACGCCCACAACCGAGCGAACCTGCTCCGGCTGACCTGTGGGTCGCAGATGAAGCTGCAGCACCAGATCGCTTCCCGGCTCCAAACGCCAGGCCAAGCCACTGCCCGCCTCCGACGGCACTTTGCCCGGCGTCCAGCCGAGGAAAAAGCCATCTGGCGCAGATGCCTCGCTGGTCGAGAACATCCCCTCGTAACCCGGCAGCGGGTCGGCGGCATCGACGCGGCGCGAGGAGCGCGTCCGATCGATCATCATCACAGAGTGGTGAACAGCCCGCGGGTTTCCCGGGTGGAACTCGACTGCCCGCACCCAGCGCGCCTCATCCAACGGGATGGGGATGACGAAGTTGCGGAAGATCTCGGGCCCGCTGCCGTAGAGCGCGAAGGGCTCTGGCATCTCGAGCACGAGATCGGGCTGGCCCAACTGCCATCCGGCGGCCAGTTCGGGCGGCGGCGGCAAGTCCTCCGGGTCGCCCTGCAACGCACCTTCCTCGACCCACTGCACGATCGTGCTGATCTCGCCCTCGCTCAACCGCCGCTCGCCGGCAAACTCAGCGAAACCGGGCTCCGGCAGCCAGGGTGGCATGCGGCGGCCTTCCACCGAAGCTCTGATCAACGCTGCGCGTTCCCTGACATCCGCATAGCTCAACAGACTGAATGGTGCTGCAGCCTCCGGACGGTGGCAGGCGGAACAGCGCTCATAGATGATCGGAGCGATGTCTTTATTGAATGTTAGTGCACCCGGCGACCGCCGCGCCGTTCGCTCGTGCGAGTCGCGCTCGGCACAGCCGACAACGACCAGGCCGGCCAAGGCGGCGGCTTGCAATAGCCGCCAGCGCTGGAGTCGAATTGGCTGCTTCATGAGTCTGTAGAAGGTACCCGTGCGGCGAAGCGGCACAAGCGGCGACGCTACAAAGTAGGTCGCCCACTGCGGCATCGTGCAACAATTCGTTGACTTTGCGCGCCAGTCCCAGTACCTTTTGGAACATTCCATTTCACAGACGCCACCGGCCCGGTGGGGTCCCCTGTCGTTTCACTTTGTCTGTTTGCATCCACTTCTCGAAGCTTGCGCGGCTCTCGGCGGCCGAACGCGCGCCGGCATTGCCGAACACACAAACAGGTCAGGCATCGCGTTGCACCGATTCAGCTGATTTTCTTTTGAGTGTCTGGACCGGGAGCGGCACGAAGAAAGAAAGGAGACGGGCGTATGGCGATCAAGGTGATTCTGGATGGCGGATTTGAAGAACGCGCACAGGTCCCCTCGGGCCTGCTGTACAAAGAAGGCTCGCCACCAAAATACGGCGTCCTGTTCACATGCGACGACAAGCATACAGACAACGACCTGGGGTTGGACCCCAAATCGTGCGTCGGCGCCTTCATCGGCAAGCAGATTGACCCGGATAGCGATACCGGGCGGTTTCTAAAGATCCTCGGCGGCTACTACTTCCAGGACAACGCACCTGAGCCGGGCCGGACGCTGAAGGTTTTCGGGGTCGCACGTGATCCCGAGTTTGGCATCACGGAAGGCGGGACCACCACCCTGAAGGACAACTGGAAGCTCGATGATCCGGAGGGGCGGAGCCTGGACGAGCAGCAGCGAAGTCGCGCCGACAAACGGCGCTACGGATGGACGTTCATCGTAGAGTTGGCAGACAAGAGCAAGTTCCCCCGCAGTCGCACACCCCTCAAGATCTTCAAGGTGTTCGAGTGCCCGCAGGTCAGCTCAGCGCTGGAGCGCGTGATCTCGGACAAGGACCCGAACACCAAGGCAGTGGCGTTCAAGGTCAACTATTCAGGTGAGGCACCGGCAACATACCGTTGGGACTGCGGCGATGGCTCGACGGTGATGGAGACCCGTGTGCCAACCTTAACGCATGATTATCGGATACCAGTCGAAGGCAAGAAGACCTATTCGGCCTCCGTAGAGTGCCTGGGCCCCGAAGACTGCCGGGCAACGGCCCGCACGACGATCGAGCTCGAACGCAAAGCTGTCGTCCCTCCGGTCAAGCCCAAGCCGCCCTGTCCCAGTCTGACGCGCGTCGCCTGTGATACCGTCTCCACCAGCGACTCGCAGGTAAGTTACCGGCTGACCGCGCATTTCACCGGCAACAAGCCGGACAAGTTCATCTGGAATTGGGGGGATGGCACGAAGAACGAGACGACGGAGCCGACCGCGACGCACAGCTATCGCCTCTCGAGCGCGGAGGCCAAGAGGTACTCCGCCAGCGTCACGGCCGTAGGCCCTCGCGATTGCCAGGCAACTCAGACCGTCAACGTTGAGGTGGCCGGGCCGCCGGTCGAGTGCCCACCCTGGTGCTCGTTCCTCGCTCCGCTAGTGGCCACGTTCCTGGGGCTGACCGTTTGTGCCTTGCTCGTGTTAGTCGCCGGGGGCGGTGGAGAGGAGGCGAACGGAAGCGACGACTCGGTTGGGCTGGCTTTGGGCGCCTTCGCCGTGCTGACCGTTGGCACGACCCTCGCCTGGCTTGCGTTCCTGGCCTGCCCGAAACCATCGCGGCAGGATTGGCTCGGCATCGGTTGGGCGGCGTTCCTGGCGGGTTTCCTACTGCTGATCTTCGCTTATGGCGCCGCCTGGCTCTGGCTCACGCTGGTG
>JBFJOD010000021.1:0-30822 GCA_041617795.1 Gemmatimonadota bacterium | reverse complement strand
GCCCTTGCGACCATAACGTACTGCCCAGCGAACGAACACATTCACTTTTCCCTGCAGTACCGTATCCCGGTATCCCAAGCGGCGCACGTTTTCGACGATGTACGCCGAAAGCTCTTCTAGCTTCGTCGCCTCATCGTCACCTTCAGCGATGCCGACAAAGAATACACCCTCCCCTTGATGGTTACCCAGTAATCGGGTCGGCGTCGGTCGGAACGACCAGCCGTATCTCCAGAGCCCGAACTCGTCAGGCTGGAACACCATCACGTAATGCAGCTCGGGCGTCGCGCGGGCTGAAACCCGGTGAACGCGACCGGACGGCGCGATCGCCAGCAACTCGGGAAGCTGCTTCTCCCGTGGGCCAGGCCAGACCCAGGTCTCGTGCAGATCCAGCTTGATGCTGTCGCCCCAACTCAGGATCCGCAGCGGTGAGGCGATCCTGAATTGTGACCAGTCCCAGCGGCGAACGATGGGATTCGTCAGCACCTCCCAGCCCATCTCATCGATAGAGTCGCCGCTACTTCCGCCGCGCACGAATAGTCCCGGCGCGATCCCTTCACCCTGGCTGATGTTCGCTGACAGCAACACGGTCGGACCGCGGTGAGTCAGGACCTGCGTCAAGTACTCCGTTCCTGCCTCGACGACAAAATCATCGATGAGCGTTTGCGCGGCATAGGGGATCTCGATCTCGATGTCGAGTCGCGGACGCTTCGAGCGTGCGTCATTCACGTCGCCGAAATCCGATGCCAAGAACGCGAGTTCCGTTCCAACGCGATCTTCTTCTTCGTCGTCAAGCTTGAGCAGCAGGCTCAAGGCACCCTGCCGAGCATACGAGTCGAGCAGGTAACTCAGCAGCCTGTCGCCGCCGATGGTCAATGCGGTGTCGCTCTTGACGATCGTGCCGACTCCCACAGGTAGGTCACGGTAGCCCCGTCGCTGCTGCCCCGTCGCAGGCTCCAAAGCGCCGGGCGACTGCCAGGCCAATTCGCCAAAACGCGCCTCGTTCCACCAAGCTTCACCCGGCGCCGCCGGTGAGAAGTCGTTCCGCCTGCGGCCTCCCAGACCTGCCTCCCAATTCTCAGAGACGGGGTACAAATAGAGGTGCAAGGGTCGGAAGAGCTGCTCATCGGCAAGCGGCGAGTCGGAGAGGAAGCCCTCAACCCAGAACGTCACCTCGGCCGAGATCAGGCGTGCGTTGCGCGGCAGTTCCGGCAGCCGCCAGCGCACCAGACTGCGTTTGAGCTCATAGCGCCCATCCCGCGGGCCACCGTAGCGACGCCCGACACGCATGTGGTAGGCCGTGCCCTGGTTGAATGGATGTTTCGTCGCACCATCCAGGTAGCCACGTATATCGGTATCCTCGACTGCCGCAGCGGGGGAACTCAGCGAGTATCTGACCCGAGTCGACTTACGCGAGGTCGCCTGACCGTCGATCGCTATCGCCTCGATCGTCAAGCGTCCTTCACGCTGGATGTCGAGACCCGATATCTCCGCCACACGCTCAGCCGTCTGCTCCTGGTTCGGCCGGATCTTCAGGCGTTCTTTGACCCGTTCGCAGCCGGATGTCCCAAGCAGTAACACGCAACAGAGGAAGATCAGCGCGGTCGGACTGGAACTGCCTGCACGTATCATCTCATCCAAGCCGGGCTCGAGGTTATTGCCGCACTTCCGCGAGTTCGCCGAGAGCGCAACAGGTGTGCCGGGCCGACTACACCCGGTCGCTCAGGGCCCTGCAGCGCGCCAAGCCACTAATCCACCCGGCGACGCAAGTAATGACCCGCCAGGGCCCCCGAACCGACGGCGACAAACTCAACCAGCGGCGTCGGCAGAAAATGGGTAATCATGGGTATCAGGGCCAAGCCGCCGAACAGTAACGCATAGTTAAGAATCGCCAGCCCGCGGCCCGTTGCCCAGAATGCCCCCGGTAATGCCAATCCACCTAGCCAGATCACCCCCAGGATGCCGCCGAGCCAGTTCGGGAATCGATCCGAGTAATAGACCAGCGACCAGCCAGCTCCAGTTGTGAACCCCAGGTTGCAGGACCGCACACGGTTCACGATCAAGCAGTAGCGGTCGCCATCACGCTCTACGGCTGCCCGCAGAGTATCACCGCTGCTGACCCCGCTCAGCGCACCCCGCAATCGCAGGTCCGGCTGATCGAGGCGCCAGGCTATCGACCGCGTGCGGTACCGGTAAACCAGATCATCACCATCCGGGCCCAGCAGCACAACCTCACGATGTTGGTCATCGTATATGCTGACCAGCGAGCTCAGACGTTCCGTGCGCGGTCCCGCCAAGGCAACGGCCCTCAATCTGGCCCCGTCTTCCAGACGAGCCCGCGTCCCCTCCGAGTCGTCCACACGTCGCCCTCTTGGAATCGCTTCAGATCCAATGGTGAACTCGAGCACGCGGCCTCGATACCTTTCGAGGTGGCCCAGATCCGGCGTCCATTGACCGAAATACGTGGACTGCGGAAACTGCGGCTGCAACAAGTATCCGCTCAGCGCGATCATCACCAACGTCAGAGCGGTTCCGCCAAGCGCAAGAAATCGCCCGACTCGCGGTGCTGGTCGCAGCCAGACGCCGACCCAGCGGATCGCGCCGATCCCTACTCCCGCACCCAGACTGTTGAAGAGCAGATCCCCCAGCGTCGCGTGTCGACCCGGGATGAGCAGCTGGGCAATCTCGACCGACGCGGAAAGCAGAACGGCCAACAGTAGCGCCTTGCAGACGCTCCGGCTCCAAAGTAGCGCCGCGATTCCGATCGGTATGAACAGGATCGTGTTGCGGATCGCATCGGCCGTCCCGCGGGCCCCGCACAGCAAACACAGGTGTGCGCCGAGGGACTTATCGGTCCCGACCGGGAATAGCGTAGCGGCGAGGACCACGATGACGAAGAAGCCAAGGACGGTTTTGTAGACACGTGCTCGCTGATGGGATGACATCGACTTACAAACTAGCGAGCGAGAGACCGGAGCCTGACACTCGTGACGATGTTCTGAGTCACGACCAGATCGGATAGTGAGACGCCCGGGATAGTGTCAACCGCAAACCTCGGGTTTGCGGGCACGAAGGCAGTACATGTAGCCCTCGGTAAAGGGAATTAGCCGGTCGAGTAGCGAGAATCCACGCAGAACCGGGTAGAACGCCGAGTAGGTTCGAAACTCATTGTCGACGGCAGCGAAATCTCGTCCCGTCGACGGCGACGTCGATCCATGGAAGCTCTGCGCCTGCCGGTCGTTGTTTCGCTTTCCCGCGGATCGATGGTAGACGTAGTTCAGACTGGTCTCGACGACTTCGGTGAAGAATCGCGAGTAGCTACCGATGTGCTCCAGCTCTAGCCCGGCTGCTCGAATGATATTCTCCAGTTCAGAGCGGCTGTAGCCATCCCGAACGTGGCCATAGCCGCCCGATTCCGCAGTGAGTCCATAGAGACGCTTCAGCTGAAAGCCCAGCCGCTTCGTCTTTCTATCCGGACAAGTCAACAGAAAATGGCCACCCGGCTTCAGTACCCGCACCATCTCACGTACGAAACCGATGTCGTCATGAAGGTTCTCTAAGAAATTGATGCCGACCAGCACATCAAAAGTGTGATCGGGGAAGGGAAGCCCCCGGGCATCGATCAAGATAACATCATCTTCCAACAGGTCATGCGCAGACTCGGCTTGACCCACCTCAAAGTCCGTGCTCACCCATCGTCCACCACGCTGGCGCAGCATCCAGCTCGAGGTTCCCGTAGCGCAGCCGATCTCGAGGCACCGCTTACCGTCCAGCGGCGGCAGATGCCGTAACACGGCTCGCACGGTTTCCTTCTTCTTGATGGACCGGCGATAGAGACGTAATTGCCACGGCTCCAACACTGACCGCAACCTCCTCTTCTTGGCCGGAATCAGCAAGCGCACGGAGCCTGCCGCGGGCCCGCGCTCGCTGCCAATGCACGCGGTTACTGGATCAACTCGCGTGAGTGCAACCGTTTAGCTGCAAGTATGAGGCCCCACCTGTGCCTACCAGACTTTCCTCCGACTTAGACTGTCAGATAATCACTTATCTCCCGACCTGCCGGTCCCTAGCGTCTCGCTGTAGCGCTGTCGCCACAGTGGACACGACCTCTTTTCTCCGGCTCTGAGGCGCCAATGGAGCAGCCCTGGGAAGAGCCGCGCGGGCACTGGCGGTCCGCAATGTCCCGGCAGTTGGCCAACAAACCGCGATTGGCGTGACTCGTGCACCGCGCGAGACCGCAGTACTGTAGTCCAGTGCGTGACTCTGACACGGGTAGACAGTTTGCCTTCACCAATCGGCCACAGCCTGATCGGAATCGCAGTCGGCAAAGCCACCGGAGTGCCGCCCACAACACGGCCCTGGGTTTGGTACGGCTTTGCCGTGGTCTTCGCGAACCTGGCTGACCTCGATTTTCTTCCGGGTCTGATCGTCGGAGATATCAACCGCTTTCATCACTCGACCAGCCACTCGCTAGCCGCCGCCCTGGTGATCGGGCTGTTGGCAGGATTGGCCCTGCAACGTCTTTCGCGCGGCACGCTCAATTTCACGTTTCCATGCACGATCCTCTATATTTCCCATCTCGTGCTGGACTACTTCTCAGCCGACAACGTCCCGCCGTATGGAATGCCGCTGCTCTGGCCATTTTCTTCGGAGCATTACATGTCACCAGTGACGCTTTTCGTGGGCGTCAAGCACGGGAATCCCGGGGACTCAATGTCTGCCTTTCTGCAGAACATCTTCTCGATGCATAACCTGACGGCCCTGGCGATTGAAGCGTTGATCGCCGTGCCGGTGCTAGCTGGCATGTGGGTGTTGATCAGGTTGCGAGAGCAGCGAGCCGCGGTCGGTACTCGATGAATTGCGGCAAAGTCAAGGAACATCAACCACAATAAGATGAATATCCTGACGTTTGACTACGAATATCCCCCGGTGGGCGGCGGTGGCGGCGTGGTCCACGCCCTGATCGTCGAGGAACTGGCAAAGAACCACAGAGTCTGCGTGATCACCTCGGCCTACCAAGATTTGCCGCGCACTGAAGTGCGTGGCGGCGTCGAAGTTCACAGGGTGCCGGTGCTGGGCCGCGATGATGTGAATTCCGCGTCGCTCCTCTCGATGCTCAGCTATCCGCCGCTTGCCTGGAAAGCGGCAGCACGGATGATGCGCAAGGAGAAGTTCGACATCATCAACAGTCACTTTGCCGTCCCCACAGGCCCCGGTTCGCTGCCGGCGGCCCGCATCGCGAAAATTCCACACGTTCTTAGCCTTCACGGCGGTGACATATACGATCCCTCCAAGAAGCTGTCGCCGCACCGGCTACCTGTTGTTCGTTCAGCCGTGAACTGGGTTCTCCGGCGTTCCGACGCCGTGGTGGCCCAATCGAGCAACACCCGCGAGAACGCCTACCGCTACTACCGGTACCGCGGCCCAATCGAGGTCATCCCCCTGGGGATACGTCAGCCCCACGTGCCTGCAGCCAGCCGTGCCGAACTGGGACTCGCCGAAGACCAATTCATCGCGATCACCGTCGGCCGGCTGGTCAAACGCAAGGGCATCGACCAGCTGCTCGCGGCGCTGAAGCGTGATGGGTGTTCCCAAGTCCAGCTTATCATCGTGGGTGACGGTCCCGAACGTGAGCCGTTGGAGCGCCTGAGTGGCGAGCTCGGTTTGACCGACCGCGTGAGCTTTGCCGGAAGGGTCGAGGAGGAGCTGAAGTGGCAGCTGCTACGCTGTGCCGACATCTATGTGTCGTCAACGTTGCATGAGGGCTTCGGGTTGGTCTACCTGGAGGGGATGGCGGCCGGGCTTCCTATCGTCACCTTCGACCATGGAGGTCAGGTCGATTTCCTCCGCGACGGCGAGACCGGCTGTCTCGTAACGGCGGGCGACACTTCGGGCCTTGCCAGTGCCATCGCTCGTCTGGCCGATGACCCGCAGACCGTCGCGCGCATTGGTGCGGCCAACCTTCAACGGGCCCCAAACCACAGGATCGAAGAGTGTGCCGGCCAATACGAACAGCTGTTCGAGCGCCTGATTGCTGAGCCCTGACGGCGCTCCCGCCAGCATCGCTGCCTTGTCGGCCGGCCGCTCGACTAAGGCGCGCCCGCTCCGCTGGTTCGAGCCTGATCAATCCGCTCAACCGCGCGAGCCGGAAACCGCGAGACCACCTCGGCAACCTGATGCTCCATCGCAGCGGCAGTCCACCCCAGCTCTCTGCCGAGCAAGTCTGAGCACTCGGCCAGCGCAGCCCGGCCCGGGTACTCACCGGTGGCCAGGTCGGTCCGCCGGAACACCGCATCCGCTAGTGTCTTAGCCATCTCGGCACGCGCGGCGTGTACCAGCTGCGCCCTTATCGTGCTGGTGCGCCCGATCCGCTGACCCAGCGACGCATCCTGATCGGCAAGCCGGATAACATCTTCGTAGCGCGAGCCGTAATTGTGAACCAGTGAGCTCACGACTTCGCTGCCGAAGCGCTGGCCATAGTGGTAGGTCGCCTGCCTCTGCCAGGCCGTCCAATCGTCGATCTCGCCGCCATACAACGGCGTTACGGACGTGCGCGAGCGCGGCACCCCGCGGCCCAGCTTTCGACACGCCAGGTTGATCGCCCGCTCAGCCTCATAGCGCCCCGTCGTGTAGCGCACGCCGATCAGCGTGATGAAGTTCTGGATGGAGTGCGTCTTTGCGTGATCGATCAGGCGCGAGCGATGACCGTAGCGTAGGTGTTCTGCTCCTTCCGGATTGTCTCCGAACGGTACCAGGCCAGCATTCCATAAAGAGATATCCTCGAGCTCGAGCCCGAGAGCCGGGTACGCCGCATTGATTTCATCGAGAAATCGCTGCAGCTCGGAGTCCTCTACTGTGAACTCATCCGGATGCCCGCGATAGACCATGTGCCAGGTTCCGATCACCGTATAGTCGCGCCAGGGCGCGATGAAGAGATGTCGTTCGCCCCTGCTCAACACGGCCTCTGGATCGCGTGTGCGGCCCTGAACGGCCAGCGCATACTCGCTGTCGACTAGCCGGCGCGGCACAACGAAGCACGCGTCCCTTGAATACGTGCCTTCTGGAGAGATTCTCAGCTCCGCTCCCTCCAGCAGCAGCCGTTCCGCGTACGGACCGGCTGCGTTCAGCACGACAGTGCCGCGGATCTCTATTTTGTTTCCCGATAGCACATCACGCGCACGGACACCGACGACCTGATCGTCCTTTCGCAGGAAGCCTCGCGCCTCGACGTGGTTGGCCGCTACCGCACCCGCTCTTACCGCGCTTTGCAGAAAGGCGAGCACGAGACGCGGCGGGTTGTACATCTGCCCGTCACTGAACATTGCGGCGCCCGTCAATCCGTCCGGATCGAGCGCCGGGAACATATCCAGAGCTTCCTTCCGACTCATCGTTCGCCCCGCGGGGATCTTCCGCTGCGAGTCGTTGATCCCCCGGTTACGATCCACAGTTAGAAGATCGTAGAGGCCCATCCCGACCCTGAGCACGGCCTTGCCCTTCATGCCGTGACCGTAGGTCGGGATCACGATCGGCAGCGGCCTGGTCAGGTGCGGCGCGATCCGCAGAAAGGCCCGTCGCTCGTTGCTCGACTGACGAACCCTGTAAACATCGCCGTGCTGTATGTAACGGATCCCGCCGTGGACTATCTTGTAAGAGTTTGCGCTGGTTGCACTTCCGAAATCGTCCCGCTCGATCATCGCTACCGACAACCCCCGCTGAGCCGCGTCCCAGGCGGCGCACACGCCGAAGATCCCGCCGCCGATCACCACTATGTCGAAAGCCTTCTCCGTTAGTTGGCTAAGATCTCGATTCACGTGTTCATCATCTCCCGTTCCCTGAATTGTCCCGATGATGCTCGGGAACCGCCGGCGATCAACGCTGCCAGCTGCTCATCTGTTTGGCCTTTTATGAAAATGCGATACCACACTTCACTGTTGACCAGCAGCCAGAGGCGGTTGCCATGGTCCGCCGCGCCAGCTCGGTGTTCACCTAGCATGCGTTGAATCGGCGGCTGGTTGAGGATGCCATCGCGCGCCAGTTCCGGATCACTCAAAAAGACGCCGTAAAGAACGTCCAGCTCGTCCTTCAACATGTATGGCAACGCCGATGCGAAGCCCTGCTTCTTGCGGGCCAAAAGCTCGGGCGGCAAGTGTCGCTTGGCCAGCTCTACCTGCAGATAGCGAAGCTGCCGACCGCGCACTTTGTACTTGGGTGGGAGACGCGCTGCGAACTCCGCGACTTCGTGATCCATGAAGGGACTGCGAGCCTCTAACCCATGCGCCATCGTCATGCGATCTTGGATCATTACCGGATGGTCCGGCAGCCGCGACTGATCGTCAGCATACAGCATCCGGTCCACGGAATCGGTCGCCTTGGCCCGGTCAAAAGCGTCGCGCATCAGCGATCCCGCATCGAAACTGCCAGCGGCCTTCCGCATCACCGGACCATAGAACTCGTCCTTGAACGATGGCCGAAGGTAGAAGTACCCTAAACTCCGGATATAACGCTCGCCGCCTTCAAAGAATGATAGCCGGTGCAGCCACTTGATCTGATGCCCCACACTCTTGTACCAGCGGCCATCCGGTACCAAGCGCAGAGCCGGCTGTATGACATGTCGCCTAACCGGCTCAGGAATCAGCGCGTAATAGTCCGTGAAGCGGTTCCCGTAGTAACGGTCGTATCCTCCGAATAGCTCATCTCCGCCGTCCCCACCTAACACGACTTTGACGTGCTTCCGCGCCATCTGGGCGATAAGGTCGATGCACACGGACAACGAATCGGAGGGCTCGTCCAGCTGCCGCACCAGTCGGGGCAGCGTCGCCAATAACGATGGGCTGATCTCCTCTTCATGGTGTCGGGTCCCGTACCGTTGCGCCACCAGGCGTGCGGCCGGTGCCTCATCGAACTGACCGTACGGCAGCCCGACCGAGAACGTCTGGAAATCCTCAGCCAGCTTGTGCCTCATCAGGAGAGCCACGACAAGCGTCGAGTCCAGCCCTCCGCTCATGAAGGCTCCAACCGGCACGTCGCTGACCAGGTGCAGCCGGATGCACTCCACCAGCCGCTCCTCCAGCTCTGCCAGCAGGTCGGCCTCGCTCCCCAGCCATTTGGGCTCGAAGCCGAGATCCCAATAGCGCTCGATTCGCAGGCCTCGCTGTCTGTCGAAGGTCAGGTAGTGGGCAGGTGGCAGCTTCCTGACTTCTTGGAACATGCTGCGTGGCGCCGATATGAGCCGCAGGGTGAGGTACTCGTCCAGCGCCGCGAGATCGAGCTTGGCCAGGCTCGGGTCGGCGGTTAACAGCGCCTTGATCTCAGACGCCACTAGCAATTCGGCGTCACGCTGGACGTAATACAGCGGCTTCTGTCCGAGCCGGTCTCGCGCCGCAAACAGCCGTCCACGGCGGCTGTCCCAGATCAGGAACGCGAACATTCCGCGCAGATACTGAAGACAATCGACTCCGTATTCCTCGTAAAGATGGAGGATGGTCTCGGTGTCGGAGTTGGTGCGGAACTGGCGTCCGTCACGGATCAGGCGACGCCGCAGTTCCTGGTAGTTGTAGATCTCGCCGTTGAAGACGATCCAGACCGAGCCGTCCGCATTGCTCATCGGTTGCTGGCCGCTGTCCAGATCGATGATGCTCAGTCGTCGATGACCGAGGGCGACGTTACCACTCAGAAAAACCCCCTCGTCGTCCGGCCCCCGGTGAGCCAGGCTCCGAGTCATCTTGCCGATAAGCGATTCCGCCACCGGCTCAGAGGAAACAATCCCGCAGATGCCACACATTCGACTTTAGATATCCGCCGCGGTAGCGCTCAGGCTCGCCTGTACGCTACAGCGCCGATCTTCTTGGTGAATATCTTGTTGGACTTCCCGTACAGGATGAAGAGCGCGCGGAAGGTGAACGCAAGTAGTGATGAGACGGCCCACGCCACATAGTTGAACGGGTTCTTGTAGAAGACATAGAGATGAAGGCCAAAGACCTCGATGTCCTCAAACCCGCTGTATTCCAATACCTGCTGCAGCGAGTACGACGTGAACGTGTTAAAGTGATCGAAATTCTGCGCCAGCGTCTCCGCGCCTACTATCGGATTCGCTCCGTTCAGACCGTGACAGATCAGCCTGCCACCCTCACTCAGTTTTTGCCGCAGAAGCCTCAGAAACTCCACCATCTCGTCCTTGGTCAGGTGGTTGAGCTCCTGCTCGCAGATGATCACATCGTAAGGTTCCTCGGTTCGCTGCAATTCCTCGAACGCCGTAGCTGCCCGGCAGTTTAGCCCGTGCCGGGCCGCGTGCTCCAGCTTTTCCGGGTGTGAGTCGATGCCCAACACATTGCCGTAACCTTCTTGATTCAGAAGGTTCACGAAGTAGCCAGGACCGCAGCTTATCACTAAGACACGCGCGGTCTTTTCCTTCGGCATATGCCTCAGATAATTAACCCGGTAGAACTGACCGAGGGAACTGTAGCCGCGCTCGACGTCCTCCGGGCCCTCCCAAAAGGAATCGAAGCGCTCGAGCCGGGCGCTGAGTTGCCGCGCCTGGCCACTGATTGCTTGTTCCCGATCCGTTTTCAAAGTCATTGATCTGATTCCACCAGTCCGCAACCCTACTCCACTGCGATCCGAGCAGCGGCTCGTTGACATGACATACGGCTAGATGAGCTTCATGCTTTTGTACCAATCCGCCGTGCGCTTTGCGCCCTCGCTGATACCTACTTTTGGTCGATAGCCGATCGCCGCACTCGCCGCTTCCCCTGAAAACAGAAAGCTCTTGACGAAGAAATTCATCCGACGACGGTGAAGCGGTGGCTGTATGCCGAGGGGCCGCAATGTCGCCTCCATCATGACAGCGGTGGTCATCAGCGGCCAGAGCGGCACGCGCAGTTTGGGCGGCCCTGTCCCCAGTGCCTCACAAACAGAAACCACCATCTGATCGGTCGTGATGGCTTCGGGACCGGCCAGCACGAACGTTTTGCCCGGAGCACCATCGCTCACCGCCGCTAGTCTCAGTCCGTCGATCAGATCATCGATGTAAACAACGTGGTGAAGGTTGCTACCAGGCCCGATCATGAAGAACCGCTTGCGCGCGACGCCCTTGAACAACTTGAGCAAGCGATGATCGCCGGGACCGTAGGTTTCGGAGATCCGGGCGATTACTACGGGGAGCTTGTCGACGAAACTGCGCGCGACTTTCTCCCCCTCCAACTTGGTCACACCGTAAATGTTGTCCGGGTTCAGCGGTGCGTGATCGCCGACCGGGCCGTTCTTACCGACTCCGTACACACCGATGCTGCTACCATGCACCAAACGCTTCACACCCTGGTCGCAAGACCCTTGCAGCACGTTCCGCGTACCTTCCACGTTTACATCATAGTAGTAGCTGTCGGGTACGTTGACCTCATGTTGCGCCGCCGCCAGGTGGTACACCACATCGATGCCGGCGCAGGCCCGCTGCACAACGTCGCTGTCAGTCACAGAGCCTTCGATTACCTCGATCCCCTGTTCCTCCAGCTCCTCGGTATTCTGCCGCTCGGCAGGCGTGTTCTTCAGCGCCAGGACACGAACCGTTTCACCTTGCTCCACGCAGCGCAGCGCCAGCCGCGAGCCGATGAAGCCGGTACCTCCCGTGATCAGTATTCTAGTCATGTTAGCTCTGCGTCACGGCGCGTGCCCGCGCCGATGCGACCAAGCGCTGTTCACGGTCCGTAGAGGAGTTCTGAGCCAAGAACGGACCGATTGCCAGCGCGTCAAGGTGGCCTTTCTGGAACGCCCGGATCGCATCCTGCGGCGTACAGACGATAGGCTCTTCATGAATGTTGAAGCTGGTATTCACTATGGATGATATTCCAGTCAGCTGCTTGAATTCCTTGATTATCCGGTAGTAGCTGGGGTTGTCCGACTCGTTGACTAGCTGCGGCCTGGCCGTCCCGTCGACGTGAACGACGCCCGGGCAGGTTCGCTTGGCCAGGTCGGTGCAGTCGAACGTGATCGTCATGTAGCGCGCCGTATCCCGGGC
Organism: Gemmatimonadota bacterium; assembly: GCA_041617795.1. Taxonomy (GTDB): domain Bacteria; phylum Gemmatimonadota; class Gemmatimonadetes; order Palauibacterales; family KS3-K002; genus JBFJOD01. Next base: position 18,815 of record JBFJOD010000021.1, on the reverse strand, counting down.
CCCCTCCACACCGACGAAGTACTTGTCGGCATCCTCCGCCAGCGTCGCTGGAGCGAACGGCATGAACTCAGTTCGCTTCAGACGCTTGTTCAGCCAGTCGTTCACCTCAGGCTCGTCAGGCCGGTAGAGGATCGATCGGTTACCCAACGCGCGCGGGCCGTATTCCATGCGGCCAGCGAACCGCGCAACGACCCAACCCTCGCTCACCAGACGCGCTACCTCCCGCTCGTTGTTCTTGGGGCGCGTGTACTCAACATCGGCATTGCCCAGTGCCTTTGCGATCTCCTTTTCAGAGAACTCCGGTCCGAGATAGACGTGATCGTTGCAGCGCCCGCTCGCCGCCCGAGGCTTTCCGGTCAGCTTCGACCACTGGACCAGTGCCGCTCCCGCCGCGATGCCCTCGTCAGACATCGCAGGATAGACGAACACCGACTCGACCCCGGGGATCTCGTGTACCCGCTGGTTGATCTTTACGTTGGCGAACACTCCGCCGGCCAGGGCGATGTGTCTTTTGCCCGTGAGCTTCTTCCAATGAGAGACGTAATCGGTCGTGATGTCTTCGGCCACCTGCTGCACAGTTGCCGCCAGATGCTTCTTACTCCAATCCGTCGGCAAGGCTGACGTCAGCTTGCGGATCGCCGCATGTCTAAAGGTGTCGCCGACATTGACGATGGTGCCGTCCCGGTAGCGGATGAAACGATCGAAGATGTCTCGATAGATCGGCTCGCCGTAGGCAGCCAGCCCGGTGATCTTGCCTTCGTGCTTACCTGCCTTGAAGCCGGATATGTGGGTCACGTAGGCGTAGTAGTCGCCCAGCGAATCGAATGAGGGCACCGAATGAAGGTGCCGCCAATTCCCACCAGCTACTTCATAGACGTGCGAGGAGTGCCCATCCCCGGCGCCATCCAATGTCACCATCAAGCCATCCTGGAAACCACTGGCCTGGTAGGCCGCGGCGGCATGGCAAAGGTGGTGCGAGACGAACTCTACCGCACACGTGATGTTGAACTCTTCGCGAAGCACTTCACGAATTCGCTGTCTGCGACGCGCGAAAGCGGGCTTGCGCAGATCGTAGTAGAGCTTCTCGGCAAACGGCAACCGGCTGCGTAGCCAGCTCAAGTGCGAACCCATCGAGAAGAAGAGATTCCGAACCACGCCTTCGTCGACGCCGAACACACCCTCGTCGAAGTCTACGTATTCGTTGAGAAAGTGACCCCATTGCGAAGCGATCGCGACCTGGTCTAGCTCCTCGGCCTTCACACCAGCGATCCTGAGGGCTTCTTCGATGGACTTACGCGGGAAACCCATCACCATCTTCTTTCGCGCGAGCCGTTCCTCGTTGACGGCGGCAGTGATGCGCCCGTCCTCTACGACCGCGGCACCGCTGATGAAGTGATCACTAATTCCGAGTACCCGCATCGATTACCCCTCTATTTCGCTTCAGTGTGTACGTAATGGCCGGGCGCGAACGACCCACCTTCTGACTCCACGGCGCGTGCCGTTGGGTCACCCAAGAAATAGAAGTAGGCGCCGGTCAAACTCAGCGGGACCAGCAGCGTGCGCATCAGCAGCATCGTCGCCAGTCCGGTTTCATGGCTTACTCCATAGTGGCCCATCACGTAGATGAATGATCCATCCACTAGGCCCAGACCGCCGAGGCTTATCGGCAGCAGTCCGATCACGTCGGCCGCAACCACGGCTACCGTCAGTTCGAACGCGCTCGCCGTTACACCCAGTGCATAGAGCAACAGCCAAATGACGCAGATCTTGTTGACATGGAAGACGAACGAGATCAGCCCCACCAGCGCGGTTCGCCGCGGGTGGTGCCGGTAGTCGCCGGTCAGATTCAGCAGGGTCGTCAGCGGCTTCGGCCAGAACTTCGTCCCTGCAAGGCGCTGCAGTAGCCGGAAATGTATGACAGCCCAAAGGGCAACGGCGCCCGTGAGCAATCCGATCGTGCCGGCGGTCACCAGGGCGCCAGCGATCGCATCACCTTGCCGACCATAAGTCACGATCGCCGCCCCGAATCCGAGCATCAGGAGCGCCGCCAGCCCGGTCACCCGCTCGACAAACACCGCCAGCACGGCCAACGACTTGCCGCGCTCGTTGTTGAGCGTCTTGTAAATCCGATAGCCGTCCCCACCGATACTGGTCGGCAGGAAGTAGTTCAAGAACAGCGCCGTCAGATACCAGCGAACAAGTCGCCCGAGCCTGTACGCGGTACCGTGTATTGCAAGAAGCTGCTGCCACTTGAACGCGCTGAGCGCCAGACCGGCGAAGCGCATGAGCAAGACCAGCCCGATCGCCCATAGCTTTGAGGCGAGCAGCGTGCTCCAGAACTGGCCCCAATCGATATAGCTGACGATCCAGGCGCAAAAAACACCGGTCACCACCAGCTTGAGGCCAAGCAGGAGCCGCTTCCGCGCGATCCGGGACTTGCCCCGGCCGCTGGCTGCACCCGCTGTGCCGTGTCGCCTTTGCAATTGTGCAACCATCATCGCGCCTCAGACCGATCCCGCGGTTCGATAGGCCGGCCGCGTGGAACCGGATTTGATAACTCGGCCAAGGTGCTCGCCAAGGCGAAGCGCGAAGGCGGAAATCGTCAATACCGGCTGAACCGCCGCACCCGTCACGAACACCTCTGATCCGCACAGGTAGAGGTTCGGGCAGTCGTGGACCCGCAGGTCGCGATCGACCACGCTGGCCTTGGGATCGTCGCCCATCCGGCAAGTCCCGATGTGGTGGCGCGACCACGTAAACTCTGCTTCCTCGATGTCTGTGGCCCCCAGTCTTTGCAGCGCCGCCAAAAACAACTCGCGCGAGCGGCCGAGCAGCCGCTGATCTTCCTCGGAGAAGTTCAATTGGAGATGCGGGATGGGGTTGCCATACAAATCCCGCTTGCTCTCGGACAGCATCACGCGATTCTCATCCCATGGCTTCATCTCGATGGTTGGGCTCATCCACATCGAGGGGCGCGCCAGACGCGAAACGACTTTGAAGAAGTGTTTCGGCATGTCGATGACCCGGTAGCGCGCGAAGTGGCTCGGAAACACCCACGACTGGATCACCACGCCATGAATTGCCCCGAGCCCTTCCTCACGACAGGTGTCGTAGTATTGGTGAATCCGTCCGATGCTGTGCCGGAGGTCCAGCGTGCTGCGACTGTGCCTCAGTTTGCAGTAGAAGTTCAGCGATGGATGCTCGTTGAACCCACGCCCAACTCGATCGTGCGCGTTTCCGATACCGTCCGGGAAGCGCTCCGATCTAGATAGGAGTAGAAGCCTCGGCGTTTGAAGGCCGCCACAACAGACCACAAAATGCCGGGCCCGTGCGACTCTCGTCTCTCCATCCAGCGTCTTCGCTTCCGCACCCACGATGTTGGAATCGTCATCGTGAAGCAGCTTTGTGACCGTGACTCCCGAGACGAGCGTCCCGTTCGCCGACGCGATGAAACGCGGCAGAATCTCCCTTTGCACACGAAAGAAACGCAGAGCCCGGGCCGGCGTGGCGGTGGGCGAGTAGTCCAGAGTCACGCCAGCTCTCACCATCAGTTTCTTGAGAGAATCGATCTTTGGCCGCGGCGGCAGCGGGAAACCCTCACGACGCGGCGGTGCGAACTTCGAGAGCTTTCCACTTCGCACGCGCAGCGTTTCCTCCGCCCGTGCGTAGTAACGCTCGATGTCGGCGTACCCGAGTGGCCAGGGGTTCCCTACCGGCGTGTACGCGTGTGGCTCGAAGTCGGAGGGGTGGAATCGTTCGCATCGCCCGGTCCAGAAGTTGGAGTTGCCGCCGACGACTCGCGCTGTCGTCCGTGTCAGCGGATAACCCGCATCTCCGCTTACCTCATACTCGGCCAGCTGCTTCAGCCTGGCGTCCGCAACCCAATCGACCAGGCTGTTGCCAGACTCGAGCAAGACGGTTCGGATCCCCTGCTCAGCAAGTTGTGTCGCGACGATTGTCCCGGCCGGCCCGGAACCGATGACACACACGTCGTAGGGTTCCCAGCGGTCGAGCGCTTCGAGGTTCTTTACCAGATTACGTTTGAGCATCGCTCTTGAGTTCTAGCCAGATGATCCGCTTTGCAGCGAAAGAGACGGGCGCGCTCTGGCGACAGCCGCGCCCCCGCCAGTCACGCCAGGTTGAGGCGGCCGGTTAGGCACTACGCATTTGTGCGTTAATTGCTATCGACGACTCCTGCCTGGCGAGAAACCAGGCGACGAATCGCCGCAGCCCCTCTTCGATCCCCACTCTCGGCTCGTAACCCAGGAGATCGCGCGCCCGGCTGATATCCGCCCACGTGCGTGGCACATCACCCGGTTGGGGAGGCAAACGCTCGAGATTCGGCTCTGCGTTGATGGACTCCGCCAACAGCTCGATCAGCTCGCTCAGGCCCACCATCCGATTGGCCCCGATATTCAGAATCTCGAAACCGGAACCATCTCCCGACACTACCCGTGCCAGGGCGCGCCAGATCCCATCCACGACATCGTCGACATAGGTGTAATCACGCTGCATACCGCCGTCACCGTAAACCGGGATGGGGCGGGCAGCCTGAATCGCACGGGTGAACTTGTGAATCGCCAGGTCCGGGCGCTGGCGCGGCCCATAGACGGTAAACAGCCGCAGACAATAGCAGCGCAGCCCGTGCAGGTGCCAGTAAGTGTGGCACAGCAACTCTCCGGCGCGTTTCGTGGCTGCGTACGGCGAGACGGGGCGATCGACGGCATCATCTTCTTTGAACGGATCGGAGCCATCCCGCGAACCGTAGACGGATGAGGATGAGGCGAAGATCAAGGACTTAACGCCGAAGCGCCGCATCGTTTCCAGCAACCGCACGGTACCGATGACATTGCAATCAAAATACTCGTCGGGAGCCTCGATCGATGGCCTGACGCCAGGTCGCGCCGCCAAGTGCACCACCGCGTCGAACTGGCCCTCGCTGAACACCTCGCCCAAGAAGGACTCGTCCCGTACGTCCCCTTCGGCCAGCTGGAATCGCCCATGGCCTTCAACGTTTTCAAGGTTTGCCTCTTTGACATGCCGAGCGTAAAACGAGTCGAAGTTGTCGACCCCCCAGACTACACTACCTTCCTGAAGCAGGCGCTCGACCAGGTGCGACCCCACGAATCCCGCCGCACCGGTAACGAGAACTCTCTCAGGAAACCTCTCAGCGCTCAGCATGATACCCTCCGTATACCTGCGAACCTATGGCCACTGTTGCAGCCATGCGACATTCTCGAACCCTCCCCGTGACAAGCCAGGCCGACGGGGTAGGTGCTGACTCAATTGGGAGCGGTGAGCATCTTGATCGTTCCGCTTCGGCAACCCACCGCACACCGGCAACTCCGCCGAGCGCCAGACGCAATCCGCAGGATTTGGGCCGACCTTCGCGGTTGCCGTGCGGCACGGGCTCTGCTATATGGGGTAGGCCACGGGTTACGACGTGGCCGTGGCCCAACACCTATCTTGTCGTTTTGCCCAACTCGGACCGGAGTAAGACAGCTGATCCATACACGATTATCTCGACAGTCAGTTCGCTTTTCGGGCCGGCGGGCCGGTGTTGGCGTGCTGATGTGCCTTCTGTTGAGCTCGGCGACCGCAATTGCGCAGAGCATCACTGGCGGAACGCTTGAAGGAACCGTCCGCGACGCGACGGGTGAACCTCTGCGGGGGGCCAGTATTTGGATCACCGATGCCACGACCGGCACCCAGCACCATACGGTGGCGGACCGCAGCGGGCGTTTCCGCCTGCAGCTACTGCCGCCGGGCGATTACAGTGTCCGGGTCGAGGAGATCGGCTACCAACCTAAGCGCCTCGTCGGTGTGCCGGTCCGACCGGGGACGCGACGTCAGCTGTCGGTGACGCTGGCCACCGCCGTGCTGCCGGTGAACCAGGTGCAAGACACGGCGTTCAGACAGCGGGCCGACGCAACTCTCCCGGGCCGCAGTCAGTGGTTCACGCCGGTCGAGGTCAAAGACCTGCCGGAAGAGCGGCGCGAGCTCACGGAGCTGGCACGCCTCTCTTCCGCGTCCGATCCAGAATTCACTACGGAGGGCCTGCCGGCCTGGCTCAGCGGGATCGCCGTTGATGGTCTGCCGTTCGAGGCCGCGCGCCACCCCGACCTGGCACCGGGACAGCTGAGTTCTAGCGTTTTTCCACTGAGTGAAATCGAGAGCGCTGAGCTGCAGCTGAACGCAGCGGATGTCGAATGGTCCGAGGCCGCCGGCGCCTATCTGAGCGGCACATCGCGGCGTGGCACGGCTCGACAGGAGCTGCGGCTGCTGGGAGATTGGCAGGCCGGTGTTTTGACATCTTCGGCCTTCTTCGACGGCCGCGGCCTGGGAACCCATTCGCTGCGCGGCGGTGCCGTGCTGAGCAGTCCGATCGTCCGCGACACCGCACATGTGATCGTTGGCATCGAGGCCCAGCGCCTCGAGACTCCCCTGCCGCAGCCCTGGGAAATCAACACCCTCGACGCCGCGCTGGTCGGCGTCGCCGGGAGCGCCTACGGCGTCAACATCGCAGACTATACACGGTCCCGCAGCGCTTCCTCCGATCTGCTCACGGGATTCGGGCGCTTCGATTGGCAAGTCGCCAACGATCACCGCTTGAGCATCCGCGGTAGCATCTCATCGATCCAAGCCGGCGGCGGCGCGGGAAGCGACATCGACCTCGGGCCGGGCCACCTTGCCAGCCTCGGCGCCAAGCTCGAGGGCCTCGATGTCGCAACGGGCGCGACGCTGGCGTCGCGGTTCGGAGCCCGAATAGGGCAGGAGCTGCGGCTAGGTGTCGAGCGGAGCGACCGCGATTACACTCAGGCGCCGTTGCCGGCAACCCGGATCGTGGACGGTGGCTTCGGTTTCGGTAACGATCCCACTTTACCAGCGCGATTCGAGCGAATGGCAATTCGGTTCAGCGAAACCGTTCACATTGCCACACCACGGCACCATTTGAAGCTCGGGGTTTCCGGGCTGTTCACCGCGAACGAGCACCGCTACTCCTTTGGCAGGGCCGGCGAGTACGCCTTCGGCGGCGTCGGTGAGTTCGAGCGACTCGAGGGCACTTTCGGCGCCGCCACCGGTCCAGGGGCCGCTGCAAAGTTTCAGAACTGGCAGTTCGCCGGATACCTGCAAGACGTTTGGACGGCGGCGCCCGGCCTGGATGTCCTGCTCGGTCTCCGCTACGAGATCGAGCGGCTCGACGACGGCGAGGTGCGGCTTAACGAGGATTGGCTCGAGCGCTCTGGCATCGACAATACCTCGTTCGACAATTCCATAACTAAGCTGAGCCCGCGTTTCGGCTTCCGTTGGGACATCAGCCAGCAGGGAATCTGGCTCGTGAACGGCGCCGCCGGGATCTACTACGATAGGGTCGATCCTGCGATCCTCGGCGAATTGATCGCTCAAGACGGACCGGTCACTTTTCAGCGCGGAACCGGTGCTTTGGGGAATTGGCCGGGCCTTCCCAGCTTGGCCGACGCGCCCCTGCAGGGGCCAAGACTCACTCTGCTCGGGCCGGACTATCAACCGCCCCGGACCAGCAGGCTCAGTTTGGGAGTCAGCAACATCCTTGCGGAAGGATCCGCTCTGCACATCTCAGGCAGCTACCGCTATACCGATCAACTGACACGACGCCACGATCTGAACCTGCCGCTCGCGCCGACGACGCGTGATCAGCACGGGCGCCCGATCTACGGGACCCTCGTACAGGAGGGGTCCCTAGTGGCGGCCGTTCCCGGTTCGAACCGCCGCTTCACCGACTTCGACCTGGTCTCCTCTCTGGATGCGGACGGTGTCTCCAGCTACTGGGGCGTCACTCTGGCAGCCGAACGGCAGAGCGGAGACTTCCTCAACTTCTTCGCCAGCTACACGTATTCGTGGACTGAGGACGATTGGCTCTACGGCTCGGCGGGTGGACCCGATCTGCATTTGACACCGTTCCCGGACGGCGTGAATGACTCAGACTGGGCGGATGGCCGTTCCGACTATGACGTGCCGCATCGTCTGGTCGTCGGTGCCGAGTTGAATTTCCGGCAAATTGTCCAGGGGGCGCGGCTCGCGGCGTTCTACCGCATTCAGTCCGGGCGGCCATTCACTCCTGGCTTCCGCTACGGCGTGGATGTGAACGGTGACGGTTCCGCGCGTAACGATCCAGGCTTCATCGATCAGACGCTGTTGGGGATGGACGCGTTGCTGCAGAATTGGGAGTGTTTGGCCGACCAAGTTGGAGAGTTTGCCGAGCGCAATTCCTGCCGTGAGCCCTCTGTTAGCCGCCTCGACGCGCGCCTGGCGATTGGCCTATATGAGTTTCAAGGCCGCCCCGTCGAGGCCGTAGTGGATGTTCTCAACATCTTCGACACTGACCTCGGGCTCCGCGATCACGCGCTGCTGCTGATCGATCGCAACGGAACGCTCGAGACAGGCGCGGATGGAACCATAACTCTCCCGCTAATCGCAAACCCGAATTTCGGGGAGCCCTTGATACGTCGTTCGACGGGCCGCGCGCTTCGGCTCGGGATTCGAGTAGGTTTCTGACATGCGTACGCCATATCAACTGATCGCTTTCGCGCTGGCTGGTTCTCTAACCCTCACCGCCTGCCTGGGCTCGGGACAGGATCGCGTCCTCGGCATTGACGCCACCGGTACCGTTCAAGGACTGGTGTATTTCGATGCCAACGGCACGCGCGAGCCCGAAGACACCGACCCACCGCTTGCCAACATCGGTCTACGACTCGTCGCCGGCGGATCGCGCGACACGGTCGCCCGGTCTAATACAGACGCCGACGGGCGTTTCCGACTCCCGCGTGTCCCCGTGGGGAGCTATGAAGTCGTTGTAGATCCCGCGAGTGTAGTGGACAGCGTTCAGGTGGTGAAAATCGTAAACGGTGAATTCACTCTTCAGCCCGACGACTCGGTATCAATCGTCGTGACCGTGAGTTTTCCCAAGGTAACCATCGAGCTCGCGCGGAGCCTGCCGGTCGGCGACCGGGTCTTCATTGAAGGAGTGGCGCTAAACGCTTGGGAAACGTTTGGCGACCTGACCGTCCACGTCGCGGACCTAACCGGCGCGTTGCGCGCGACGCGGGTCCGACCCACCAGCCTCATCCCGGGTGACGGGATCAGATTCCAAGGAATCATCGGCACTCAGGCCGGACAACCGACGCTCGAGGATGTCATCCCGCTCGTCATCGCTGTCGCTGGACTTCCTCCGGCCCAGCGTTTGAACACTGCCACGGCAGCCAACGCCGACACCGGAAGGCTCGATGCCGGGCTCGTGGAGATCGCCGTCGCCACGATCGTCAGCACGGTCACCGTGGCAGGCGACATCATCTTGACGGTGAACGACGGTTCCGGCAACCTCGAAGTCGTGCTCGACAAGGACGTCCGGCTCACAGACACGGCGCCGTTCATCTCCGGCGCAGTGATCGATGCGGTGGGGCTACTGGTCCCTGACGGCTTCGGCGCCTGGCGTCTCAAACCACGGTCGGATGACGACCTGAAACTCAGATAACTCCACTACGAGCGCCCCTCTTCGTAAGGCCGGCGCGCCGCCTTCCGGGCTTCCTCCAGCCGCCCGCGAATCTCCGGATACTTGAGGGCGAGTATCCGGGCCGCCATGTACGCGGCGTTGCGCGTCCCGTCGACCGCCACGGTCGCGACCGGAACCCCCGGCGGCATCTGGACCGTCGACAACAGACTATCCAACCCGGAAAGCGCGCCTGAAGTCAGCGGGACACCGATCACCGGGAGCAGCGTGTGCGCGGCCACCGTCCCCGCAAGGTGGTTCGCCATGCCGGCGCAGGCGATGAACACCTCGACGCCAGCCGATTCCGCTGACTTGATGTACTCAACCGTTAGGTCTGGGGACCGGTGTGCCGACAGAACCCTGAGCTCACACGCTACGCCCAGCTCCTCGAGAGTTGCCTTCGCCTTTTCCACCGTCGGCACGTCATTGGGGCTGCCGGTCAGAATGCCTACCAACAACCCGCCGTTACCATTGCCCACTTTGCGCTTGCTCATCGAATCGATCCAATGCTGTTCAGAGGTTGGCAACCAACGCCGCAGCGACGAGCCGGCAGCTTAGCGACAGTCCGTTGAAGCCCGCAACTCCCCATCCTACTAGTCCGCCTGAGCTGACGCGGCCAGCAACCCGCTATCACCTTCACCGGCCGACATCAGCGACGAGCGCGCCAAAGCAACCGCCGCCGCCAACCGCAGCAGCCACCCCAACGCCGCACCCGCGACGACACCGACCAGGCCGTATCCGCTCAGGAGTAGGGCACCCCCGACCGCCAGCGCCACCGCCAACCAGCCCAACGCGTTGAACCTGCGCAAGCCGCGCCGATCGCCGATGGCGCTGACGGTGGCCGCAGCGACCGCGTAAAACACCCTGACCACACCGACCAGGGCGATTGCCACGACCAGAGCCAGACTGACGGAGTACTTGTCTCCGTAGAGGGCGCGGATCACTGGTCTTGCCAGAATCGTCAACAACAGACCTCCGCCGATGCCGAGGGTGGTCGCGAGCCACATCTCCCAACGCACGAGTCGCGACCGTCCGGCGCGGGTCAACTCCGCACGCAGCCTCGGCATCAAAGCGTAGCCGATGCCGCCTTGCAAGACTCGATACGGCGATCCAACGAGGGTTGCCACAAGTGCGAACGTCGCCAGGTCCTCGAGCCCCAGGCGCGCCGGGATGACCAGTCGCTCGATTTGCTGGAGCACGAGCACCGAGGCAAGAATTCCGACAAAGGCCATCGCCTTGCTGTAGGCATGGCGATCCGGGAAAGCAGGCGCCCCTGCAACTTCGCGCTTGAACGCGGCAAAGCCAGCCAGGGTCAGACCCACAATCGCGGCGAACAGATAGCCAACAGCTAGCGCGGCGGCACCCCAATGCCAATCTTCGACGCCCCAAACCGCCAGCAGGATGCCACCCACTCCGAAGCTAAGGGAGGGTATCTGGGCCAGAAGCTGCGAACGCCCGAGTCGAACACGGGCTTGCTCGGCCGCTGCGCACATCCTGGCCCCAGACGCGGCGAGTACCGCAGCCGCCACCAGCCCGATAGCCCAAGGCGTCAATTGGAATGCGCTCGCGGCCACCGCAGCCGCGACCAGCGCCGTCAATGTGCCCGCCAGGCTCGCGCGCCACAGATTGCCCGGGCTGAACAGCAGTTCGCGCCGGACGACCAGGCTATCCAAACCCAGGGGTGCCAGACCGACGCTGACGCCCAAGATGGCTTGAAATAGCGCGAGGCGGCCAAAGTCCTTCGCTGGAAGGACGCCGGCAAGAAACAGGTTCCCCAACATGTAAGCGGTACCGCCCAGCCCGATCCACAGGGCCACGTGGACCGACTTGAGGTAACCTGTCCGTTCTAGAGGCTGCCTGAAGGTCGGAAACAAGTTATCCGATCCGCATGAGATAGGTGTTGCGCCATGACCCCCTGACCTGAAGTCTAAGCCGTGTCCGGTAGCTCCGCACAAGATCAGGTTGAGGCGGTGGCATCATGTATGATATTTGCCAGCTATGCGGCTACCGAGCGATGCCCCTAGAACCCCGGTCAACATGAAACGCGTCCTTCTCGTTACTTACGACTTCCCACCCGTTGGGGGATCGGGCGTGCAGCGCATCGCCAAATTCGCCAAATACCTACCTCGTTTCGGTTGGCACCCTACAGTGCTCACCACGCGCCACGGTCGACTGGGCCCTTCCGACCCGACCCTGGCTCGAGAGCTGATGGACATCGAAGTCTCTCGCACCCTCGCTCCCGACCCATACCGCTGGCTCGATGCCGCCGCCCGCGCCGTCGGGCTGCGCCGCTCGAACCACCCGACCAGCCTTCAGGGAGATCGGTTGAGGCCCTGGCACCCCGGCGCCTGGCTCATCCCCGACGGCAAGGTCGCCTGGATCCCGTTCGGTGTCAGCTGGGCACTGCAGCGCGGCCCGCCGGAACGTTGTGACATCGTACTCTCCACTTTACCGACGCCGACGGCGGCGATCCTCGGCATGTTGATCGCTGATATCTGGGGTGTGCCCCATGTCATGGACTACCGGGATCCCTGGTCAGGGACCTTCTACACGCCAGCGCGGCCGCCACTGTTCGAGCGCGCCGAGTCCAGACTCGAGCGAGCCGTCGTTTCTAAGGCCACCGCCGTCGCGGTTGCCCCCGGCGCCGACGTGACGCTGCCGGCCCTCGACATCCCGGTGAGGGTTATCCACAATGGCTTCGATGAATCGGACTTCGATCACGTCCTACCGAAACGGCCGAACGGCGGCTTCGTCATCGCTCACGTCGGTACACTCTGGAAAGGCCGGGACCTGACGCCATTGATCGGCGCTCTCGACCGCCTCCGTGAATCGCAGCCGGGGCTGGCTGGACGCATTCACCTGCTTCAGGTTGGCCGTTTAGACCACCACGTCGCACAACAGTTCACCCAACTCGGCGCCCGCTTCCAAGTGACCGTCATCCCTTCGGTCCCGCACCCTGACGCCATCGCTTACATGCTCGGCGCCGATCTGCTTTACCTACCGACCACTCACGGCCTCGTGCCCGGCAAAACCTACGAGTATCTTCGGAGCGGCACGCCTACCCTCGCGCTTGCAGCCAAAGGGTCGCACCTTCAGTCACTACTGGCCGAGACTGGTGGAGGCGAGCTGATCGACGGAAGGGAACTTCACCACATCGCTCACTTCATCGAGAAGTGTATGCGACGATCCGATCACCCCAGCCCGACTGTTCCAGCTGCGCTGGCCCGCTATTCTCGTCTTGCCGCGGCGGACCGACTGGCGAAGTTGCTGGACGACGCAGTTGCGCCGGTGACCCCCTGACCGGGAGGTGCTAAGAGAAGCACGCCGACTCGGTATCAGCGACTTTGCGAAAGCGCGGCTTGGGCCTCAGAGACCGTCGGCGAATCGCGCCGTTGCGTCTCCAGCGCGAACCCGGCCCCGACGCGTCGTGCGCATCCTGTTGGCAGATGAGTTGCCCCAGAAATCAACGCGAGTCCATGACCTTAACGGTGCTCCTTCTCACTTGATGACGCCAAACGATCCTCGTGAGCCAAGCCAATCCGGGCCCGCTACCTCAGGCGTCGCCGGCAAGCTTGGCGCGCGCGTCGCCGACGCGGTCGTTGCCGGTGCCGAGCTCGAGCGGCGCGTGCTGGTCGTCGCTCCCCAACCGTTCTACGAAGATCGCGGGACACCGATCGCGGAGCGTCAGCTGCTGGAAGCGCTGACCTATCTGGGCTACCAGGTCGACATGCTCACCTACCCGGTCGGTCGCGACCTGCCCATCCCCGGCGTTCGCTACCATCGTGTAGCGAACATCCTTGGAATCCGGGCAGTCCCGATCGGTTTCTCGTTGCGCAAGATTTGGCTCGACCTCTTCCTCGGTTACTCTCTGCTCAGAATCCTCAGACGCAGCGACTACTTCTGTATTCACGCTGTCGAGGAGGCCGCCTTCCTAGCGGTACTCGCGACGCGCCGCCGCCGTACGCCCGTTATCTATGACATGCAATCCAGTATCCCGGAGCAGCTCGCCGGACACTGGCTGCTGGGCCGGCGACCGTTTCACGCGTTTCTCCGGGCGGCCGAGCGCTGGCTGATCGCACGCGTGGACAGCGTCGTCAGCAGTGCCGGCCTGGGAGACCACGTGCTTGCTATCGAACCTGACGCAAAGGTCCGCGAGTGGCGCTACCCTAGCCAGACGTTGGCGGCTATGCCGGGCGCGGCCGAGCGGCTGCGGGTCGAGCTGGACATCGAGCCCGGCGCCAAGATCATCCTGTACACGGGCAATTTCGAGGACTACCAGGGGCTGACGCCGCTCATCGAGGCGATCCCCTCAGTGCTTGCCCGAGTGCCCGAGGCCGTCTTCGTGCTGGTCGGCGCGGACGGCCCCAACCGGTTGAGCATCGCCCAAGCTCTCGCCACCCATTCACCCAAGCGTGCTCACCGAATCCTCGACCGCCAGCCTCGCGAGCGCATGCCGAGCTTCCTGCGCCTCGCGGATGTCGTCGTATCCCCCCGAACCCACGGGAGTAACCTCCCGCTGAAAGCGCTCGAATACCTGGCAGCTGGCTGTGCCATCGTCGCGACCGCGATTCCCGCTCATCGCAGTGTGCTGACTGAGCAGCGCGCCGTGCTCGTTGAACCCCAACCGGAAGCGCTCGCCAGCGCCATCAGCGGCCTGCTCACCAACCCGCAGCGAGCGGGGCAACTGCGAGCCGCGGCACTCGAGTATGCACAACAAAACCTGAACTGGATCGGCTTCGTCGACTCGATCAGCGAGATTTACGAGCAGTTAAGGCTCCATGAGTGAGGCACCTGCCCGCGTCTCCGTCATAATTCCGGCACGAAACTCGGGAGCGCGGATCGGTACAACGGTTAGGGCCGTTCTCGATCAGGATGTGCCGAACGTCGAGGTCCAGGTCATCGTCGTCGACGACGGATCCGTCGACGATACGGTTCAGGTCGCTCGCGCGGCCGGCGCCCGAACGATCTCCTTACCTTCGCACCACTCCTCGGGCAACCCGGGGGCGGCGCGTAACCGCGGGGCCGCTGAAGCAAGCGGTGATCCAATAATCTTCATTGATGATGATTGCACGCCTGCCAGAGGCTGGCTCGAAGCGCTGCTGGCGGCGCACGCGGCCGGCGCGGTGTGTGTCGGCGGCTCGCTGGCTCTGCCAGGCGGCTTAAGCTATTCCGCCCGCCTCGATTACTATTGCGGCTGGTACCACGTCCACCCGCGTCGACCTCCCGGCATCGTCCCGAACCACCCTCCCGGCAACATCAGCGTTCGACGCGCGGCGTTCCTGGGAACCGCCGGCTTTACCGAGCGTCAGCCCATCGCCTACTCTCACGAGGAACTGCGTTGGCAGGCGGAATTGCAGCGCGATGGTGGAAGCATCGTATTCGAACCACGCGCGCTGGTCTATCACTGGAACCGTCCTGGTTTCGGCAACCTCCTTCGGCGTAATTACCGCTGGGCTTACAGCGCCATCGAGAGCAAGGCGGAAAGCAGCACTGTCCGCCTGGCATTCCTGTATCGCTTCCCCCGCACCCTGATCGCCGCGGCCTTTCCACTGGCGTTGCTGCAGACCGTTTATATCACGGGTTGCTGGGTGCGCGCTGGCGTTCTGGAGCCACTGCTGCACTTGCCCGGAATCCTCGCCGCGCGACTCGCCTACGCGGCAGGAATGACTGTTGGCGGCCTCCGCTGGCTACGCAGGCGCGAACACGGCGGCGCCCCCGCCGAGCCGCGCTGGACCTGACTCTGGCGAAAGCAGCGACTCGCCGCGACACCGCGCTCATGGCCTCTTCAAACCAATCAACAAGCGGCGGCATCGTATTAGAGAACATGCGAAACGGACCTCAGCACTCAAGGCATTGGAAGACGATTCCACCGGGCGCGGCGCGAACGCGAGCGTTTTCGTCCTGACGCATGGGTGACCTCGTCAGCCGGGCGCGGCGCGGCGACAAAGCCGCCTTCGAGCAACTTTATCGTGATAACGCCGGGCGTATCTACGCCGTCTGCTTGCGGTTGTCGGCTGACGCTGGACACGCCGAGGAGCTGACGCAGGACGTGTTCGTCAGAGCCTGGCAGAAGTTGGAAACGTTCCGGGGCGACAGCGCCTTTTCGACCTGGCTCCATCGCATCGCGGTCAACACGGTGTTCCAGTGGCAACGGTCCGAGAACCGCCGCAGCGCTCGACTCGCCAAGGCGGGCAGTCTGGCGGCCACGCCAACTTCAGCCGCGCGGCCCGCCTTGCAGCTCGACCTCGAGCGTGCGATCGCCAGACTGCCCGCCGGTGCCCGCTCGGTTTTCGTCATGCACGACATCGAGGGGTACAAGCACGCCGAGATCGCTGCAATCACCGGTCTGGCTGTGGGCACCTTGAAAGCCCAATTGCACCGGGCGCGCAAGTTGTTGAGAGAGGCTTTAGAGCGATGAATCACCAGCGTGTCAGCAGTCTTCTGAGCAGCTACGTCGACGGAGATCTCGAGGCTCACCAGGTCGTCGAAGTCGAGGCTCATCTTGAGACGTGCCGGGAATGCCATGACGAAGTTGTTGGTCTCCGCGCCCTGGCCGCCGCCGTCGCACAACTGCCGCGCAGCATCGAGCCGCCCACGGATCTGTGGCCGGCTATCGACTCGAGCCTCGCTTCGCCGACTGTCAAGCTCGGACTCAGCGATCAAACGCTCCGCTCGCTGCGCTTCCCCTTGGCGGCCGCTGCCCTGGCGTTAATCGCCGTTAGTTCGCTGGTCACCGCGCTGATCGTCGGGCCCGGCGAGGAACCGCGAACGACCAGCGCGTCGCCTGCCCTTGCGACGGAAGGGGTCTCGTTCATAGCCCAGTGGCGGCGCTCCGAGGACGAATACTTGCGCGCCACGTTGGAACTGGTGGAATCGCTCGACGCCTCGACGCGGCAGTTGGCGCCGGAAACCGTGGAGCTGATCCAGCAGAACCTCCAGATCATCGATGCGGCTATTCAGGAGTCGCGCGCCGCCTTGGCAGTGGACCCAGCCAATCGTGATCTCATTCAATCTCTGTCCTCCGCTTACCAGAAGAAACTTGAGGTTCTGCAGCAAGTTAACGGGGTGCTCGCTCAGCTTTAGCAGGGATGGAGATGAAGATGAAGATGAAGATGAAGATGAAGATGAAGACGGAGATGGAAGGGGCCGAATATGATGACGAGGTCGACAACGTGAGGAATAGATGATGACGAAGAGATTGGCAGCGGTGGGATTAGCGGCGTTTCTGTTGAGCAACCAGGCAGCCATCGCTCAACGTGAGGTGAACGAGAGACGGCCGGCTGCGTCAGACGGGACCGTTAAGATCACCAACGCGGTTGGCTCGGTCACCGTCAGAGGCTGGGATCGCGACACGGTGGCCGTCAGTGGCAAGTTGGGCGTCGGCAGCGAGCGGCTCGAGCTTTCGGTTGGCGAACGCGACACGAGGATCCGTGTTGTCGTCCCCAGAGATGCTCTGACAAACCAAGGATCCGAGCTGGTCGTCCACGTGCCGAGGGGAAGCCACGTCGCCGTGCGAACCGCAGCCGCCGATGTGACGATCAGCGACGTGACCGGCGCGCTCGACCTCGAGTCTGTGAGTGGTCAGATAAGCGCAAGCGGCCGCCCGCGCTTGGTTTACGCAGAGTCGGCGGCCGGCGATGTCTATATTGATGTTGTCGCCAAAGCAATCCGAGCAAGATCGGTTGGTGGCAACGTCACCGTATTGCGAGCGCTGGGCTATCTGCAGGTTTCGACCGTCAGTGGAAGCGCGCGCGTTGAAGGCAATGGACTTTGGGAAGGTGAGGTGTCTTCCGTGTCCGGTGATATCCTCTTCGCTGGCGACTTCGATTCCGGCGGATCGTTTCACTTCGAGAGCCACAGCGGTACCGTTCAGCTCACATTGCCCTCCAACATCGCTGCCGACTTCGAAATCACCACGTTCGGCAATGGCGGAATCGAGAACCAATTCGCTCCAGCCAGCGAGCGCAGCTTTTCCACCGGCGGCGGTGGCACGCAGCTCAGCATCAAGAGCTTTAAGGGCAAGCTGCGGATCCTTAAGAAAGGTTGATGCCCGGTAGGGGTACAGATTCAAACCGACCGCACCCGGCCGGCATCACAGTTATGTACCCAGGATGTGTTTTGGCCCCAACAGGAGGAAGAAGATCATGTCCCGTGCCTTAGCGCTCCAATTGTCCCTGGTCGGATTCGCGATATTCTCGACCGCGGCGTGGACGGGTAGTGTTCCCGCTGGACCACCCTGGATTTCGCTCGAGATACCGGCTAACCCACTGGATCCGACGACGCGTGGTGCCGCCCTGGCAATCCACACTTTTCACCATGAGAGACCCGTAGGTTTCCCGGTCACGGGAACCGCCGAGGGGCTCGTGAACGGGCAGCGCCGCACGATTGAACTCGAGTTTACGGAGACATCGCGGCCCGGCGTCTACGCCTTGAAGCAGCAATGGCCCACAGAAGGCGATTGGTTGCTGGCCATCTCGACGACGGGCGCCGCCGACGCCAGCCTGATGGTTGAATTGGGATCAAACGGTGGCGTGCGAACGGAGCGCTACTACAGCATGGCCGTCAACGTAGTATCGGTCAGGTCCGCCAGCGTCGTCGAGGGACGGTTGAACGCTCAGCACATCAATACGGCACTTCAAAAGTTAGCCGCTCGCACAGACTGAAGTCATGCCAGTCCGACAAGTGCAACAAAGGCCGCTGAAGCAATTCAGCGGCCTTCTCATATCAATTGCCTTCCAGCGCCGACGTCTTCTGGCTCGGTCAGCCCAGCAGCTCAGAACCAAACAGCCGCAGCGACCCCTAGCCCATTCGAGGCAGGGCTCAGGCTGACCCGCATCTGAGATCCACCCGCGCTCGGTCTCCCCTTCGACGCCTCGACCACGGCGCCACCGGCCGCGCCGACCGCCGCCACCACAGGCACATAGAAGTCGGCGACATCCTCAATATCGAGATCGGCGGCCGCCGACACCCAGACAGCCGTTATCGTCGCCGCCGCAGCACCGATTCCCAACCCCGTGACAAGACCTCTCCACACGTCCCCGCCATTCCCATCCACCTGGTGCGGGGCCGGCGGAGAAGCGACGCGCCAAGCCACCCGCGTCGCCGTGTCGAAAGTCGTCGCAGCGCTGTACGACTCAGGCGCCATCGATGCCTCGCCGCGGAAGGCGAGGCTTTGCTGCGCGAGCGCCTCCGGCAACGCCACAAGACACAGAATCAGAAACGGCAGTACAGTTTTGCGAACGATCATCTGCTGACCTCCGGGGGATACACACGGCGGGATCGGATCTCG
>JBFJOD010000020.1:0-30918 GCA_041617795.1 Gemmatimonadota bacterium | reverse complement strand
GCCTTCTTCGCCGACCTGCTGCAGCGCAACGGTGAGTTGCAGATCTCGCTCGTCGCTTATAACGCTGGCCCGGCCAGGGCGCGGCGCTGGCGCCAGTGGCCGGAGTACCGGCTTGACTCCGAAGTATTTGCCGAGCGCATCCCGTTCTCTGAAACGCGCCACTACGTGAAGACCGTGCAGTCCCAACTGCGGATTTACCGTCAGCTTTACCCGTACCCCGGCGCCCCACAACCTGCCGATTGAACGGCCGAAGCCTTACCGAATCTTCAAGTTGACAGCCCCGGACGGGCTACATATCATGGGCGCGTTCCCAATCATCCGTACTGTTTTACCCGTTTCAGGAGGTAGTGCTCGATGGCCAGAGGGCGGATCAAATGGTTCAATGATGCGAAGGGTTACGGTTTCATTGAACAACCCGACGGTGGAGAGGACGTGTTCGTCCACTTTTCGGCAATCAACATGGAGGGATTTAAGACGCTCTCTGAAGGCCAGGAAGTGGAGTTCGAAGTCCGTCAAGGTGACAAGGGCCTCCAGGCCGCCAACGTGTCGCGCGTGCAGTAAAGGCCGGCAGGCCCCGGCATCATAGAGCTCGCCGGCAGTAGCTCGCTCGCCCGGACCACCCAATCCGGGCGAGCTTTTTTTACCCTCGCTGGCGCGGCCACTCCGCTCGTGCACTCGATCTCGAGCCGGGGGTCTGATCCGATCCTGTTAGGGCTAGGCGCGCTTCCGTCGAATCGACATATTCACGACAAATGGTCGAGACAGAGCCCAAGACGGTCTTTCTGGTGGACGGCCATGCCCTCGTCTACCGGGCGTTCTACGCCATGATCAGCCGACCTCTCCGCACTTCGCACGGAGAGAACACGTCTGCACCGTGGGGCATCACTCAATTCCTCCGCAAGGTTATGTCCGAGCGTCGACCGGACTATCTGGGATTCATCTTCGATGCCGGCGGAGACGAGACTTTCCGGCACGAGATCTACCAGGATTACAAGGCAACGCGAGAGAAGCTGGATGAAACCCTCCAGCAGGATTTCGACACCGCGATGCGCCGGATCCGTCAAATCCTCGAGGCCTTCCACGTACCGATCATCGAGCTTCCGGGCTATGAGGCCGATGACGTCATAGGCACCCTCGCCTCCCAGGTCGCAGACCGCGGCCTCCAGGCCGTGATCGTTTCTGGCGACAAGGATTTCTATCAGCTGATCGGTCCGGGCGTCGCGCTGCTCAATCCGGGCCGCGGCGGACCCGCGGCGGTGGAGGAGGAGCTGGTCGACGAGGCCAACGCCGCCGAGCGCCTGGGCGTCGCGCCTGAACACGTCATCGACTTCCTGGCGCTTGTCGGGGATTCCTCCGACAACATCCCGGGTGTCCGCGGAATCGGACCGAAGACCGCCGTTCAGCTGATCGAGCGATTCGGCGGCCTAGAGGAGATACTCGCCCACGTCGACGATGTGTCACAGAAGCGACCGCGCGAAGCGCTCAAGCGTCATGCCGCCGAGGCTCGGCTGTCACAACAACTCGTGACGATCCGAACTGATCTGCCTATCGACCTCGACCTCGAGGCGCTGCTGGCTGGCGAACCGAACCGTGAACGTCTTAGAGATCTTTTCATCGAGCTGGAATTCCATTCTCTGGTGCGCGACATCGCGCCAGAGGCCAAAGCGGCGCCGAGCGGAGAGCGGCAGGGAGCCTACGAGCTGATCTCGGATGCCCGGCAACTGGAAAAGATCGTTGAGGAGGCCCGGCGCCGCGGGCGACTGGCCCTGGACGTCCGCGCCGATGGCAGCGGGCCCGGCCGCACACGACTGGTCGGGATCGCCATCGCAGTGGAACCGCATTCGGCGACTTATTTCCCAATTGGCCATGTCGTGGGACGGCGGGCGGGCGAACTGGCCTTGTCTGACCCAGACGCGGCAATCAGCAACTTGCCGGCTTTCGACTCGGTGGCGTTGCAGCCGCTCCGCAAGCTGCTGTCCGACGAAGATGTGGCATTGGTCGGCCACGACCTCAAGCGTGCCCTGGTAACCTTTGTCGACCACGGGATCGACCGGCGTGAACGGTTGCACGACGTGATGATCGCCTCCTACTGCCTCGACCCCGGACGCCGGCAGCATGATCTTGAGACCCTCGCGCTCGAGGAGTTCGGACGTAAGGTCCCCGCGCAGCAAGATCTCTGCGGCCGCGGCAAGTCGGAAATCCCCTTCGCAGAGGTCGATCAAGAGAGCGCGGCCCAGTTCAGCGCCGAGCGCGCGGATCTGACGCTCCAGGTCGACCAGCGGTTGACCCGTCAGTTGCAGGATTACGATTTGCTCCGTCTGTTCGAAGAAGTAGAGATGCCACTGATGCCCGTGTTGGCGGACATGGAGCGGGCGGGCGTCGCCATCGACCGAGATTTTTTCTCGGCGATGAGCACTAAGCTCGAGCGTGAGCTCAGGCTGGTCGAGGAAGAGATATACAAGATCGCGGGCCGTGAGCTCAACATCAATTCACCGATCCAGCTGCGCGAGGTGCTGTTTGACCAGCTTAGGCTGCCGGTAAAGAAGCGGACGAAAACGGGACCGTCCACGGACGCCGAGGTCCTTGAACAGTTGGCGTCGGAGGGACACCAACTGCCGCGACTCATCATTGAGTTCCGGGAAATGGCAAAGCTGAAGTCGACGTACGTGGATTCGCTACCAGCGCTCGTGAACCCGGCTACGAATCGCATTCACACTACGTTCAATCAGACGATCGCATCGACCGGACGCCTGACCAGCTCGGATCCGAATCTTCAGAATATCCCGATTCGAACTCCCCTCGGCGCCGAGATCCGTAAAGGATTCGTTCCGGCCGAGGGCAACCTGTTGCTTGGTGCGGACTATTCTCAAATCGAGCTGCGCATCCTGGCGCACCTGTCCGGCGATCCCGCCTTCCTCGACGCCTTCCGAAAGGGGCGTGACGTTCACCGCGATACCGCAGCGCTGATCTTCGGTGTTGATTCAGACAGCGTGAGTCCAGCCATGCGCGCCCAAGCCAAAACGGTCAACTTCGCAACCATCTACGGGCAAGGGCCGGTCGCGCTGGGAAGGCAGCTGGGAATCAGCGTAGGCAAAGCCCGCGAATTCATCACCAGCTATTTCTCACGTTTCCCGGCCATCCGTGAGTATCTCAGTCGGCAGGTCGAGACTGCGCGCGAACAAGGATTTGTCGAGACGTTGTTCGGCCGGCGGCGCTACATCCCCGAACTCAACTCGAAGAACCCCAACATCCGCGGCTTCGGCGAGCGTGTTGCCACTAACTCTCCGATCCAGGGAACGGCGGCCGACTTGATCAAGCTTGCGATGATCAGCATACACGCAGCCTTACTCAAACAGGGTCGCCGGGCAAGGATGATCCTGCAGGTGCACGACGAATTGCTGTTCGAGGTACCGCCGGACGAGATAGCGGGAACGAAGGTGTTGGTGCGCGACGCTATGGAAGGTGCGCTGAACCTCGACGTTCCCGTCGCCGTCGACATGGGGGTGGGAGAGAACTGGTACTCCACCAAACAGGCTTGATCCTCAAAGCCATTCCCACAACTCGGGCCGGATCCGCACGATCAGCTCCCAGATACCGCCCTGCCTGACCCCGCGCGCCAGCTCGATCTGGAGGATGTCGAACAGGATACCAAGCCCCGCACCGGCGCCGATGAGGGGACCACGAGTCGGGCCAGCCTCACTGCCGCTCAGATTCCAAACACTCAAGGCGCGGCCGACATGATCACCTTCGCTGCCGACCCATCCCACATCTCCAAACAGCTTCAACGAAAGCAGCGGATAGCGGATTTCGCGGCTCAGCTCCAGCCCGAGTGTTCCGTAGAGGTTGCCCACGAAGCTGTCGTACCTGTATCCGCGGACGGTTCCGCGTCCGCCCAACGGAAATAGCCTCTGTGCAGGCACTCGGCCGCCGCCCACAACACCTGCGGATCCGCTCAACCGAACGTCCACGCGGCTCAAGAGGTCCGGCCACAACCGCTCCGTCCTTAGCGTCGCCCTCAAGAAGTCGAAATCTCCGACCAGCGTTCGCGCGGCGCCCTCGACCCGGCCCGACCAGGCCAGGCCGCCGACTTTCTCGACCGCTGCTTCAGGGGTTCTTTTGAGCTCCAGCGCCAGCCAACCCACTTCACCCTCGTCCAGCCGTCGAACGTCTCGATACGCACGGTCGATGAGCCGCGCAGCACCAAGGTCAGCCGCTTCCCAGTCTTCCCAAGCCAGCGACAAGAAGAGGCGCGTGCCGCCCCACGGCCGCGAAAGCGTGACGACGCCGCCGCTGCTCCAATAGGGCTCGCGGTAGTCCTCACCGTCGATCAGCGTCGCCAATGTTGCGATGGCGCCCGAGCTCCTCGCCCACGGCGCCGCGTCGGCCACCCGGTTCCAGTAGCCCTCGAGCCGGACATCAAACCATCCCGGAATCGCCAGCTCCGTTTGGCCTGCGGCTTCCCAGCGGTCGGAGCCGAAGGCGTAGCCGCCCAGCAGAATGGTGGATGAGCCGGCCTGGAAGGTCCGTCCGATACCGGCCCCCGCGTACAACCCTTCCGCACGTCGAAAACGCAAGACCGATGAAAAACCCGGCAAGGCGAATCGCAGCCGTTCGAGTCTTTGCAGCTGACTCGCGGCGACCAGGCGCGTTGCCTCCGTTCGTATCGCCTCCATAGATGGAGGTGTAACAGCCACTGAAGGATCGAGAGCGTCGTAGAGCCCGTCCTCAAACTTGAACGCGTCTCGCTGCGCCGCCGGAAGCGAGGTGACGCTAGGTCCCCTGAAGAACGCTACTGGCGTCCCCACATTGAACTCGTAGTCACTGATCTTGAACTCGGCCCGGATGATGCCGCCGGCTGGGAACTTGAACGCTTTTATCTCACGTCGCAGCTCGATCCCTTGCCGGTACGGCAACCAGTAGCGGCCCTGCCACAGCGCGTTCTCGAGCCGGATGTTGAAGTAGTCGAGCGTTTCATCGAGGTACGAGGCCGAGGTGAAGGTGAAGTCCATGCGGACGATGTCCGCAAAGCTTTGATCGAGGTAGACCGCCCCCACCAGACCGGGGCCGCCCGTATCGTGCGGGCGCACTTCAAGCTTGTAGACTCGGACTTCTCGATCCGGCAGCAACAAGGTCAGCGAGTCTGCGAGCCGGTAATCGTAGAACTCCAGTGCGCCGGGCGCTGCCGGATGCAACGCGTCCTGCACCTCCGAGCCTTCGCCGAGGCGAATCATGTCGCCAAAGTTGTCCATCACGACGGTGAGGTGATCGAGGTGATAACGGATGTTCGTGGGCAGGGCTTTCTGCTCCCGGCGCCCCACAATCACCTGACGGGTTTGGTCCGGCGCGTGCCAGTACAAATCGAGAGCCAGCTGGTCTGCTTTAACCAGATGACGCTCGGTACTGCGGCCAAGGTCGTAAAGGAAGTAGATGTGTCCGCGGGCTTTCCCGCGGTAGTCGGTTAGCTCTTCGTCGCCGGTCCAGCTACTGCGTCTATCGATCGCACGGCTCGCCAGCTCGCGTACGCGGGGCGAGTTCCAGTGTCCGGCGGCGGCGGCAGGAGATGTCGCCTGCTGGCCACTAGCCAGGCTGGCTGGGATGAAGAAAGCGAGCGTCGTGGCGAGGCAGAGGCAGAGCGGGCCGGTTGCGGCCGGGCCGATCAGCCGCCGCTGGCGGCGACCGCCTGATCGTTCAAAGTCCAATCGTAACTCTCGAATTGGACTCGATAGTCTCCCTGCTCGAGAAAATCGACCACACGCTCCGGCAGATATCGAGACACAAAGGTCAGAACACCGTTTATTCGTGAGTCCCGGGAGTAGCCGCTGTCAACGGCATACGTTTCGAAGTCCTCGCCGAACCAATCGAAGATCTTGGAAAGATGCACCCGCTTACCCTCGATCTCGAAACGATTGAGGCGCGGGTCGTTCATAAAAGCCAGACCTTGCTCGTCCAACTGCTCGTCCAGTCGCTCTCCGCGAAACGCCTCCTCGCGCAGGGGCGGACAACTGACAGCCGCGCAAACCAGCGCAAAGTGGATTCGCGGTTCCGCGTACTCAGCTCTCAGGTGCCCGTGCTCGATCTCGTCCAGCGTCATCTCTTCGCCGGCGACTTCATGCTTTATTCCGTCGAACACTCCGTCGATGTGACGAACCGAGTTGCGGGGAAAGGCGAAGCGTTTCGGCGCGGTAAGCTTTTTGAAGAAGCCGCTGCCCTGAATCGGATAGTTGTCAACCACGCTTTGCAGAACGTAGGCATTGTAAGCGTTGATCAGGAAAGCGACACGCTCAGCCTCCGTCCAGCCGGCAAACCGTTGAGGGGTCACGGCCGCAACTTGGCTTACATAGCGATCCAGATTGCCACGGTTCTGTTTAAGAGCCGCATAATCGACCCGGCTGTCTTGAACGAACCGCGTCAAGACCGAATCGAACAGCGCATGATCGAAATCCTGGGCTGCCGCCGGCATGGCCGCTGCCAGCATCATCATCGCTGCTCCGGCCATTGCCTTGCTACCGGATAGTTTCACCATCGAAAACCTCGGTGGCCTGACCGCCGCGGGCGGCCGCAGGTCCTTGAAGCTGATATCGCCTGTCACGTTGACGTCTGCGTCCATTCGTCAAAACCGTCGCAGTGGGGGGTGGTTCCCCAAGACCTAGTCGGCGGATCCGAACAGGTCCTCCTGGCCTCCGTGTTCCAACCCGTGCCCCAAGAGATCTCGCAGCCGCTGCTCCCAGCGCCGAACATCCAGACCACCCTCGTTCAATAGCATGCGCCTCAGCACCGGCGACAGTGAGCTGAGATCTTCGAGCAAGTCGCTGACCGAGCTGCGTGTCTCTTCCACCCTGAACTCCTCGTCGCTCGAAGCCGCCATCTCGCGCCGAATCGTATCCTCGGATCGCGAGGCGACGATCGGCTGGTCGAGGGTGGCCACATGCACATGGGTTCGCCGGCCCGGGCCGCGCTCATCCTCGATGGGCACCAGCCCGACGATCTGGTCGGACCGCCAGTACTTTCCATAACCCAAATAGACCAGGCGGTTTGGCTTGATCTCCACGGTCGCCTCCGTCTCGCAGCGATTGGGGCAGCGTAATCTTCGGTCGCCGCCAGCGGCGGGTCAAGCAAGCAACCGCGTCGCAGCGGCCGGACCTCGGCTTGAAGAGGTTGACATATTCAAATATATACATATTATTACGTCGCAACCCCGGCCATCACCAAGCGAGACCTATGAGTGCCAGGATCAAACTACTCAACGCCGCAGCCGTCCAGCAGGCGGCCACCATGCTCAAGTGCATCGGCCACCCGGTCCGTCTGCTCATCATCGATCTCTTGGATCGCGACGGCGAGCAGAACGTCACCGCGATCCATGAGACGCTGGGCATCGAGCAGTCTGTCGCCTCTCAGCACCTTAACCTTATGCGCGACAAAAGGATACTGGCTAAGCGCCGGGAAGGCGTTAACGTCTACTATCGCATCGAGGACCCCAGGGTCACCCGGGTCATCGAGTGCATTCACGACTACTGTCGGACATGATGCTCTTAACCGCCAACACATGATACAACATGGATAGGCTCATACAATTCGCACTCTTGGCCGCTCTGACCCTCGCCGTGCCCAAGCCGGCCTGGGCCCAAGGGTCGATCAGCGGTCACACCCGCCCGGTCTCGCTTCAAGCCGCCATCGATGCCGCCCTGACCCGCAACAGCGAACTGGCGATCGCCGAGGCCCGACGCGACGTGGCGCGGAGCCGGACCCGCAACGCGACCGGGTCGCTATGGCCCAGAATCGACGTCCAGGCGGGCTATATCCGCTCGGTAGACCCGGTTGTCGCCTTTGGAACGAAGCTGCGGCAGGGTCGGTTCAGCGCGCCCGATCTGGCCTTCGAGGCGCTGAATGATCCCGATCCGGTTGGTGATTGGTCCACCGTGGTCGGAGTCCAGTGGAGCCTGCTTGATCCGACGCGCTGGGCCGGGCGCTCGGCGGCGCGTGGCCAGGCCGAGGCGGCTGACTGGTCAACGGAGCGGACGCGTGAAGCTACGATCCTGATGACGCGCATTCATTACTTGCAGGCACAAGCGGCAGCGGCCCAACTCGAAGCCGCGAACGCGGCTCTCGAAGCGAGTCAGGCCACGCTATACCAGTTCCGCAGGCGGCGCGATCGCGGACTGTTGACCGAGGCCGATCTCTTAGGTGCCGAGGCCGAACTATCAGCGGCGATGGCCGACCGGTCGGAGGCGGACCGCGCCCGCCGGGACGCCTTGCAGATACTGGGCCGCCACCTCGGGTGGAGCCCGGACACCGTCCCCGAGCCGGTCGACAGCCTCGCCGCGCCGGCGGACATGGCCGCGGTCGAGTTCGAGCCTGCGGCGCGGGCGGATCTGCGGGCGCGGGCAGCGGCGGCGCGCGCCGCCGGCGCGGCCAAGCGGCAAGCGGCCCTTGCCTTCGTTCCCGCGCTGGACGCATTCGCGCAGTACGCGACGCACAGCACCGATGCCTTTTCATTCGACGAAGCTGACTGGACGGTCGGTGTGATGTTGCGCTGGAATCTGTTCGATGGTTTTGGCCGCTCGGCCGATCTGCAGCGAGCTAATCTGGAGCGCCGGATCGCCGGTCTGGAGTACGAGCAAGCATTGCGGGACGCGGTGAGCGAACGTGATCAGGTTGTCCGGAGCGTGGGCAGTGCCCGGCAACAAGTCGAGGCGACGCGGGCTGGAGCGACGGCGGCAGAGTCTGGCCGCCAGTTGATGCGGCGGCGCTTCGAGGAGGGGCTAGCAACAGCCGCCGATTTACTGCAGGCAGAGGCCCGGGCCACAGCGATGCGGCAGCGTGCAATCAACGCGCTTGCCAACTACCACATAGCGGTTGCGCGGCTCGATTTTGTCCAATCGCATATCAACGCAGAGAAATAGAGATGAAGCGGATAACGGGTGTATTAGCTGTTTGGCTGGGACTTGCCGTCGCGGCCTGCGCCGGCGAGCCGGGGGAACTGCCTGATAACGCCGAGCCGATCGACGTCGTGGTCTCCATGTCAGTCGCGGCGCCCGGTGTGGTGACTGCACCGGCGACGGTGATCGCAGAACAGCAGGCGGAACTGGCAACCCGCGTCAGCGGCACGATACGAAGGATGTCGGTCGATATCGGGGCTCAGGTCGCGGCGGGAGACGCCCTGGCCACCCTGGATACCGGCGAGATCGATGCTCGTATCGAAAGCGCTCAAGCGGCGGCGCAGCTAGCACGCCAATGGCACAAGCGCATCGCCGCGTTGGCGACAGACGGCGCAGCCACCTCGCAAGAGCTCGACGACGCGACGGCGCGCCTCGAGATGGCCGAGGCCGCGCTTCGCGACGTCCGGGCCCAGCGCGACTACGTGGCGCTCCGCGCGCCTTTCTCGGGCGTGATCACACAACGAATGGCCGATCCCGGGGACCTGGCCGTGCCTGGTGTACCGATCCTGACGATGATTGGAACGGGCTCGCTGAAGATCGAGGCCGATCTTCCAGCCGAGATGGCCGGGAAGCTCAGCGCCGGCGATTTACTGTCCGTTTACCGAGCCGAGACGTCGGGCCGTTACGCCGCGCGCCTGACCCGCGTCGTGCCTGCAGTTGAGCGGGCAAGCCGTCGGTTTCGAATCGAAGCTCAGTTCGAGCCCTCGCAGCCGCCCGTAGGAATTCCACCCGGCACATTCGTCCGCATCGAACTGAACGAACCTGCCGAGATGACCCGCTGGATTCCCAGCGATGCCATCGTCAAGCGCGGTCAGCTGTCGGGAGTTTTCACCCTCGACGGCGAGCGCTTGCGCTTACGTTGGGTCCGGCTGGGGCAGCAGCTTGGCGACGCGGTGGAACTGCTGGCTGGTCCGCCCGCGAGCCTAGCTCTGCTGCGCGAGCCGGGGCCAGCCATCGCTGACGGTCAGCCGGTCGGCAACGTCAGTCGCGTGGAGTGGGCACCGCCCTTCGCCACTCAGAAGACGGCAAGCGTGGAGGGCTCCCGATGAGAACTGAATTTGCCGGAAAGCTAGCCGACGCCTTTCTGACCTCGAAACTGACGCCGCTGTTGATGGCGGGCGCGCTGGTGCTGGGACTCTACACGGTCTTCACGATGCCGAGCGAGGAAGAGCCGCAGATCATCGTCCCGCTGGCCGATATCTATCTACCATTGCCGGGGGCCGCGCCCAGCGAAGTCGAGAATCGGCTGCTCATCCCGATGGAGAACATCCTCTCGGGCATTGAGGGCGTCGAGTACATCTACAGCCATGCGCAATCCGGGTTCGGGCTGGTGACGGTCCGTTACGAAGTTGGGCGCGATATGGAAGAGAGCCTCGTGCGTCTCTTCACCACAATGATGAAGTACGCTGACCGCATGCCGCCCGGCTTCAGTATGCCGCTGGTCAAGACGGTGGCGATCGACGATGTGCCGTTCTTTAGCGTTACGCTCAGCGGTGCCGACTACGATCACGCAGCGCTGCGAGCGCTGGCGGATGAGCTGCGCGTCGAGCTTGAAGCCATCCCGGAAGTGCGGGATGTGGCGGTGATCGGGGGATATGCGAGGGAGATTCGTGTCGAGCTGTCTCCCGATCGGATGGCGGCCTACGGCGTTGACCCGTCGCTGATCGCCGAGCGGCTGCGTTTGGCCAACCTGAACCTCGAAGCTGGCCAATTCACCCGTGACGGCGAGGTGGTCCGGGTTACGGCAGGCCCTTTCTTGAAGTCGGCAGCCGACGTCGCGGCGGTCGTTCTCGACGTGCGGAACGGCGCTCTGGTGCAGGTGGCTGACGTCGCCGATGTCGTCGACGGTCCAGAGGAGATCTCGACCTACACCTTCCACGGGATACCCGGCCAACCGCTGGAACCAATGGTGACAATCGCAGTGAGCAAGCGCTCGGGCGCCGATGCCACCAAGCTGGGGCACGCGCTTGAGGCGAAGATCGAATCACTGCGGGGACGTCTTCTCCCCTCAGGAGTGGAGCCGCTGGTAACGCGCAACTATGGGGAGACGGCCCGCGAGAAGACCAGCACGCTCAAGGCTCACTTGCTATTGGCGATAATCGCCGTCGGCATCGTGGTCGCGCTGGCGATGGGCTGGCGCAGCGCGGTGATCGTCATGATCTCGGTGCCGATCACGTTTGCACTTACGCTTTTCGTTTACCAGTTCTTCGGTTACACGCTGAACCGGGTAACGCTTTTCGCGCTGATCTTCGTCACGGGTATCGTGATCGACGATTCGATCATCGTCGCGGAGAACATGGAACGGCACTTCGCGATGCGCGATCGCCCGCTCAGGGCTGCCGCCCGTGCCGCGGTGGATGAAGTCGGCAACCCAACGATCCTCGCGACTCTCACGGTGATCGCAGCCGTACTTCCGATGCTTTTCGTCTCGGGTCTGATGGGACCGTACATGAGCCCCATGCCCATCGGCGCGACGGTAGCGATGCTATTCTCCCTTGCCGTCGCTTTGGTTGGCACACCGTGGCTGGCCTACCGGCTGCTTCGTGGGGCCCACGGCACGGAAGCGAAGCCCGCCTACGTCCTGGAAGAGACGCGCATCTACCGCTTCTACCGGAGTATCATCAATCCGCTCCTGCAGCGCCCGGTATGGATGTGGACGATGTTGGGAGGCGTCACGCTGTTGCTGCTGGCGGCCACGGCGATGTTCTTCACTCGCAGCGTGCCCGTGAAGATGCTTCCATTCGATGACAAGAACGAGATGCAGGTGATCCTCGACCTCCCAGAGCGAACGCCGCTGGAGATCACGACGGCACTCGGCGAGGATATCGTACAAGCCCTGGCAGAGATTCCGGAGATATCAGACATCCAGCTTTACGCCGGCACAGCCGCACCTTTTAACTTCAACGGAATGATCCGTCACTATTACTTGCGGCGCGGACCTCACATCGCCGACTTACAGGTCAACCTCATCGACAAGAGCGAGCGCGGGGATCAAAGCCACGACATCGCGAAGCGAGTCCGGCCGATCGTCGAGCGGATCGCCCGCGAGTCGGGCACCGGCGCGCGCATCAAGGTCGTAGAGGTGCCGCCCGGTCCACCCGTGCTGTCGACACTCGTCGCTGAGGTCTACGGACCCGACGCTGAGAGCCAGATCGCCGTGGCCGACCAGGTGAGAAATCGCTTTGCCGAACACCCTAGCGTCGTCGATGTCGATTGGTCCTTGATCGAGCCGCAGCGCGAGGTGCGTTTGCACGTGGACGAGGAGAAGGCCGCCCTTAGCGGTGTGGCGAAAGCGTCGGTCGCCCACTCACTGCGGATGGCACTGGGCGGTTCCGTTGTCACACACCTTTCGCAACCCGAAGCGCGAACGCCCGTGCCCGTCAGACTGCGCGTGGAGGAAGGCGCGCGATCGGGCATCGACCGCCTGGGCAGTCTACATCTGACATCCCAGACCGGCCGGCAGGTTCCGCTGAGCGAGCTGGTCGCCACCGAGGTGTCCGTGACCCCACAGGTCATCGACCGGAAGAACGGCCAGCGCGTCGTTTACGTGACTGCCGACGTGGCGGGTGAAGCGGAGAGCCCGGTCTACGCGATCCTCGATCTGAAAGACAAAATCGCCGAGATCGAGCTCCCCTCGGGCGCGCGCCTGGGTCAGCTGTATACCCGGCAGCCGGCCACAGTTGAACAACCCGTCATGAAGTGGGACGGCGAGTGGCAGGTTACCTTCGAGGTCTTCCGCGATCTTGGTATCGCCTTCGCTGGGGCGCTGTTGCTGATCTATGTGCTCATCGTCGCCTGGTTCGGCTCGTTCATAGCACCGCTGGTGATGATGACCGCCATCCCGCTTACCCTCGTGGGTATCGCACCGGGACACTGGATGTTCGGTGCTTTCTTCACAGCGACTTCGATGATCGGAATGATCGCGCTGGCGGGGATCATGGTACGGAACGGAATTCTGTTGATCGACTATCTGGAGGCGCGTCGCTCCGCCGGTATCCCGCTCGAGCAGGCTGTGATCGAAGCGGGCGCCGTACGTACGCGACCCATTGCCCTCACGGCAGGCACGGTGGTGATCGGCGCCATCGTTATCTTGTTCGATCCGATCTTCGAAGGGCTGGCCGTGTCGCTGATCACCGGAGCGGTGGCGTCGACCGTGCTGACGCTCATCGTAGTCCCTTGTATCTACTACCTTGTCCACAGAAAGCGCGATGTCACAGCAACGCCAGTCGTAGTTGACGGCGCTGCGGTGCTTGATGTTTGATAATTCGAGCTGGAGGTGCGTCTCAATGAAACTTGTGTTCTTGATGTATCTCGAAGAGGATCAGAAGTGTGTCGAGCGGCTGTTGAAGGAGCGGCAGATCAGCGCGTTCAGTCGCATACCGGTTGAGGGTCACGGTCCCGGCAGCGCAGCAGGCTGGTCGGGCGAGATCCAGCCGTACGACTCCCAGATCATCATGACCGTCGTGGAGGATGCTCAAGCCGAAGCGCTGGTGCGCGCCGTTGGGAGCTGCACCGGCGTGGAGGACCCCCGTCATCCGATTCGCGCCGTCTTGATGAATGTCGAGCAGTTCACTTGCTGTGAGGTCGCGCAACCCTGAACCCTGGTGAGGCAATATGACCCTGAATAACAAGATCCGACTGATTGCCGGGACGTTCGTCCTTGGCAGCCTGGCCCTCGGCTGGTGGGTCAGCCCGTACTGGTTCCTATTCACGGCCTTCGTGGGCCTGAACCTGGTCCAGTCGGCGATCACCCGCTGGTGCCTGATGGAGGACATCCTCCGCTGGACGGGAATCCACAGAGAGGAAAGGGCCACCGGAGCCGTCTGACACCCCTTTACCGGCGGCCGCCGATACCGGGCGGCCGCCGGACCATTCTTCTCACCAAACGCCACGGTTGTTCTTCGGGCCCGGGTCCTCCCGGACGGCCGGCGTTTGCCGTGCCGGCCTTTCGAGAGGAACTTTGTCTGGTCCTAATCTTGCCCACCTCTGACGAGGCCCCGAGTTCATGGAGACAGACAGAAACGCAACGCACCCTGACTCTATGAGCTCCCGATTCAGCGGACACCCTACCAAGCGGGCGGCTCGTAGCGAATCGGACGGTACTCCGGGAACCACATCGCCGCAGCGATGCGCTTCTCGAGGTTCTCCAGAGCGTCACTCTCCGCGTGCCCCTCCGCGACGGCGCGCCTGACGACGGCGCAGGCGACGGCGTGCGAGCATTCACGGATCCGCGTCAATCGCGGATAGACAGCCACTTCAGCCAGGTCCTCATCGGTCACCTTTTCGGCCAACGCCACAGCGGCTGCCAGGAACATCCCGTCCGTCACTCGTTTCGCCTTGGCGACCCAAACGCCAAGGCCGACACCAGGGAAGATGAAGGCGTTGTTGCCTTGACCTATGCGGTAGCGCGTTCCGTTGTACTCCACCGGGTCGAAGGGACTTCCCGTAGCCACGATCGCCCTTCCATTAGACCACTGGATGGCCTGCTCGGCGGTGCACTCGCTCTTGCTCGTGGGATTTGACAGCGGGAATATCATCGGCCGCTCGTTGAGCTCGGCCATCGCCCTCACAACCGGCTCGGTGAACATCCCGGGTGTCCCCGACGTCCCGATCAGGATGGTCGGCTTCGCTCCCAACACCGTCTCCTCGAGCGTGACCCGGGACCGGTCCTGACACTTGTATGCTTCGAGTTCTGCCACATCACGGGCGTACGTCGCCTTGAAGTCCTCCAAGCCCTCGCGGGCCGTGGTGACCAGCCCCCGGCTGTCCACGGTCCAAATCCGCTTGCGCGCCTCCTCGAGGGTGAGGCCTTCCTCTAGCATGGCCGAGACCAGGAGGTCAGAGATCCCCTGGGCCGATGCCCCCGCGCCGGCGAACAGGATCCGCTGGTCCTTGATCGCCTGGCCTGTGATGCGCAGGCCGCAGAAGACGCCTGCCACGACGACGCTGGCTGTCCCTTGGATATCGTCGTTGAACGTGCAAAACTGATCGCGGAAGCGGTTCAGTTGGAAGATCGCGTTACCCTTGAGAAAGTCCTCCCACTGCAGCAGCGCGTTCGGATAGACCTTCCTGACAGCCTCCACGAACTTGTCGATGAAGTCCTGGTACTCGGCGCCGCGGATACGCTTCTGGCGGAGGCCCACGTAGAGCGGATCCTTGAGCCGATCTTCGTTGTCCGTGCCGACGTCCAGCATGATAGGTAGCGTGAGGTGCGGAGGAATGCCCGCGCAGAGCGTGTAGAGACAGAGCTTGCCGATCGGGATGCCCATTCCGCCGGCCCCCTGATCACCCAGTCCCAAGATCCGTTCACCGTCCGTCGCCACGATGATTGCCGGCGGCCGAGAGTGGTTCGCCAGAATCGACTCGATCTCGTCCCGTTGCTCGTAGCTGATGAACAACCCGCGGGCCCGCCTCCAGATGTGCGAATAGTACTGGCACGCTTCCCCGACAACCGGCGTGTACACTATCGGCATCATCTCGTCGATGTGCTCGTGTACTAGCCGAAAGAAGAGCGTTTCATTCCGGTCATGCAGGCTGGCCAGGTGGATGAAGCGCTCGAGGTTGGTGGTCTTCGCCCGGTAGTTTTCGTATGCCCGTTCGAGCTGCTCTTCGATCGTGTTGACCGCAGGCGGCACCAGCCCAACGATGGCCAGTGAATCACGTTCTTCAGCTGTGAACGCTGTGCCTTTGTTGGTGAAAGGGTTGAGCAAAACAGGTCGGCCGGTATGATGGACTGCTATGTACTCCGCGCCCGTTCGCGGATCCGTCTTCACAGACCACATCGTGTCCTCCAAAAAACTATGAGCGCCGCGTCGGCCTTCAGGCCGGCGGCGGAAGCGAGCCGGTAGGCATCGGCCGTGGCCTCAAGCGACGGCCCACCTTGTCTTTCTTTGTCCCAAAATAGCACGTTCGGCGTCTTGGAAGCAGAGTCGGTGTGCAATAAGGGGCAAAAAGCGTTCCGGGGCCCCTAACCAAGGAGGGTGAGGAACACGCCAGCCGCGACGGCGGACCCGATGACGCCGGCAACGTTGGGACCCATGGCCGGCATCAGAGGATTGACACGCCCATCCGTCTGGTCCGATACGAACTGCTGAACGACACGCGCCGACATGGGAACCGCGGAGACGCCCGCCGCCCCGATGCACGGGTTGATCTTGTTGCGCAGGAACAGGTTCAGCGTCTTGGCGAACAGAATCCCTCCCGCCGTGCTGAACGAGAAGGCGACCGCGCCGAGGACCAGGATCATAATCGTGCGGTAGTTCAGAAAATGCTCGGCGGCCATGGTGGCGCCGACCGCAACGGCCAGGAACAGCGTGACGATGTCGATGAGCGCGCCACCGGCGGTCTTGCGAAGCCGGTCCGTGACCCCTGATTCGCGCAGCAAGTTCCCGAACATCAGCATGCCGATAAGCGGAGCGCTGGAGGGGACCGCAAGCATTGCGACGAGGCCCGTCACGAGCGGGAAAAAGATCACCGCTTTCTTCGAGACCGGAATCGCCTGCGGCATGTCGATCGCCCGCTCTTTCTTTGTCGTGAGCAGGCGCATGATGGGTGGCTGGATGATCGGTACGAGTGACATGTAGCTGTAAGCTGCGACAGCGATCGGCCCGAGCAAATGCGGCGCGAGCTGGCTGGCCAAGAAGATGGAGGTCGGGCCGTCAGCGCCACCGATGATGCCGATCGACGCAGCCTCCTGTGCGGTGAAGCCCATTAGGTAGCCGGCCGACAGGGCCGCGACGAAGATGCCGACTTGGGCCGCCGCCCCCAACAAGAAGGTGAGCGGGCGGCCAAGCAGTGGCCGGAAGTCCGTCAGTGCGCCGACCCCGAGGAAGATGAGTGGCGGTAGCAGCTCCGTCCTGATCCCGAAGTCGTAAATGAGCGCGATGATCCCGTCGCCGTAGGACCCGAGATCGGCCATCGGCAAGTTGGCGAGGATCGCCCCGAATGAAATCGGGACCAGGAGCAGTGGCTCGTAGTTCCTCGCGATGCCCAAATAGGTGAGTGCACCGGCAATGGCGAACATCGCGACGTTGCCGATGCTCAGGTTGGCAAGACCGGATTGCCGGATCAGTTCTAGCGCTGTTTCCATCGGCCGCCCCTCAGGCGATGGTCATGATCGGATGCGACGAATCGATCTCGTCGCCAATCGTCACATGAATCGCCGTGACCTGCCCGGCGACTGGTGATTTGATATCGTGCTTCGCCTTCATCGCCTCCACGGCAGCGACGACCGTTCCAACCGCTACTTTATCTCCCTGCTTGACCAGTAGGTCGACGACTTCCACCGAGCCGGCGAACGTGGAGTGCACCGGCGTTCCGCCCGCGGGCGCGGCAGGTGCGGCGGCTGCGGCGGACGCGCCAACAGCCTGGGTGGCTGGCTCGAGGGTCACGACGAACGTCCGCATCGTGCCGTTCTCTTCGACGGTGCATCGCGTCGTCGTTGGACCGGTCAGCGCCGGCGCGGTGACAGCGGCAGGTGCGGCCGGCGGAGGAGCCGCTTCTTCCGCCTTCTTTTTGAGCGGAATGTCGATCTTGGAGGTCCCGGTCAGCAGGCGGATGCCTTCATTTAGCTCTATCTTCTTGCCGGGGACCATCGCGGCGAGGACCAGGAAAATGTTCTCGTCTGTGATCGGCAGCCCCCGTTCCTCGAGCGCTTGCTTCGCTGGACCGATGTTGTTGGGGGCGGCATCGAGCGGGTCACCCTCGAAAACTTCCATCTCCAGTTGCTTGGACGCGATCTCCACGACCTCGGGGTTGGGGGGCAACGGAGTTCTTCCGAAGTAACCCAGCACCGATCGGCCGTAGCCTGGATCGATCTTCTTCCAGCGCCCGTACATCACGTTATTGAAAGCCTGCAGCCAGTACTGCTGGCTGCCCGGCGTCACGCTGGTCCAGGCGCCGCCCGCCTCCACAACGATCGGGAATTCCGCCAGAACCTCACTGTACTTATCCAGGATCCCGGCCTTCACCATCATGTGCACGTTCGGCCCGATCGCGCCGCCGGGCATCGGGAAGCCGAGGACGCGGGCGTCGGCTGTCGTCGTAGTCGGGTTGAAGTTGTATTCATGCAGGAGCTCTTGGAGGATTCCCTCGATCTCTGCCAGCTTGGCGACGTCGATATCCAGCGAGTAACCGGTTCCCTTGAGGGCGTGAGCCAATGAGCGCACGTCGGGCTGAACCGTTCCGCTTGCCAACGGCCGAATGGAGAGATCGGCGCCGTCTGCGCCCCCGTGGATCGCTGCCATGTAGCAGGCGACGGCGGTGCTAGCGGTGTCGTGGGTGTGCATCCAGAGCGGCATCTCGGGCGGCATGATCTTCTTTAACCCTACGGCCGTGTCGTAGATGGTCTTCGGGTCGGTCGTACCGCTGGCGTCCTTGAGGCAGATGCTGTCGATCTGAACATCGCTCTGCAGCAGCTTCCTCCCGATGTTGATGTAGAACTCTGGCGTATGAACCGTTTTCGACTCGAACGGCAGACCCATCAGCGCGATGCAGACCTGGTGATGCATTCCGGCATCGACGATCGGCTTCCCCGTCTTGACCAGGTTATCGGTGTCGTTCATGAAGTCGAAGTTTCGATCCCATGTAGTGCCGGCCGCCTTCATGAGCCTCGCCTGTATTCGCAGGGCCTCGATCGACTGCGTGGTCAGCGTAACACCCGAGACCGACCGCGTCAGGATCTGCAGATCGACATCGGGCCCCACGGCGGCACGCATCTTTCTCATGTCCTCGAACGGGTTCTCGCCCAGGTAGAAATACGGTGCCTGGTAGCGTGCGCCGCCGCCGAACTCGAAGTGTTTGACTCCGGCCTCAGCGGAGGCCTGCATGGCCGGGAGGAAGTCGTTCAGGCGGACCTTGCCGCCGAATGAGCTCTGCAGCCCGTCACGGAACGGGGTGAACATCACGCGAATCTTTCTTGGGGTCGTTGCGGAGATCATTTATCCTCCTCGACTCTGGTAACTCTCATGCCCGGATATAAACTTGCGGCAGCAGTTGTCACCGCGGCGAGCAGCGCGGCGTCGTTCGTCGCGAGCTTCTCCGACACCTTGGGGAACACGGCGATGAGAGCCCGCATCGTGACGGCGAGAATGGTCAGCAGCACGAACACCGCCGCGAAGGATGACAGGCAGACGAACAGCAGTTGGTAATCTTCCATCTTCAGCTTTCCCTCGACACGAGCTCATCGAGCGAGCCGACTATCAGCCTACCTTTGGTGAACGCCCGCTCGTAGCCTTCGATCATGAGTTCAAGTCCGTCGCCGATCCCGGTGACTCGTCCTTGCGCGATCACGTTCAGGTCCGGTCCCTGCTCATCAACACATAGAGTAGCGTGGCGGCCGATCACCAACGATCGTTCGCGGTAGCGCTCCAGCAGCGCTCCGTAACCGCCGGCGAGTATCCGGCTATAGTTCGTGTCGAGCGCGGCGGCGAGCGCGGCGAAAAAGGTTTGCTGCGTGCACTCCGCCGCTTTCGAGGCAAACTCTTTGAGTGTGCCGACCTGGGGCACAAAGGGTGTGGGCTCGACCTCAGGTTTGGTCTCGACGTTGACGCCTATGCCCAAGACTGCATCGCTTATCGTTCCGCCCACGCCTTTTGTGTATGCTAGCACGCCGCCTACTTTTGCATCATCGACGATTATGTCGTTCACCCACTTTATGCCAGCCGAGTTCTCGAGTCCGGGTATCGAGCCGATCGCGTCTACTACGGAAACCGCAGCCAGGACGGTGAAGCTGGTGGCGGGACGCTCGACCGCGCTAGTCGGGCTCAGGTGCACCGAGAGGTAGATGTTACCCGGCGGCGCGGACCAAGCGCGCTCTTTGAAGCCGTGGAAGCGCTCTCCTGAGCCGGCGAGGCACAGGGTGCGGTCTGGCAGGAGCACCCCCGCCCTGCTGAGCTCGATCAAAAGGTCGTAGTGCGAGCGTTCGGCTCTCTCTACCAGTAGCAGGTAGTGCCAGCCCGAGCCGCCGTGTACCCTAGACTCGCGAATCTGCTTTGCGCCGTAGGCGCTGTCTAAGAGGCTTCGGAGGTTGTCCGAGGGCTCCGAAACCGGCGCCGACCAGAGGTCGGCGCGTTGCCCAAGTACGATTCGGGCATAATCTACGCTGTCAGTGTAGACTCGCATTCTCTCTGGCACGAGGGAAATCTGGGTGGGGCGTTGGAGAAGATTCATATAGGGCGCGGGGGCTGGCTTTGTCAACTCGGACCGGCATTGTCATCTACCAGCCAAAGCCGCGGTTCAAACGAAGCCATTAGGGCCGATCGTGATCGATGCCATCATCGTCATAGCCTATCTGGGCGCGATGCTCTTTGTCGGCTGGCGCTCGCGCCGACAGTCCGCCGAATCGTACTGGGTAGCTGATCGCAGTTACGCGGCGGG
The DNA here is from genome assembly GCA_041617795.1 of Gemmatimonadota bacterium. Taxonomy (GTDB): domain Bacteria; phylum Gemmatimonadota; class Gemmatimonadetes; order Palauibacterales; family KS3-K002; genus JBFJOD01. The sequence continues at coordinate 10,606 of JBFJOD010000020.1, read as the reverse complement.
CACCGTCGCGATCTCATTAGTCGCAACGATCTTCGGGGCGTCATCGACGATTGGTATCATCGGGTTGGGGTATTCTCGGGGTTTGACCGCTGCTTGGTGGTCGCTCATCGGGGCGGCGGCCCTCCTGCCGTTTGGGCTCGCCTTTGCCGCGCGCGTCAGAGAGCTCGAGGTCTATACTCTCCCCGACATCCTGAAGAGCGCGTACGGGAACCGTGTGGCAGTCCCCGCCGCCGTGGTCATCGCCACTGCCTGGTGCGGAGTCGTTGCCGCTCAGATGACTGCAGGAGCTCTCCTGATGAGCGGTATCCTCAAGCTGGACTACTCGTGGGCGCTCGCAGTGGTCGCGATTGGCTTTGTGGTTTACACGTTCTGGGGCGGTCAACTGTCGGTTATTCGAACGGATTCGTGGCAGTTCGCTTTGTTCATCGCTGGAACCATGATCTGCCTTGCATATGTCGCTTCGCAAGGCCAGGGGACATCGGCGAGCGAGGCCATTCCCGCGGGACACCTTCGCTTTCCGGTCTCCGAAGGCTTCACGTGGTATGAGCTCGCGGTCTTCTATACGTTGATCGTCGGCCTTCCGTACCTGGCAGGCCCGGATATCTACTCGCGGGTGCTGTGCGCGAGAAATGCGGTGGCGGCCCGTAGGGCGGCGCTTGCGGCGGCGGCGGCCGTCGTGCCGATCTCGTTCTTGCTGGCGGGCCTTGGCATCCTCATCCACGCCAGGTTTCCGGCGATCGCTGCGGAAGCGGCGCTGCCCACCGCGGTGAGCGAGCTGGTCCCGACGGGCCTCGCGGGTCTGATCGCTGTGGGATTTCTTGCCGCCGTGATGTCGTCGGCGGACACCACGCTGATGTCTGCATCGACGATCCTGTCGCTCAACGTGTTCGGCGCGGGCGGAAACCTGTCGCGGGAGCAGCAACTCCGACTAACCCGGCTCGCTCTAGTTGGCGTTGGCGGGGCCGCCTGGGCCATCGCCGGCTTCGAACGGGGCATCATCTCGGCTCTGCTCCTGGGTTACACGGTCTTCGTGGGGGGCGTCGTGCTGCCGACGCTTGCCACGTTCCTGCGGGGCCGTGTGAGCGTCACTCCTCGTGTCGCCATGGCGTCGGTCATCGTAGGGGGCACGACCGCGATATTGGGGGCGGTTGGTGACGGCGCGTACTTAGTCGCGATTGTAGGTAAAGGCGACGGTACCCTGCTTCGGCTACTTGGGCCTCGCTACCCGGCTATCCTACCGGTGCTTCTGAGCTTCGGGATTCTCGTGTTCGGAACTGTGTTGGGAAGGATGTTTGCGAATCACGGAATCGGGGAATCGGGGAGTCCCTAACACTCGTGCTTGCTCGTCCGGCCGGACGGCGATGACCATCCGCGGACAGCCCGGCGTAGTGCCGTGAATCTGACCGACTTTCCCCGGGTCGTCCCTGCGGGTCCGTGGTTAGCCCATCCCCTCTTGGGATGATTTGTCTCCGCAGGGCCGTCCCATTCTTCGATTTGTGACGCTTCGAATGGCCCGTTTATCTCATTGCTAAATACAGAGTTACGACAGTAGTCGCCGCAGGGGCACCGTTCTCGCTAAAAAAGAACAACGGCGGCAATAGTGGTTCCCAGCGGAGGTCGAGTGCCATGGCGATGATGATCACTGATGAGTGCATCGATTGCGGAGCCTGCCTCCCCGTCTGCCCGAATGATGCCGTGAACGAGGGGGTAGCGACCAACGTGCCGGTTTACTGGATCGACGTCGATAGGTGCACCGAATGCGTGGGGGCCTACGACGACCCGCAGTGCAAGGACGTGTGCCCTGTGGACTGCATCTCGGTGAATCCGGATTACCCGGAGACCAAAGACGAGTTGCAGGCGAAGTACCAACGGCTTCACGCCTGACCGCTGCGGCGCCTACCGGCACCCAACCGCGGCCGCTGGCTCCAGATGTAAACGGGAGCAGCGGCCGCGCCGCTTTCCGACCGTCCTGCTGATCGATTAGCTTTCAATCGCGACTTCGCACCGGCGCTGTCCAAACAGCGAGACGGGCGGGGACGAGACCCGAACTCGTTTGACCATGACCGTCATCCGCGACCCAATTTGGCATAACATCTGGATCGAGCCCGTGGCGCTCCGCTTGATCGACACGGCGGCCTTTCAGCGCTTACGTCGCGTCAAGCAACTCGGTCTGGCCAATCTCGTTTATCCCGGCGCCACCCACACACGCTTCGATCACGCTCTGGGAGTCTACCACCTGACGGGTCGCGCTCTGCGTTTGCTCGAGGAATCCGGAGAGCTGCGGGAGATTCCCTACCACGAACAGGGCATCCTGCGAATCGCCGGCCTCCTCCATGACATAGGCCACTACCCGTTCAGCCATGCAGTGGAAGAGCTCGAGACCGGTCTGGTGCCCAGCGACCATGAGCAGCTTGCCGGCCAATTCCTAGCCGATGCGGATGTGGCCGCGGCATTAGAACCGCTGGGCAGCGGGGCTGCCGCGGCGATCCATGTACTCATCCTGGGGCGGTCTGCCAGCCCTCTCCAGGGTCTGGTGTCCGGCTCACTCGACCTGGACAAGATCGAGTATTTGACACGTGACGCACAATTCTGCGGCGTGCCATACGGCGATATAGATGTCGACCGGCTCCTCGACTCCCTGCGCTTGCTTAACGATCCAGAAACGAACCGCATGGAAGTCGGCGTCGCCGAGCAGGGAATAGCCGCTCTCGAATCGCTGCTCTTTGCTAAGTACCAGATGTTCCGAAACGTCTACTGGCATCACGCGGTGCGCTCCGCCTCGGTCACCTTCCAGCGTCTGATCCGCGAGGCCCTGACGGGCGGCTGGGCATCACGTGACCACCTCGTCGGCAGTGGTGACGAAGAGCTACTGACCGTGCTCGACAACCTGGCCAGCGTTCACGACTCGGCGAGTGCTCGCCGGGCAAGGGAGTCGCTGATCCCGGCCATCCGCCATCGTCGACTTCCCAAGCGCGCGGCCGAATGGCGGGGCGATGAGCTGACCGATGCTTTTCAGCGCTTAGGGCGCGAGGTCGGTGCGTGGTTTCATCAGCGGCCCGAACTGCGGGCGGCTCTCGAGGATCATCTCGCAACGCGTTGTGGACTCGAGCCCGCCGGCCTTTTCCTCGACTACCCAGCAAAATCCCGGATGCTGGAGCTGGATATCCTGATGCTGAGCCGCGACGGAGAGATCCTGCGGCTGACGTCGGCCGGACGAGCCGGGCTGATTGATCTCCCGCGGCTGGGTCGCGATCTCTACCACGCGGCGCGTGTACTGCGCGTCTTCACCTGGCCCAGGGCCAGGCTGGCGCAACCCGAGGAGATACTGGAACTGGTCACCGCCTCGGAAACTGAGATCGCTGCGTTGTTGCGAAGCGGCGATTGACAATCCACCTGGCGACGCGGATTCCAACTTACCAGCTGTGATTGGGAGCGTGGGGCCTGCCGTTAGCGCCCCGATTAATCGGTCAGCTTTACGACCACGGCCGTGATGTTATCCAGCCCTCCCGCCTCATTGGCGGCATCGACGAGATTGTCCGCGATCTCCTGCAGATCATCGCTCGGGGTGGCTAGTATGCCATGGATCGTGGCGTCGGTCAGCATCCCGCTCAGGCCGTCCGAACAAAGCAGGAAGATGTCGCCAGCTCTTGCGCGATCATCGAACGAGTCGGCTTCAACGCTGGCCTCGGTGCCCAGAGCGCGAGTCAGTATGTGTGACAGGGGGTGGTCGCGTGCTTGTTCGGGGGTCAGTGCGCCGCGGTCGACCTGCTGCTGCACCACAGTATGATCGCGGGTGATCTGGTGGAGATCGCCATCCCGAAGCAAATAGCCCCGGCTGTCGCCGACCTGTTGGAACAGATAGTCGGCGTCCGCGCTCAGAGCCAGGAGCGTTAAGGTCGTTCCCATGCCACGCTTTTCTGGCTCGCTATCGGCACGCTCGAGGATCGCCCGATTCGCCGTTTCGATCAGCTCGAGCGACCGCTGCGCCAACTCGGCACCTCGGAGTCCCGACTTCACAGCATCGCACACGCCGGGGCCCACGGTCTCGGCGACCATCTGGCTGGCGATCTCACCGGCCACATGGCCCCCCATACCGTCAGCGACGATGAACACGCCACGCTCACCATCAGCGAAGTACGTGTCCTCGTTTCCCTGTCGGACTTTACCGACGTCGCTTCTACCTGCGTATTCCCACTTCATGGATCCTCCGCCCATCAACGGCCGGCGGCCCACAAACTAGCCACTTAGACGCCGTGTTGTCCATGCCGCCGGGGGCCGCGCCCCGACGGCCTTGCGGAACCCCAGCAACCCCTCGCACGTTGGCCATGGTTAAAGCTCATTTTACCGCCGATCAGATGCCGACCGCGACCACCGCTATGCCAACCGCAACGGCGCCGACCCCGCAGGTGCCGCTGGTCAACCTCGAGTACCTGTGGTTCCAAGTCGCCGGTACCGTGTGCAACCTCCGTTGCACTCACTGCTTCATCTCGTGCGCCCCGGATAATCACCGCTTCTGGTTTCTCGACCTCGACACGGTTCGGAACTACCTGGCCCAATCGAAGGCTTGGGGCGTTCGAGAATACTACTTCACCGGCGGCGAGCCCTTCATGAACCGCGACCTGTTGGCGATGCTGGAAGCCACCCTCGCCATCGGTCCGGCCAGCGTGCTCACCAACGCCACACTCATGCCAGACCGCACCGTTCGCCGGCTGGCAGAGATCGATGCGGCGACGCCTTATTCCCTTGAGCTCCGAGTCAGCCTGGACGGTCCCAGCCCAGAAACAAATGATCCTGTCCGCGGCGCGGGTACCTTCGATCGGGCTATGTCGGGAATCGGCCGTCTGGTCAAGAGTGGTTTCTTGCCGATCGTCACGGCTGCGCAGATCTGGGACCCGACCGAACACGAGCGGATCTATCAGCAATTTGTCGACGCACTCCGCAAGGTTGGCTATGAGCGTCCCAGAATCAAGATACTGCCGTGCCTGCATATCGGGCGCGAATCCCAGCGCTCGCGGGGCTACTCCGATGCCGAGGTCGTGACCTCGGCCATGATGTGCGGCTACGATGTCACCCAGCTGTTGTGTTCCAGCGGCCGCATCGTGACCGATCGAGGTATCTACGTCTGCCCCATCCTGATCGACGCTCCTGACGCCCGACTCGGTTCCACGCTCGAAGAGGCTGACCGCCCCTTCGCCCTCAGCCACCGCGCCTGCTATACCTGCTGGGCGAACGGCGCGATTTGCACCAACTACGCCGGGATCGGACGAGAGCGGTGACCGACGCACCGGTCGAACCTTCGCATACCTGCATCGCGGCGTTCGGCGGCGTCTATTCCAACCATCTGGCGCTTCGCGCGGTGATCAGCGATGCTCGCAGGCGCGGAGCTGAGGCGCTCTATTGCCTCGGTGACCTCGGGGCCTTTGGCCCTCACCCCGATCACGTCTTCCCGATCCTCATCGAGAATGACGTCGTCACGATCCGGGGCAACTATGACGATTCCATCGCTCGCGGCCTCGACGACTGCCAGTGCGGCTATACCGACCCCCAAGACAACTATTTCGCCCGGCTCTCCTATCGCTACACGTTCGCAAATACCAGCCCGCGCTGGCGTCAGTGGCTGGGCCAGCTGCCCGAATACTTGCGTATACGGCTCGGCGACAAGCGCGCGCTGCTTTGCCACGGCAGCCCCCGGCGGATGAACGAGTTCCTCTGGGAGTCGACCACCTCCACACACTTCCTCGAGAAGCTGGCTGGCGACTATCAGACCAGTATCATCCTCGCCACCCATACCGGCATCCATTGGAGCCGTCGCTTGTCCGGCGATCGCCTGTTCGTAAACGTCGGCGCAATCGGCCGACCCGCGAACGACGGGCGAACACACGTCTGGTACGCGTTGTTGAAGGCCGCGCCCGGAGGCATCGAGGTCGAGTTCCTGCCCGTCGCCTACGACCACCGCGCCCTCGCCGCCGAGATGGCGGCGGAGGAGCTGCCCGCCGAGTTCATCGAGACCATCCTGAGTGGCTGGTGGACCACCTGCAACGAAGTGCTCCCCGTGAAGGAGCGGCGACGCGGCAGATTCTAGCCAGGCCGGCACACTCGCGCCCTTTCCCGGGCGTCAGGTCGCCGACCGAGTTGCGGCCCTCACCGCCTCTGCGTAGTCTCCGGACCACTACAGTCACCGAAAGTCACAAAACAGGCGCCGCCGGACGCCAGCGTTTCCGCCGCCGGCAGCGTCACAAGACACCTGACAGGAGTAGGACTATGGCCATCAGAGGGCTTTTGCTGAGCGGCCTCCTGATGTTGGTATCCGGTTGCGCCGAGTCGCCGGACGCCGACCAAAGCGCGACCGCTGACGCTACGGATCGATCGGAGGCAAGCATGGAGAGCAAGGCAGGGCCGCCACCACTGCAAGGCGATACGGTCACCACGGCCAGCGGTCTCAAGCACATCGAGATCGAGGCCGGGGACGGGGCCACACCACAGGCTGGTCAGCGGGTACGCGTACACTATACGGGCTGGTTGCTGGACGGGAAGAAGTTCGACAGCTCCGTTGATAAGGGCACCCCCTACACCTTCACGCTGGGACAACGGGCGGTGATCGCCGGCTGGGATGAGGGCGTTGCGCTGATGCGTGTGGGCGACCGGCGCCGCTTCATCATCCCCCCGCAGCTCGGCTACGGAAAGCGGGGATACCCCGGCTTTATTCCGGCGGATGCTACGCTGGTCTTCGACGTGGAGCTGCTGGGTATCGAGCCCTAGCAAGAACCGCGGGTAGGGCAGCCAGAATATCTCGGACGTCTAGCGAGTGTGAGCCAACCCGGTGAGGTTGCGGTTCGCTGTAAAGCGCTTGCCAAGCGCTACGGCGATGTTGTGGCCGTTGATGGCCTCGATTTGGAAGTGCGTGTAGGCGAATGCTTCGGCCTGCTCGGGCCCAACGGCGCCGGCAAGACGACCACGGTCGAGATCCTCGAAGGGCTGCTCGAACCCGATGCCGGCGAACTCGAGATCCTCGGGATGCGCTGGGGTGAAGACGATCGGGTTCTGCGACAGCGGCTTGGAGTGCAGTTGCAGGAGACTCAACTGGCGGAAAAGCTGACCGTCGAGGAGACCCTCCGTCTGTTTCGTAGCTTCTTCGATCGTGGGCGCAGTGTGGGTGAAGTGTTGCGCCTTGTCGGGCTGGAGGAGAAGCGAAAGTCTTGGGTCGCACGGCTTTCCGGCGGGCAGCAGCAGCGACTCGCCCTCGGGTGTGCGTTGGTGAGCCACCCGGAATTGCTCTTTTTGGATGAGCCGACGACCGGCCTGGATCCACACTCGCGCCGACAACTCTGGGAACTCGTACTCGATTTCCGAGCATCGGGCGGCACCGTCCTGCTCACCACGCATTACATGGAGGAGGCCCACCGTCTGTGTGACCGTGTCGCGGTCGTCGACTATGGTAGAGTGATCGCCTTGGGCACGCCCAGCGAGCTAATCGCGGCCCTCGGCGCCGAGCACGTCGTCGAGTTCGCCCTCGAGAACGGGGATTCCGCCGCAGGCGCGTGGTTGAGGCAGATTCCCGGCGTGCAGCACGTTCGTCACGAGCACCACGGTATCTTCTTGACCGTAAGCGAGGTGCATCGCACCGTCCCGGCTCTCCTCACGACGTTGAAGGAGCGCGGATTGGTGCTCTCGCGCCTGACCACCCATCACGCCACGCTGGAAGACGTCTTCGTATCTCTCACCGGCAGGCACCTCCGCGATGGGTAGACACCAGCACCCCCTGCTGGAACTCACACGAGCGCGTCTCCTGGAATTCATCCGCGAGCCCGAAGCGATCTTTTGGGTGTTCGTATTTCCCGTTCTCTTGGCGCTGGGACTTGGCATCGCTTTTCGCAATCGCCCGGCTGACTCGCTCCGTGTCGCGGTGCAGCAGGGTGCCGGCGCCGAAGCGTTGGCCCAAGCCTTGAACGAATCCCCCGATCTGCGCGTCCAACTCTTACCACGAGAAGCCGCCCGTAACGATCTTCGTACAGGCAAGCTCGCGATCGTCGTCGTGCCCGGTGATTCGCTAACCTACGTATACGACCCAACACGCAACGACAGTCGTTTGGCGCGGCGCGTCGTTGACGATGCCGTACAGCGGTCCGCCGGGCGCCGGGATCCCCGCTCGGTCGGCGAGCGACACCTGACAGAGCCCGGCTCGCGCTACATCGATTTCCTCATCCCGGGCCTGCTTGGCCTTAACCTGATGGGCAGCGGGATGTGGGGCATCGGCTTCAATATCGTTCAGGCTCGCCGCAAGCGCCTGCTCAAGCGCCTGCTGGCGACACCGATGCTCCGTAGCCACTATCTGCTGGCCTACATCCTCTCTCGGTTCATTTTCATGCTCTTGGAGGTCGCCGCCCTGGTGGGATTTGGTTGGCTGGTCTTCGACGTGCGGGTCCACGGGTCACTCCTCGACCTGCTGCTCGTCTCGATCGTTGGCGCCCTCGCCTTCGCCGGCCTCGGCCTACTGGCCGCCAGTCGTGCCCGCACCGTCGAAGGCGTGTCCGGCATCATGAACCTCGTGATGCTGCCGATGTGGATCTTCTCCGGCGTCTTCTTTTCCTACGCCAATTTCCCCGACGCCATGCAGCCGTTCATCCAAGCCCTCCCCCTGACTCCCCTGCTCGATGCGCTGCGCTCGGTGATGACGGACGGGGCACCGCTGACCGCCAACCTGGGGGGGTTGGCCGTAGTCGCGATCTGGGGCGGTCTGGGCTTTGCCGCGGCCCTTAAGGTCTTCCGTTGGAGCTAGGCGACGCCTCGCGCCGGCTTTCTTGACAGTTCGGTAAGCGGGGCATATCTTCCATAGCTGCACTTTCCCCGGCTAATGAAACTTTTGGGCCAACGCGGTGTCTTATCTAGCCGCCGGGCCGAAAGGCAACGGGCAAAAGCCTTGTCCGTCAGGCCTCGGCCGGGGGTGGGTGGCGCTGAACCGAGTTCTTGTATATAGAGCAGTGGAGTGAAACGAAAAAAGCGATGATTATGGATCGGCAGTCAGCGAAAGCCAAGCGTAAGGCCAGCCAGGCCCTCAAGAGTCGCTTCTCAGGAGACGACTCGGCGCTCGACCAGTACCTCCAGGACGTGAGCCTGCATGACCTCATCACGCCCGCGGAGGAGATCCGTCTGGCGCGGCGGGCGCAAAAGGGCAACACGGAGGCCATCCAGGCGCTCTGCAAGGCTAATCTGCGCTTCGTAATCTCTGTGGCGAAGAAATATCAGGGTCGCGGCTTGCCGCTCAGCGACCTGATCCAGCAAGGCAACCTCGGGCTGGTCACCGCGGCGATCAAGTTCGACCCGGATCAAGGCGTGAAGTTTATCAGCTACGCCGTCTGGTGGATCCGTCAGGCGATTCTGTCTGCTCTGGCGCACCACGGGCGCTCGGTTCGTGTGCCGCTTAACCGCGCGGCCGAACTCTCCAAGATCCTCAAAGCCCGGCAATCGCTCAAGGTCACCATGGACCGCGAGCCGACCAGCGAGGAGATCGCCCGGCATCTCGAGATGAACCCGCAGACCGTCGAGATGTTGGAGGCGCTGAATGCCGGTGAGGTGCGCCTCGACGCTCCGATCGGGGACAGTGAGGACAGCAGCCTAGTCGAGCGTTTTGTCAGTGAAGGGGCCACCACCGCCGTGAGCGAGGTGGAAGAGCGGTTGCTGCGCGAGCACATCGATGAGGCCCTGAGCGCTCTTCGCGAGCGCGACGCGTTGGTCCTCCGGCTGTATTACGGGCTGGGCGACGGCCGCGAGCACACTCTCGAAGAGATCGGCCAGAAGCTGGGGATTACTCGAGAGCGCGTACGTCAGCTCCGCGACCGGGCGCTGCGCGAGCTGCGCGAAGGCGATAAGGGTTCAGCGTTGGCAAGCTTCGCCGCCGCTTAACGGCGACGCTCACTGTCGAATCATGGACGGGGGGTCGTTTCTGACCCCCCGTCTGCTAATTGCCTTGCTTCGGCCGCGACGCTAGACCAGCTTTTCGCTCACCGGTTCCGACGACTGCACCGATTCCTTCAACGGCCGGAAGCAAGAAACGAATGATCCCTCGCACGTTGACCGCGCTGGTCTGGCTGGTCTTCCTGACACCGCCGGCCTCGGTACTCGGCCAGACACCTCCCGCCGCACCCGCGGAAGTCGCAGCACAGCTACTAGTTACAGCTCCTGACCAGTATCTGGGCCACCCCGTCGGCGCCGACTTCAAGCTGGCCGGTTGGAACAGTATCACCGGTTATTTCGAACTGCTGGCTCGAGCCTCCGCCACCCTGAGCGTCGATACGTTGGGCCGCACCACACGGGGCCAACCCTTCATCGTTGCCACTATCACAGCTCCCGAGAACATGCGGCGGCTGGCGGAGATCCGACGGCTGCAAGCGCAGTTGGCCGACCCCCGCACACTAGGTGAGGGAGAGCTGGAAACCCTGCTGGAGTCTCAGCCTGCCGTTGTGCTCATCGCTCATAACATCCATGCGACGGAGATCGCTTCGAGTCAGGGCGTGATGCAGCTGGCTCATCAACTGGTTAGCGATCCGGAACTGCAGTCGACGCTGCGGGATGTTGTGGTGCTGCTGATCCCTTCGGTCAACCCTGATGG